>NZ_JBVHWM010000024.1:0-109081 GCF_055564375.1 Streptomyces sp. NPDC029138
CCCCCCCCCCCCCCCCACCCCCCCCCCCCCCCCCCCCCCCCCCCCCCCCCCCCCCCCCCCCCCCCCCCCCCCCCCCCCCCCCCCCCCCCCCCCCCGGGCTGCCGCTCAGGCCGTCCCGGCCTCGGGCATCGCGATCTTCCGCGTCGTGTACATCCCCCAGTGCTGGGGCGTGAGCGCCAGGTCGGACAGCGTCGCGTCGATGAACATCCGGTCCCAGGTGCCGCCGCCCTTCTCAGGGGCGATCCGCTCCTTCGTGTAGACGTCCCGGACGTCGTCCTCCATCCACGCGCGCATGTCGATCAGTGAGTAATAGGACGCCAGCGACTTCATGTGGATGAACCAATGGATGCGGTCGGAGGTGCCGAACGCCTCCTCGTAAAGGAACACGGTCACCTCACCGCCCTGCTTCGCATTGATCGCCTCCGCCACGTCCCGGGCGAACTGCCGGCCCTCGGTGCGGAATTCGTAGGTCAGCTGGCCCACCCGGTGGATCAGGATGCCCGCAGTCGCCGAGTTCATCGTCTCCTCGGGCGGCAGGGACGTCTGGGCCTGCGCGGGCGGGACCACCGCGGCGCCGCCCAGCCTCGGGCGCTGAGCCTGTCCGTCGCCGTCGACCCCGGTGCCGTACATGCCGGTGAACTGCGGGAGCAGCACGGTCTCCGTGAGGGAGCCGTCGGCGAACATGCGGTCCCAGGTGCCGCCGCCCTTCTCCGGCGCTATGCGCTCCTTGGTGAAGATGTCCCGGAACCCGGCGTCGGTGCTGCCCATCCGCACCAACGTCTCGTAGTCCTCGAGTGACTTCACATGGATCAGCCAGTGGATCTGGTCCTTGCGGCCGAACGTCTCCTCGTAGACATACACCGAGGCGACGCCCACCTGATGGGTGTTGATGTACTCGGCCAGCTCCCTGGCGAAGATCCGCGCCTCCGACCGGTACTCGCTTCGGATCAGACCCACCCGGTCGACGATGACGCCGGCGTTCGCCGAGTGCAGGAGCTGGTCGAGCGGCACCGATGTCTGGTACTGCGCGGACGGGATGGCAAACGCCTCCGGGGGCATCACCACAGGCGATTCATCGGACATGGCGGGAACTCCCAGCGTGAATCGGAGCAGAGGACGAAGACGTTTCCGATTCTTCCCGGCGTACGTCCGCGGGTCTGCTCAGTATTGAGTGCTTGCCGTGAACGGGAGTTCGTTGTCCGCCGCACCGGCGTGTGAGAGGTTGGTGCCATGACGAAGCACATCGCGCTTCTGCGTGGAATCAATGTCGGCGGCAATGCGAAGATTGCCATGAAGGATCTGCGCGGACTGTTCACCACCATGGGATTCGAGGTAGTACAGACCTATCTCCAGAGCGGGAACGTGGTGTTCGACGCCCCGGACGCGCAGTCTCCGGCCGAACTCGCCGCGAGCATCGAAAAGCGGATCGTCGACGACCTCGGTGTGTCCGTCACGGTGCTGCTGCGCACCTCCGAGTCCATGGCGCGCACCCTCGCCGGGAACCCGTACCTGGACCGGGAGGACGACCCGACCAAGCTGCACGTCACCTTCCTCGCCCAGGCGCCGACCGCCGAGCAGGCCGGCCGCTTGGAGGTCCCGGCCGGAGAGACCGCCGAATTCACCCTGTCCGGTGACGAGATCCACCTGCACGTCCCCGGCGGGTACGGCAGGACCAAACTCAACAACGCCTTCATCGAGCGCCGTCTCGGCATCCCGGCCACCACCCGCAACTGGAAGACGGTCAACGCCCTGTACGAGCTGGCCGCCGAGGACTGAGCCGCCCCCGGTGCGCCGCCTGCCCCAGGTCCTGCCGCACGCGCGCCAGTACGTCCGGCCGCCCGTCCTTGAGGTAGAAGTGGTCACCGGACAGCACCCGCAGGACGAACTCGTCCGTGGTGGTCTCGTGCCAGCCCGCCAGCTCGGCGCAGTCCACCTCCGGATCGTCCGCCCCCATGTAGGCGACGACCGGGCAGGACAGCCGCGGACCCGGCAACGGCCGGTACAGCTCGTTCAGTTCGAAGTCGGCGCGCAGCGCGGGCAGGAACGCGGCCAGCAGCTGCGGCTGGCCCAGCACCTCCACGGGCGTGCCGTTCAACGCGCTCAGCTCGGCCAGGAACGCGTCGTCCGGCAACATGGAGAACATCCGCCGCCCCGACGCGAGCTGCGGCGCCCGTCGCCCCGACACCACCAGGGCCCGCGGCCCTCCGAACGGCCCGTCGGTGAAGCGGCGGGCCACCTCGTAGGCCAGCACGGACCCCATGCTGTGCCCGAAGAAGGCGTACGGCCGGTCCAGATGCGCCGCGACGACCTCGCACAGCGGGTCGATCACCTGCTCCACCCGTCGGTACGGCAACTCGTGCAGCCGGGACTCCCGGCCGGGCAGGAGGACCGGGCACACGTCGATCTCCGGTGCGAGCGTCGTCCGCCACGGCCGGAACAGCGCCGTCCCTCCGCCCGCGTGGGGGAAGCAGAACAGCCGGACACCGGCGTCGGGAGCGAACCGGCCGACCCCGCCCGCGAGCCACTTCCGCGGTCCCTCGGGTCCCCGCGCCGGCTCCCGTGCCGCAGTCGGTCCCGTCACGGTGACTCCTCCTCGTCCCCTTCGGCTGTCCGTGCCGTCCGTCCGGTACCGGTGTGCGCCAGGACCGGTCATGCCCGGCGCGCCAGAACCACCGAGGCGTTGAATCCGCCGAATCCGAAACTGCTGGAGAGCGCGAACTCCACCTCGGCGCTCTCGGCCCGAGCACCCACGAAGCGGATGCCGTCGTCGATGGGGCGGGCCAGGTTGGCGTTCGGATGCAGGAAGCCGCCGCGCAGCTGCACCACCGTCGCCACGGCCTCCACCACCCCGGCCGCGCACAGGCCGTGGCCCGTCAGCCCCTTCGTCGCGTTCGTCCACGGCCGGCCCACGGCCGCACCGAACACCCGGCGCAGCGCCCGCAGTTCCGTGTCGTCCCCCAGCCGGGACGCCGTACCGTGCGTGTTCACATACCCGATCCGCTCCGGCGGCAGCCCGGCCCGGACGAGCGCCGCGGCCATCGTCCGTGCCTCGCCCTCCTCGCTCGGGTCCGCCAGGTTGTTGCCGTCCAGCCGCACCGCCCACCCGGGCAGGCCGGCCAGCGGTACGGCACCCCGGGCCCGGGCGTGCGCGGCCGACTCCAGCACCAGGCACGCGGCGGCCTGGCCCGGCACGAAGCCCTCCCGGTCGCGGTCGAAGGGCCGGCACCGGGTGGCCGGCCGGTCCGTGCCGGCACCGCCCGCCATCGCCCCGAGGTTGAAGAACGCCTGCCGTTCCAGCGCCGACAGCTCGGTGAGCGCGCCCACCACGACGCACACGTCGGCGTCGTCCGAGGCCACGAGCCGGGCACCGTGGGCGATGCCGACCGAACCGCTGGCCGACGCGCCGCCCACCGTGCACCCCTCACCGGTGACGCCGAGAATCCGGCTGACCGTGCCCACGTGGTCGGTGTCCTGGAAGTGGAGGGCGTAGCGCGGCGGCAGGTACGACGGGTCCTTCTCGTAGCGGGGCCGCACCCGCTCCGCCTCCGCCCCGCCCAGGTTGTGCCCGGCCACCACCAGGGCGACCCGGTCCGGGCGCGGTGCCCCGCCCCGGTCGTACAGTCCGGCCGACTCCCACGCCTCCAGCGCCACCGCCACCGACGCCTGCACCGGCAACGGCGAGCGTCCCGCGACCCGCAGGGCATCCCGCCGCAGCCGCTCCGGCAGCCGCTGCCGGGCCGCCACCGCCTCGGCGAACCGGAAGTCGCACAGGTCGGCGGTGAGCACCGGGCCCGGCGCACCAGGGGCGGTGCCGCCCGGGCGGGCCGTGACACCGCTGCGGCCGGCCCGCAGCGCCGCGCCGAACGAGGCGGTGTCCTGCGCGAGCGCGCACAGCACACCCGTGCCGGTGACCACGACGTCCGAGGTCATCCCCGGCCGCCGCGGTGCCGGTCCAGCAGCTCGGCGAGCGTGCGCAGATCGTGCACCGCGGCGAACTCGGTGACCGGCACCTGGATGTCCAGGTCCTCCATGGTCATGGTGACCACGTCGGCCCGGTCGACGCTGTTGCAGCCCAGGTCGCTCAGCGAGCGGTCGAGGGTGATCTGCGCCGGGTCCAGGTCCGGGACCACCACCAGCACATTGCGCCGGATCGCCTCGAAGAGCGGCGACCGCTCGGTCAGCGGCCCGCTGTCGTGCCTGTCGATGTCCATGCTTGCGTCCGTTCTCGTCGTCGTGCGGGGGCGTGCGGTCAGGTCCAGGCGTACTGGCGGTGGAAGTCCTTCGTCCCGGTGTGCACCAGCAGCCGCTCGGCCGGCAGAAAGGAGGCGTGCCGGTCTACGTCGACCGTCCGGTGCTTCTCCGGGACGAGACAGCGCAGCGTGTCCTTCAGCAGCTCCGTGTACGCGCCGAAGCCGATGCGGGTGCGGCCGTCCAGCCGCTCGCCGATCCGCATCGGCGCCAGCGCCGTACGGGAGTCCGGGCCGACCACCCCGCTGAAGAACTCGGACGAGCAGCCCGAGCCGTACGCGTACAGGCCCACCCGGGCGGGACGCTCCAGCCCCGCATGGTCGAGCAGGCTGGCCAGCGCCAGGTACACCGATCCCGAGCACAGGTTGCCGACCAGCGCCGGATAGACGAGCGAGGGGGCCACCCGGCGCTGGAAGTCCTCCTCGACGGCCTGCGCCGACACCTCCCCGGACGCCCGCATCATCTTGCGGTGTCCGGCCTTGACCAGCCCGGCGAACGGGGTGTGCATCGCGAGTTGGTCGAAGGTCGTGGCGAAGTCCGCGGCCTCCACCCGCGAGCGGTAGTCCTCGAAGCTGTTCGTCAGACAGTCCAGATACGCGAAGAGCGACCGGTCGACGTCGGCGATGTCGAACTCGGGTGTGGGCCGGGCCGAGTCCAGCGTCTCGTAGCTGTAGGTGCCGAACGCGCCGAGGTCGGAGGTGAGGATGCGGGGCGCGTCACCGATCAGGACGGCCGCGGCGCCGTGCCCGGTCGCCGGCTCGGCCAGCCCCGCGCGCGCGTCGACCAGGGCCACGTCCGTCGCGATCACCAGCGCCTTCCCGCCGGGCGACACCCCCGAGGCGGTGTACCCGATGGCCAGCTGCACCGCCGCCGTCGCCGCGTAACAGGCCTGCTTGACCTCCACCAGCCGGCAGTTGCGGCTCAGTCCCAGGTACTCGTGGACATAGCTGGACACCGACTTGCTGTAGTCGAGCCCCGACTCGGTGGACGTCACCAGCAGCTCGATCCGGTCCCGGTCGGCCGGGGACAACGCGTCCAGGAGCGGCCGCGCCGCGTTGACCGCGTTGGTGACGGGATCCTCGAAGGGCAGCCCGACGGAGCGTTCCCGCATCATGATGTTGTCGACGCGCGCGAGATCCAGGCCCCGCCCGGCGACCAGATCGGGCACCGGGATACGGGCCAGCCCGGCATAGACGTTCAGCGCCTCGATGCCGTACCGGCGCTGCGTCGCGAAGTCCGCGGTCTCGGTCATGTCAGCGCCGCCTCGTCGCACAGAGCAGGTCGATCAGAGCGTCGATGTCGGGAACGTCGCCGAACCGGGACATCGGCTCGGACACGCCGAGCCGCTCCATCAGCGACAGGATGATCTCGACCCGGTCGACCGAGTCGGCACCCAGGTCCTTCAGATGCCGGTCGCCCCGGATGTCCCCACGCGGCACGCCGGGCAGGATCGCGGTGATGGTGTCGTGGACGATCCGGGTGGTCTCGGCGCGATCCGCGCCGTCGGTCGGTGTCATGGGCGGGCCGCTTTCTGAGTGATCGTGAGCGTGCACACGGCGAGGGCACGGCCGGTGCGCGCGTCATCGAGGACGACGTCGAAGATTTCGGTGGCGGACGGATCGCCGGGCCGGTGCCAGGCCCGCACCCCGGCGGACAGGACCGCGTCGAGGTCGGCGTTGCCGAGGTAGCACAGCCGCTGGTCCACGACGACCCGGTCGAGGAACGCGGCGTCCGGGCGGCCCAGCGCGCGCCAGTGCCGCAGCAGTACCCAGTCGACGATGGAGAAGTAGGAGGCGAAATAGAGCAGCCCCGCGCCGTTGAGGTCACGGGACGGCTCCACCGCGTACTCGGCCCGCAGCTCCGCGCCGAGCGGCACGAAACCGTCCGGCTTGTCCGGGAGGAAGGAGCCGCGGGTGCGGGCCGTGTGGCAGGCCAGCCGGGGCGAGTACGCCTCGGGCAGCAGGGGAAGGTGTTCGTGCCGGAAGTCGGGCGGCGAGGACCGCACCAGGTTCTCGTTGCTGTCGGCCTTGCTGCGGGTGACCCAGCGGTTGAAGTTCTCCACGTACAGCGTCCCGTCGTCGCCGAAGGCGTAGAACTCGTCCGGGTCGACGGGCGGCGGGGGCACGGCGGCGTCCGGTGCCTCGCCCACGGGGGTCCGGGTGATGCGGTGCAGGGTGAGCACCGACTCGCTGCCGAAGCCGAACACGCGCGAGGCGATGTGCAGCCGGTCCCCGAACCCGGGCGTCCGCAGATGGAACCGGCGGCTGCCGCGCAGCCGGTAGTAGTAGAAGGACAGATAGGTCGGCGCGCCCTCCGGGCTCCGCGCGCCCAGGACGTCGGTGCCGCACACGGCGGCGACCGCGTCCCAGGTCCAGTCGCCGATCTGGCCGACGAACAGCGAGTTGTGCCCGCACATGCCGGGCCTGACCAGCTCGGTCCGGTACAACCCGCTGTCGCCCAGTCGCCGCGGCGTGGCGCCCGGGGCCGGCAGCGGGGGCGTGACGGTGGCCCGGCTCACCGCTCGGCCCCGCCGTGCTCGTCCAGGAACGGCACGAGCCTCGCGTGCACCTCTGCCGCGGACGTCAGCCCGGGGAAGTGGCCCGCGTCGGGAATCTCCGCGTACCGTGCGTCCGGAATCGCGCCGTGCAGCAGATGGGCCGTCTTCAGCGGGATGACCGTGTCGTGGCTGCCCTGGAGGATCAGCGTGGGCACGGCGATGTCCGGGAGCCGCTCCAGCAGGGTGGCCTGCGAGGCGAACACGTCGAGATAGCGCAGCCCCGTCTGGGCGTCCATGCTCTCGCAGCGCAGCAGCAGCTTCTCCAGGTCGGGTCGCTCCCGGCGGAACCGCTCCGACCCGGACCGCTGCTCCAGCCGGTCGAAGTCCTCGGCCGCCACCGTCGCCAGCCGGTTCACCTCGCCGTTGCGGTTGCCGACCTTGTACGAACTGCCCAGCAGCGTCAGCGACCGGGTCCGCTCCGGGTGAGCGAGCGCGAAGCTCTGGGCGACCAGGCCGCCGAAGGAGGCGCCGACCACGTGCACGGGACCGCCGACGTCCAGCCGCTCCAGTACGTCCGTGTACCGTCGCACGATGTCGTCGAGGGTGAGCGCGGACCCGGTGCTGGCGCCCACCCCCGGGTGATGCACGCTGATCAGCCGGAACCGCCCGGTCAGCTCGGCGAACTGACGGGCGAACACCCCGGCCCCGATGTTGAACGGGTGCATGAGGAGCACGACCGGGCCCGCACCGGCGCTGAACACCTCGGCCCGCCCGTCCGGCAGGTCCAGCACGGCCCGCGCCACGGAGGGGTTGGCGTCCAGCAGGACCTGCGCGTTGTCGTCCGCGGGCGCGTGCTGCTCGCGCATCGCCCGGCGTACGTCCTCGGGCACGCCCGCCGCGGGATGGTACCGGCCGAGCGCGGCCCGTACGGTCGCGTCACCGCCGGCCGCCCGGTCGGCCTGCGCCGGCTCCACGGCGAGCAGTTCGGGCACGTCCCCGGGGGCGCGGAACAGCGCGACCAGCCGGGCCGCCACCTCCTGCGCCTCGGCGACCGAGAACCCGGCGGGCACGGCCAGCCGGATCAGCGAGCCGGTCTCGTCCGGGCCGCCGGAGGCGGCCAGGTGAGGACCGCCACGGACGCCCGTCCGGTGGAAGATCCAGGCGAGACAGGACGCCACGGGGTGCTCGAACCCGTCGAACCACGGCATGCGCGCCACGTCCAGCAGCACACAGTGCCCGGCCGCGACCTCGCCGCGGACCGGCACCCCGCCGTCGCGCAGGCCCTGCCACAGCGTCCGTACGGCCGCCATCCGGCCGGCGGTACGGGCCGCGACGCCGTCGGTGTCGTGCAGCGCCGCGTCCACCATCTTGCGCCGCGTGAGGCCCAGTTCACGGCCGTGCAGGGCGATGTGCTCGCGCAGCCGGGCGCCGAGCGCGGGATCCCGCGTGGCGGCCAGGCCGCCGAAGTCCAGCCCGAAGTCCTTGGACAGGCTCAGGGTCGCGCTGTCCGCGAGCGACAGCAGGTCCCGCACCACCTCCCACAGCCCGCGACCGCGTTCCGGGGCCTCGTGAGCCGCGACGAAGGCGGCGTTCTCCGCGATCCGTGTGGCGTCCAGGACCAGCGGGACCCCGTGGGCGTCCGCCGCCTCCCGCACCCGACGCAGGCCGGCCAACGACACCGGGTGGCCGCCGCCGGCGTTGCCGCTCAGCTCCACACAGACGAACGAGACCCGGTCCGCCTCGTCGCGCAGCCGGGCGCGCAGCGCGGCCACGTCCAGGTCACCGGCGAACACCCGTTCTCCGGCGTCCCGGGCCGGTACGACGGCCGGGGTGAAGCCCTGGTCCAGCAGGTTGAAGATCCAGGTCGGGAACAGCCCGTTGTGCAGCACGACACCGCGGCGGCCGGGCCAGGACCGGCACAGGAGCGCCTCGGCGGAGCGGCCCGAGCCGGCCACCACGACATGGTCGTACGGCAGCCAGGGCGGTGGCATCTGCTCCGGGACGTCCCGGCGGGCGGCAACCCGCTCGCGCAGCTCCGTGACGGCGGTGGTGACCGCGGGCGTCTCCAGCTCGGCCCAGGAGTCGGTGATCAGATCGATGTCGACGTCCGCGTGGGCGAGGACCACCGGATTGTGCCCGTGGGCGGCCAGCAGCCCGGCCCGGCGCTCCGCATCGGTGGGGGCGGCCGGGGGCAGGAGCGACGGAGCGGCGGCGGCAGGCGGGGCCGGGGTCTCGGCCGGGGCCTTGGCGGCAGGGGCGGAGGGCATGGCCGATGTGGTTTCGGTGAGCTGTCCCGGGGCGTCGGCCGACACATCCGGGTTGGCGATCATGAGGATCACGTCGGAGACACCGGTCTGCTCGGCGTCCGCCGGCTGGCACAGGTAGATGGGCAGGTTCGTGGGCCGGAACTTGTTCTTGAACTGGAAGTTGCCCTCGCCGAAGATGCCCGCCGAACGCAGCTCCTCCAGCCCCGCCTCGATGGCCGGGTCGGCGTTGGGGGAGTCGCACACTTTCACCCCGAAGCTGGCGCCGAAGCTGAACAGCTCCGAACCCTCCGCCGCCAGCGTGCCGATGATCTCGACGATCGCGAACTCCAGCCCGCCCAGCGGCATGTCCTTCGGATAGAACTCCAGGTCGAGCAGATAGCCGTTCTCGGACGGGATCCGGGTGACGATGACCACGTTCGCCAGCTCACCGTCCAGCCAGGTCAGGAACATGCGATGCCGCTCGGCGAGGAGGCCGGCGCGCAGCTCCTCCCGGACGATCGCCACATACGGGTTGACCATCTGCTTGCCGTCGCCCCAGCGTCCGATCATCCCGGCGATCCGCTCGTCCAGCCCCGGGTCGGTGCCTGGGCGGTACTCCTCGGCGCGGCACTCACCGGCCTTCCGGAACCGCTGCACCATGTAGCGCAGCCGGGACATCCGGCCGCCGGACAGGGAGAAGCCGGAAAGATCCTCCAGCCGCTGCACCGCCCCGAACGGTGTCGCCGTGAACGGGATGCCGCCCACCTCCGTCACCCGCAGCAGGGACAGGAAGGACACCCGCAGGCCGTGCCGCCGGCCGTACTCGACGTACTCGCGGACCAGGACCGGGAAGTACTCCTCGGAGCCGACGTAACTCCAGGCGAAGACATCGCCGTCGCGCCGGGAGAAGTTGAAGTAGCCCTCGCGGTCGGCACCGACGAAGGCGAGGGGAGCGATGTCCCGGCCCGCGAGGCCGCCCTCCTTGCCGTGGGCCGCGTCCATCCGGTCCAGCAGCGCGCGGATGCCCGGCAGGCCGTCGAGCTTCTTCTTCCGTACGATCAGCGGCTCCGTGCCGGGTGCCGCACCGGCCGCCGACGGCGTGGGCGCCTGCGGGAACGAGGCGGCCGCGGGTCCGAGCCGCACCGGGCCGTCGCGGTGGTCCCGCTCGTCGTCGGCCGGCTCCCCGGCGAGGGCCTCGCGCACCCGGTCCGCCCCGTGCGTCTCCGTGAGATGCGCGACGACGTCGGCGACGGTCGGCCGGTCGAACAGCAGCGTCTTGCGCAGGGCGCCGAAGCGGCGCTCCAGACAGCTGACGGAACGCAGCATGTCGAAAGAGGTCAGGCCGTTGTCGGTGAAGCTCAGCGCCGGGTCGAGCGGGCGGTCGAGGGTGTGGGTGAGCAACCGGGTGAGGAGCACGGCGGGATCAGGGGCGGTGTCGCCGGCCGCCCGGACCTCGCCGGGAGGCGCGGCCGCGAGGGTGTCGTGCACGAAGGCGGTAAGCAGGGTGACCGTGTCCTGGTCGTAGATCTCGGCGATCTGTAGCTCCAGGCCGTAGCGGGCGTTGACCGCCCGGATGAGGTCCATGCGGAAGATCGAGTCCAGACCGAGTTCCGCGAAGGGCTGGTCCGGACCGATGTTCTCGGGGGCGAGGTCCAGGATCTCGGCGATCTGGTCGCGTATCAGGGCCGCGATCTCGGTTGCCGGGGGAGCACCGGTTCCGGGCGTTGCGGGGGCGGTTTCTGAGGGGACGGGCCCGGGGCCGGTCGCGGACGCGGGCGCGGGGCCGGTCGCGGACGCGGGCGCGGGGCCGGTTGCGGACGCGGACCCGGGCGCTGGGCCGACGGCCGTTCGCGACGGCCGGGGGTCGGCAGGCGGCTCTGAGACCGCTGCCGGCCGGGGCTCGGCGGGCGGCTCGGGCACCGCTGCCGGCCGGGTCGTGGGAGACGGCGTCCGGGCTTGTGCGGTGGCGGCAGGCGGGGCGAGGCGCACCTTGGGACCGCGCTGCCGGGCCGGGACATGACCGGGGCGGTCCTGTGCTTGGGGCTGTGACGACAAGACGTTCTCCCTGTCGGGTTCGGCCGTGACCTGGCGCTCGGTGGTGCGCGCGTCGAACCAGTGCGCGCGGCGGGAAAACGGGAAGCCCGGCAACGGGAGTCGGCGGGGCCGTCCACCGGGCCACAGCGGCCTCCAGTCGACGGTGTCGCCGGCGGCCCACCGGGTGGCCAGCGTGCGCGACAACGCGTCCTCGCCGGCCTCGTCCGCCCCGGCGGCGAGCACGCCCTCCGCGCCGCGCTCGCCCGCCGCGGCCGCCCTGAGCAGCCGTACCGCCTGATCCTGTCGCGGGGCGACCACGCACAGCCGCTGGGCGAGGACCGCGCGGCCGAACTGAAGTGTGGCGCTCACCCGGGCCGGTTCCAGCTCGGGGTGCGCGGACAGATGGCCGGCCAGCCGGTCCGCGTAGGCACGCAGTGCCTCCTCGTCCGGGGCGGACAGCGGCAGGACGTACGGCTCCCCGGTCGGCGCCGGGGCCGGGGCCGGGGCCGGGACGGCCCGGGGGGTGTACGCCTCCACGACCACATGGGCGTTCGTCCCGCCGAAGCCGAACGAGCTGACGCCCGCGCGGTGCAGCGGGCGCCCGTCCGGGCCGGGGACGCCGTCCCACGGCCGACGCCGGTCGTTGATCCGGAACGGCGTATCCCGCAGCCGGAGATACGGGTTGATTTCGCGGAAGTGGAGCGTCGGCGGCAACTCGCCGTGGCGCAGGGCCAGTAGCGTCTTGAGCAGACCCGCGATACCCGCCGCGGCCTCCAGATGGCCGATGTTGGTCTTCACCGAGCCGATCGAGACGTGCGGTCGCGCCGGCGCGGGCAGGCCCCAGTCGTCGTACAGCTGGCGGAACGCCTTCTTCAGACCCTCGATCTCCACAGGATCGCCGAGCCGGGTGCCGGTGCCGTGCGCCTCGATGAAGGTGACGGTGTCCGGGGAGAAGCTCGCCTCCCGGTACGCCTTGACCAGGACCCGGGCCTGAGCCTCGGGGTTGGGCGCGGTGAGGGAGGCGGAACGGCCCCCATGGTTGACCGCGGTGCCCCGGATCACGGCGTGGATGTGGTCGCCGTCCGCCTCGGCCGCGGCGAGCGGCTTGAGCAGCACCGCGCCGACACCCTCACCCCGCACATAGCCGTTCGCGTCCTTGTCGAAGGTCTTGCAGGCGCCGTCCGGGCTCAGCATCCCGGACTTCGTGAACGCGGTGAACAGACCAGGGCTCAGCAAGGCGTTGACACCGCCCACGATCGCCGCCGTGCAGTCGCCGGCGGCGAGGGCCCGTACCGCCCGGTGCACCGCGACCAGAGCGCTGGAACAGGCCGTGTCCACCGCCTCGCTCGGGCCGCGCAGGTCCAGCAGGTGCGAGACGCGGTTGGCCAGGATGGAGTGCGCGACCCCGCTCGCCGTGTGGGCCTGGACCTCGGTGCCCGCACCGCTGAGCAGATCGCCGTAGTCGTTGGTCGAGACCCCGGCGAACAGTGCGGTGTCCGTGCCGGCCAGGTCCGCGGGACGGTATCCGGCGTCCTCGATCGCGCGCCACACGGCCCGCAGGAACAGCCGCTGCTGCGGGTCCATCAGCGCCGCCTCCTTCGGGGAGACGGAGAACAGGCCGGCGTCGAAGGCACCGATGTCCTCGATGAACCCGCCCCGCACGGCGGCGGTGTCGGGGTGTGCGTGCAGTTCGGTGCGGTCCGCGGGCGCGGGTCCGACGAGGTCGGCGCCGGCCGCCAGGTTCTCCCAGAACGCGTCCAGATCGGGGGAGCCGGGCAGCACGCCGGCCATGCCGATGACGGCCACGGCGGTGGCCCCGGTGGCCCCGGTGGCACGGTCCATAGGGGAGATCTCCGGGGCAGCGGCTTTCTCGGCCGGAGCTTCCGGCGCTTCCCTGGCGGGACTTTCCGGAGTTTCCCCGGCCGGGGCTTCGGTGACCGGCGCCTCGGTCTGCGTCCCCGCCGGTGTGCTCTGCCGCGCGGGAGCGTCGGCGGGCGCCAGGGCGGCCGGGTGGTGCTCGGCGAGGTGGTCGGCGAACGCACGCAGGTTCGCGCACTCGAAGAGGACCGTGGGCAGCAGGTCGAGCCCGTACCGGGAGTTGACCTCGTTGATCAGCTCGGTGAGGGAGATCGAGTCGAAGCCCAGCTCCATCAGGTCGGCGTCCAGCTCGACCTCCTCCTCGTCGACGAGGAGGAAGGACGCGGCCATCGCCCGGAGGTCGGCCACGGCCCGCTCGCGCGACCGCTCCACCGCACCGGCCGGAACGTCGGCGCGCGCGGTAGGAACCGCGCCCGGCACGGCCTGCGCTGGCGCGTGGCCGGCCGCCGTCTGTACGACGGCGAAACTGTGCTCGGCCCCCGCGAGCCCCCGGTGGAAGGCCCGCAGCCCCGCCGGTGTGGACATGGGGGCCATGCCCCACTTCCGCGCGAACAGCTCCCGCGTGGGCCCGTCCACGGTCATGCCGCCCGCCTCCCACAGTGGCCACGCCACAGCGACCGTACGGCCCTGCCGTTCGCCGACGGCACACCGCGCGGCGCGCTCCTCGGCGAAGGCGTGCAGAAAGGCGTTGGCGGCGGCGTAGTCGCACTGGCCCGGGTTGCCAGTCTCCGCGACCACGGAGGAGAACAGGACGAAGAAGTCGAGGGCCTCGTCACGGGTGGCCCGGTCGAGGTGGAGTGCGCCCGACACCTTGGGCGCCAGTACGGCGTCCCACGCGGCCTCGTCCTTCTCCACGGCCCGCGCGTCGCGTGTGACCCCGGCCGCGTGGATCACGCCGTGCAGGGCACCGTGGCGGGCGCGCACGGTCGAGACCAGCCGCTCCACGTCCGCGGCGGCGGAGACGTCGGCCTGGACGTAGGAGGCCGAACAGCCCGCCGCGCTGAGGTCGTCCAGTGTCCGGCGCAGGGCGGGGGAGGGGGCCGAACGGCCGGCGAGTACGAGGTTCAGCGGGCCCTGCTCCGCCAGGTGCCGGGCGAAGACCAGGCCGAGCGCACCGGCACCGCCGGTGATCAGATAGGTGCCGTCCGGCCGGATGCCCGTCGGCGCGTCCCCGGCCTGCGTCGGCGTGTACTCCTCCAGCGCCTTCACCAGGCGCGCTCCGTCGCGGTACCGCACCTCCGCCTCCCCGGCCGCGCCGAGCGCGACCTCGGCCAGGAGCCGCTCGGCCCGCTCGGCGGCGCTGGGCGCGGCGCTGGGGCCCTCGAACGCCACCCGGGAACCGGAGAACCGGCTGTGCTCCAGGCCGAGGGTGCGCAGCAGCCCGGCGACGGCCGCGTGCCAGGGCTGCGGCGCGCCGGACGGCGAGGTGTGCGCGTGCACCAGACGCAGTGGACGGGTGCCGGCCTCCGACAGCAGAGCGGTGGCCAGCCGGAAGCAGGAGTGCAGGGACCGCTCCAGCAGGTCCGCCGGGTCGTCGCCGGCGGGATCCACGGGCGCGTGGACGACCGCGTCCGGGCGCAGCCCACGGGCCGTCAGCCGCTCGGCCAACAGCCGGTGATGCCGGCGCACCCGCGGGTCGAAGGTGTAGGAGGCGTCGCCCGTCTGCGCGAACTCGCATCCGGAACCGACCAGAACGAGCCGCGTACCGCTACCGGCGAGCCGCTCGGTGACGGCGTCCCGCAACTCCGAGTCGTCACTGACGAGCAACAGAGTCCGGGGCGGTTCGGCCGACGCACGCGGGGCCGGCACCGCCACCCACGCGGGCCGCCGGTACACGCATCCGGCGTCGGCATCGGCGGGGGGCAGCGCGGCGGGGTCCGCCGACGGGGCCGCTGCCGGATGCGCCGACGGGGCCGCCGATGGGACGGCCACCAGATCCGCCGACGGAGCCGCCGATGGGACGGCCACCGGGTCCGCTGCCAGGTGCACCGAAGGGACTGCTATCGGGTTCGCCGCCAGGTGCGCTGACTGGGCTGCCACCGGGTGCGCCGACGGGGCTGCCACCGGGTGCGCCGACGGGACTGCCACCGAGTGCGCCGAAGGGACGGCGATCGGGCTCGCCGAAGGGACTGCCGTCGGGTCCGCCGACGGGGCTGCCATCGGGCGCGCTGACGGGACTGCCACCGAGTGCGCCGAAGGGACGGCGATCGGGCTCGCCGAAGGGACTGCCGTCGGGTCCGCCGACGGGGCTGCCATCGGGTGCGCCGAAGGGACTGCTACCGGGCTCGCCGAGAGGACTGCCATCGGGTCCGCCGAAGCGACTGCTATCGGGTCCGTCGGCGGGACTGCCATCGGGCTCGCCGAAGGGGCCGCCGAACGGGCCGTCGAGGGGACCGTCGTCGGAGCCGCCGAGGCGACCCTCGTCCGGGCCGTCGAAGCGGGCGCGTCCGAGGCTGCCTCCCGGTCCTCCCCCGGCGTCGGTGCCCCTGGCGTCGGTGCCCCCGGCGTCTGAGCCTGCGGCGTCGGTGTCCCCGGCGTCCGTGCCCCCGGCGTCAGCACCCCCAACGTCGGCTCCGTCGACGGGTCGCCGGCCAGCCAGTAGCGCTTCCGGTCGAAGGGATACGTCGGGAACACCGCCCGCCTGTGTGCCTGGCCGGGGTGCAGCAGGCGCCAGTCCACGCGGGCGCCGGCGGTCCAGAGGGCGGCGACCTCGGGCAGCCGGCCGGCGCGCAGCAGGGCGGCGATGTGCTCCGCGTCGGTCTCCGGCCGTGCCGTGTCCGGGCCACCGGAGAACACCCCGTCCTCAGCGGTGCCGTCCGCGAAGGACCGCAGGCGCTCGGCCAGTTGAGCGTGGTCGGTCGCGAGTACGGCCACCCGTTCACGCATCTCGCGGCGGCCGCCGCGCGCGGCGGCGCACAGCTCGGCCAGCGACCAGGCGTGCGCCGCCGGGGTGGTGAGGTAGGCGGCCACCTTCCGGGCGTAGGCGGCGAGCCGGTCCCCGGTCCTCGCGGAGAGGACGAAAAGGTCCTCGCCCGCTTCCTCCGGCGGAGTCCCCAGCGGGGTCGGAGAGGTGCTCGTCATCCCTCGTACTCCTCAACGATCAGATGGACGTTGGCCCCTCCGGCACCGAAGGAGCTGATCCCGGCGCGGCGCGGTCCGCCGCCCGCCGGGGCCGGCCACGGCGTCAGTTCCCGCGGCACGTAAAGGGAGCCGCTCCCGAAGTCGATCTTCGGGTTGGGATGCCGCACGTTCACGCTCGGTGCGATGTGCCGGTTTCGCAGCTGGAGCAGCACCTTGGTGAGCGACGCGATCCCGGCGGCGCCTTCGAGGTGACCGATGTTGGACTTCACCGAGCCGACCGCGCACGGTGGCGCCCCAGTGCCCGCCGTCCGGCCCAACGCCCGGCCCAGCGCGGCCACTTCGATGGGATCGCCCAGCTCCGTGCCGGTGCCGTGCGCCTCGACGTAGCCGATCGACTCCGGGGGGACGCCCGCGCGGCGCACCGCCTCGGCGATCAACGCGGCCTGCGCGTTCGGGTTGGGCACCGTGTATCCGCCGGTCTTGCCGCCCGCACCGGCGAGAGACGCCCTGATCACGCCCAGGATGCGGTCGCCGTCGGCCTCCGCCCGGCCGAGCGGCTTGAGCAGCACCGCGGCGACGCCCTCCCCGGGCACGAAACCGTCGGCCCGCTCGTCGAAGACCTTGCAGCGCCCGTCGGGGGCCAGCATGTTCCGGGAGCTGAGCGCCACGTAGTGGGCCGGGTGCACGATGAGGTTCACCCCGCCGGCGACGGCCATACGGCACTCGCCGCGCAGGATGCTCTCGCACGCCAGGTGCACGGCGGTCAGCGAGGAGGAGCACGCGGAGTCCACCGCGAAGCTCGGACCGTACAGGTCGAGCACGTACGACACCCGGTTGGCCAGGGACCAGTACGCCGAGTGCGCCCCGGCCAGCCGGCCCCGCGGCCAGCCGTGTGCGGCGGCGAGCTGGCCGTAGGAGCCGTACATGGAGCCGACGAACACGCCGGTCTGCGGTTCGCGGGTGTGCTCGCCGAGGTGGCCGGTCTCCTCCAGCAGGTTCCAGGCGGTCTCCAGGAACAGGCGCTCCTGCGGGTCGATGTTCTGCGCGTCCCTCGGCAGGATGCCGAAGAAGCCGGCGTCGAACCGGTCGATGTCCTCCAGGAAGCCGCCCCAGCGGCTGTTGGTGCGCTGCGGGACGCCGGGCCGGGCGTCGAAGTACTCCCGCCAGTCCCAGCGGTCGGCCGGCACCTCGGTCACCCCGCTGCCACCGGACGCGAGCAGGTCCCAGAAGGAGTCGACGTCCGGGGCGCCGGGAAAACGCCCGTTGACACCGACGACGGCGATACGGTCCGCCGCGGGCCCGGAGCCGTGGCCGTCCGGCGGTGCCGGGGCGGTGCCGGGGCGCGGGGCGGGCCGCGGCATCGCCGGGGGACCGTCGTCCGCCTCCCGCGGCGAGCCGTCCGTCCGCTCCCCGGGAGCGAGAGTGGCCGCCAGTGCCGCACCGCGCTCCGCGGCGAGGTGCTCGGCGAGCCGGGCGATCGTCAGCTGTTCGAACAACAGCGTCGCCGGGAGGTCGCCCAGGTCCTCCTCGAAGCGGCTGACGATGCTGAGACCGACCAGCGAGTCTACGCCGTAGTTCTCGAAGGTGACCTCGTCCTCCAGGTCCTCGGGCCGGAACCGCAGCACCTCGGCGAAGACACCGCGCACATAACGGCGCACCAGCGCCGGGTCGAGCGACGGGGACGCACCCCCGGCCGGGGCGGGCACGTCGGCGGGGGCGGGCGCATCGGCGGGGGCGGGCGCGTCGGCCGGGGCCCCGGCCACGAACAGGCACTGCTCCAGCTCCGCCACCGGCGTCCCGGGCAGGCCGCGGGTGCGTACGTCGCCGAATCCGGCGGCGGCGAGGGCCCGTCGCCAGCCGGCCGGATCCAGCAGCGGTGCGTGCGGCAGCCGGACGCCGGAGTCCTCGAAGGCCCACCAGCCCGGCGTCAGGCCGAAGGTGAGGGTCAGGAAGTCCGAGGCGCGGGTCGCCTCGTTGACCAGCGCCACCCCGCCGGGCCGCAGCAGCATGCGCACCCGCGCCAGGGTCCGGGCCACGTCGCGGGTGGCGTGCAGCACGTTCGTGGCGATCACCACGTCGTAGGCGTGCGCGTCGAACCCCTGCTCCACCGGGTCCCGTTCGATGTCCATGGTGGCGAAGACCAGATACGGCCGGGTCGCGCCGAAGGTGTCCTCCCCGTGCCGGAGGAAGGCCGTCGAGATGTCCGTGTAGCAGTACGTGACATCGACGCCGCCACCGGTGTCCGACCGGGCCGGTTCGTCCAGGGCCGCCAGCACGAAGGCCGTGCCGGCGCCGGTGCCCGCGCCGATCTCCAGCACCCGCACGGGGCGCCCGTGCGCCGCGGCCCGGGTGACGGCGGCGGCCGCCTCCTCGGCGACGAGCCGGTGATAGTGGTCGGACGCGGCCTGGCCCCGGTACACCCGCTCCACCAGCTCCATCGAGCCCTTCGGGAACAGCACCTCCATCGGGTTGCGGGTGCCGTCCAGAACCTGGGGCAACGCGTCCGTGCAGCGCCGCAACAGCTCGGCGTGGTCCCGCAGATCGGGGAAGCGGCCGACGAGCGCGGCGATGACCGACTCAGCGTCCGCCGCATCCGCCGGGCCGACCGGCTCCGCCGTCTCCCGTGGCCCGGGTGCGGCCGGTGCGGACCGTTCGAGGATGTCCCGCAGCGCGGACAGCAGCCGCTCCGCGGCAGGGCGGCAGCCCAGGCGCTCGCGCAGCTCGGCAATGGAGGGGACCGGGCCGCCCGCGCTCAGCGCCCCCTGCCGTTCGAGGGTGCGGCGCAGCAACAGGGCGGCGGCCCGCTCCAGTTCGGCGAACGCGGCGCGGGACCTGCCGAACGGGTCGTCCGCGCCCGCGCCGGACGCCCGGTCCGCCGTCGGGGCGGTCCGGGCGAGGGCGCCGGCGGTGGTGGTGCGCGCGCCGAGCCGGGTCAGGCCCTCCGGCGTGGCCTTGATGACCACGGCCTGCGGGACCCGGGCGGCGAGCAGGGACTCCAGGGCCGCGATGCCGTCCGCCGGTTCGAGGGAGCCGACGCCGAGCGCCGCGAACCGCTCCCTGTGGGACTGCCCGGCGACCGCGCCCACACTGCCCCAGAAGCCCCAGTTCACGACGGAGACCGGGAACGGCAGCCGGCGGTCCAGATACGCGGCGCAGGCATCCTCGAACGTGCTGGCCGCCGCGTAGTTGGCCTGCCCGGGGGCGTCCGTGAACGCGATCGCCGAGGAGAAGTAGACGAGGAAGTCCAGCGGCTCCTCGCGCAGCGCCTCCCCGAGCGCCAGCGCCCCGGTCGTCTTCGGGGCCAGCACGTCGAGGAACATCTCTTCGTCCATCTGGGCCAGGGTCCGGTCGCGCAGCAGCAGCGCGCCGTGGAACGCCCCGTTCAGCGGCCCGAACCGGTCGCGGGCCGCCGCGACGGCCCGGCGCACGGCCGCACCGTCCGTCACATCGGCCTGGACGTACGCCGCCGACCCGCCCAGCGCCTCCAGTTCCGTCAGCAGCGCCCGTACGTCGTCGTCCTCGGCCCGCCGGCCGACGAGCACCAGCCGGGCCCGGCAGGTCCCGGCCAGGTGCCGGGCGAGGACCCGGCCGATGCCGCCGGTGCCGCCCACGAGCAGATAGACGCCGCCGTCCCGGAAAGGAGCCGCACCGGAGGGGAGCGCGGCGGCCGGCTCCAGCTCCCGCACCAGCCGCTGTGCTCCGCGCAGGACGACCACCCGGTCGGTGCACGGCTCGGCGAGCAGCCGCTCGGCGAGCGCCGCCGCCCCCGCCGGGTCGTCCTCGAAGCCGAGGTCCGCGCCGGGGTCCACGCAGCCGACCCGCCAGCGCGGATACTCGGCCGCGACGGACCGGGCCAGTCCGAGCAGACCCGCGGCGTGCGGGCGCACCTCCGCGCCGGGACCGGTGGCGACGGCCCCGGGCACGATCACCTTCAGGGTGAGTTCCCGGCGCCCCGCACCCCGCGCGAGCAGTTCCTTGACCAGCCGGAACAGCCCGAGCACGGCACGGTCGTGCGCCGGGCCGGACAGCGGTTCGTCCCCGCCCGCGCCGAACCAGTACACGGTGTCGGGCAGCGGATCGAGCAGGGCCGCGAGACCGTCGTCCGGAGGAACGGCCACGGCCTGCCCGCCGAGAACTCCGACGGCGGTCATCACGGCGTCCGCCGCGACGCGGGTGCCCTCCGGCCGGACCACCAGCGTCCGCCCGTCGCCGCCGGGCGGGCGGCTGCCGCGGGGCGCCGGTGCGGGGCGCAGCACCGGCCGGTGCACGAGCCCCGGTACGGCGCCGGCGGTCCCGGCTTCCGGCCGCTCGCCCAAGACGCGCAGGGCCACCCCGGCGAACCGCAGCAGCACCCGCCCGGCCGCGTCCGTCACCCGCACGTCCCAGCGCTGTCCGTCCCCTGCGGCGGCCCGCGCGGCCACGGCGTGGGCCGGGGCGGCAGCGGCCCCGCCGTCGTACGTCTCCAGCGACTCCAGCGCGAACGGAGCCGCGGGGCCCGTACCGTCCGCCAGCAGGACGGACAGCGTCTGGAGCGCGCCGTCGAGCAGCGCCGGGTGCAGCTCCGCCGGTGCGGACGCCCACGCGGGTCGCGACGGCGTACGCAGCACGCCCACGGCCTCGCCGTCGCCGTGGCGGACCTCGTCCAGGACCTGGAGCGCCGGTCCGTACGCGATTCCCGCGCGGGCGAAGTCCGTGTACAGCTCCGCGGCACCGCGCCGGCCGCCGCAGCGGTCCAGCACCGCGCGCACGTCCACCCGCTCCGGCTCGTCCGACGGCCCGCCGTCGGTCAACGTGCCTACGACGAACGGCACTTCACCGTCCGGGCCGGCCGCGTCGGTCACGTCGAAGCGGAAACCGCCCTCGGGCCCGGGCGACGTCCGCACGCGCAGCTCACGGGCCGTGGTGACCTCCAGCGGCCGGAGCCAGCGCACCCGGGAGAAGCGCGGCACACCGGACGACCCCCGCCCGTCGGCCACGGCGCCCGCCACCAGTGCGAGGCTCGCCACGCCCGGCAGCACCGGACGGCCGTCCACCCGGTGGTCGGTGACGACCCAGTCCCCGGGGGCCACCGACCGGCGCGGCACGGTGGCCTGTGCGACGGGTGGCGCGCTCACGGGGGTCTGGGAGACCCGGTGCGGGGTCCGGTCGAAGGAGTAGCCGGGCAGTGGGACGCGCCGCACCGGGCCCGGCCGGCGGTGCGCGGCCCAGTCGACGGTCCCGCCCCGCACGTAACGCGCGGCGAGCCGGCCCGGCTCGCCGTCCCCCTCGGCCGGGAAGACGCCCGTGCACCGGCCGGACGCCGCCGTGGCGCGCAACACCGCGACCAGCTCGGGCAGATCGTGCACCACGAACGCCGCCCGCTTCGCGAAGTGCTCCCGGCCGGCGCCCAGGGTGAACGCCACATCGCTCAGTCGCACCGCGTCCCCGCCCTCCGCGGGCCGGGCCGCCAGCGCCTCCACGGCTTCGGCGAGTGAGCCCAGCGCGCGTCCCAGCGCCGCCGTCGAGCGCGCCGAGACGGGCACCACGTACGGCACCCGGTCACCGGCCACCTCCGGCGGAGCCGTCTGTGCTCCAGCCGACGCGTCGGCACTCCGTACCACGCTCTCCCGCGCCCCGGGCCCGCCGGGACCGCGGCGCGGGGCCTCGGCGACGATCAGGTGGGCGTTGGTGCCGCTGAAGCCGAAGCTGCTGATCCCGGCGATCCGCGCCCCGGACCGGCCGGGCGGCCACGGCATCGCCGCGTCCACCACCCGCAGCCCGCTCCGCTCGAAGTCGATCTCCGGGTTGGCCCGGGTGAAGTGCGGGGTCGGCGGCAGTTCGCCGTGCCGCAACGCCAGCAGCACCTTCAGCAGCCCGGCGATCCCGGCCGCCATGGTGGTGTGCCCGATGTTCGCCTTGACCGAGCCGAGACAGCACGGCTCCGGCCGCTCCCGCGCCCCGCCGAACACCTGGGCGAGCGCCTTCACCTCGATCGGGTCACCGAGCGGCGTACCGGTGCCGTGCGCCTCCACGTACGTGATGTCCGCAGGCCCCACCCCGGCCCGCCGCTGCACCTCGGCCAGCAGCTCCGCCTGCGACCCGGCGCTGGGAGCGGTGAGCCCGTTGGTCCGGCCGTCACCGTTGACCCCGCCGGCCTTGATCACACCGTGCACGTGGTCGCCGTCGGCCAGCGCCCGCTCCAGGCTCTTCAGTACGACCGCGCCGACGCCCTCGCCCAGCACGATGCCGTCGGCCGACGCGTCGAACGGCGCGCTGCGGCCGGTGGGCGAGAGCATG
The DNA here is from genome assembly GCF_055564375.1 of Streptomyces sp. NPDC029138. Lineage (NCBI taxonomy): Bacteria > Bacillati > Actinomycetota > Actinomycetes > Kitasatosporales > Streptomycetaceae > Streptomyces > Streptomyces sp. NPDC029138. The sequence goes on from NZ_JBVHWM010000024.1 coordinate 22,261, forward strand.
CCGGTCCTGCTGGTCATGATGTGCATCCGAGGCGTCGACAGCACGGCCACACCGCCCGCGACGGCGGAGTCGCACTCGCCCCGGCGGATGCTCTCGCACGCCAGGTGGACCGCCACCAGGGAGGACGAACAGGCGGTGTCCACGGCCATCGTGGGTCCGCCGAGGTTCAGCAGATAGGCGATCCGGGCCGCCAGCACCGAGCCGGAGTTGCCGAGGAAGGCGTAGCCGGACGTGGGGTCCTCGCCCGCCTCGGCCAGCACGTCCGGGTAGTCGCCCACACCGCAGCCGACGAACACCCCCCACCTCCGGCGGTCGGCGGACCGCACCGCGTGGCCGGCGTCGTCCAGCGCATGCCAGGCCGTCTCCAGGAAGAGCCGCTGCTGGGGATCCATCGCCTGCGCCTCCAGCGGCGAGAGCTGGAAGAACCCGGCGTCGAACTCGTCCACCGAGGACAGCATGGCGCCCCACCTGCTGTACGTACGGCCCGGGGCGAGCCGGTCGGTGTCGAAGACGGCACCGACGTCCCAGCGTTCCCGGGGCACTTCGCGGATGCTGCTGTGCCCGGTGACGAGGTTCTTCCAGAAGGCGTCCAGATCGGGCGCGTCGGGGAAGCGGCCTGCCATGCCGATGACGGCGATGTCCCCGGGGGCGTGGTCCGCCGTGACGCGGGTGGCTCCGGCGGCCGGGGCGGATCCGGCGGCGGGGGAGGGCTCCGTGGTGGGGAAGGGCTCCGCGGGGGAGGGCTCCGTGGCGCCGGAGGGCTCAGTGACGGAAGAGGCGGGTACGGCGATCTGTGCGAGCACGGCGTCGGGTGCGGGTACGGCGACGAGGGCGGGTACGGCGTCCGGGGCGCGTCCGGCGTCGGCGGGTACGGCCGCGTCGGTCGGGTCGGCCGGGTCGGTGTCGAGGGCTCGCAGGGCCACCAGGGGTCCGCGCGGCGCGCCGTTCGTGGCAGCGGCCCGCCGCTCCCCGAGAGGCGGCAGCACCGCGCGGTCGACGGTCGCGGCCTCGGGCACGGCGTCGTCCTGCCGCTCCGCCACGGGCAGGACAGGCTCGGGGTCGGGGGCGGCCCCCGGTGGGGCGGCCGGCTCGGAGGATGCCGACGGGGCCGGTCGCGGCGTGTGGTCCGCCGGGCCCGGCGCGGTGGCGAGGGCCGCCGCGCGGGTGTCCAGGGCGTGGGTCGCGGCGTACGCGGCGACGATGTGCTCGACCAGGCGGGGCACGGTCGGGTGGTCGTACAGGGCGACCGAGTCGAGGTCGAGGCCGTGCGCGCGGTTGATCTCGCGGGTCATCTCCACGGCACCGACGGAGTCGAGCCCCATGTCGTTGAAGCTGAGGTCGTGGTCGATCTCGGCGCGGTCGAGGTACAGGCTCGCGCACAGCGCGTCCTCGACCGTCCGGGTCACCTGCGCACGGTCCGGCGTCGGCGCACCGGGCACGGGATCGGGCACGGGCCGGGACGGCTCACGGACCTCCTCGCCGGCCGGCCGCTGCGTCGCCGTGGGCGCCGCCGGGGCGTCCTCCGGCGTGGGTGACGGTGTCTCACCGAGCCGTGCGGTCCTGGCGAACTGCTCCTCGACGAGGGCGGCCGACTCCGGCCCGAAGACCCGGTCGTGCATCGCGCTCTCCCGGTCGATCACCGGGCGCAGCTGCCCCAGCACCCGGTCGGCGAGATCGGCCTTCAGCACCTTCACGGCGTTCAATGGTTTGCGCGCGATGGCCCGGGCCAGCCCGAGCGCCGTCGGCAGCACCTGGTCGGGCTCGGCGAACGACAGATCCGCGCCCCGCTGTTCCAGCGTGCGCCCCGAGTAGGAGCCGCCGGTGAAGAACATCTCCGTCGCCAGCGTCCGGCCGAGCCGCTGCTCCAGGACGTAGGTCGCGCCCATGCCGGGCGTGAAGCCGTACTTCATGAAGGTGGCGCTGAAATCGGCCGCGCGGGACATCACCACCAGGTCCGCGTGCAGCGCGAAGGCGAGACCGCCACCGGAGGCGTGCCCCTGGACGGCCGCGATGACGGGGAGTTCGCAGCGCAGGAAGCCCTCGTACACGAACGGCGAGTCGGTGAAGCGGCTGCCGCCGCCCGCCAGCGTCCGCAGGGCGTCCGGGGTGGCGCCCATGCTGAAGACGGGGCCGCTGCCGGTCAGGACGACGGCCTTGAGATCCGGGTGCCGGGCGATCTCCGCGAAGGCCGCGGTCAGCCCGTGCATCATCCCGTCGGTGAACATGTTGACCCCGGACGGATCGCGCATCACGACGAGCGCGATACCGGGCTCCACGACCTGGAAGCCGACCTCGTCGCCGTCGTACGGCACCGCTGTGGGCCCCGGCGCCGGAACGGGCATCGGCGCGGGCACCGCGGCCGGGGTGGCAGGCGCGGTCGGCTCGGTGGTGCCGTGCCAACGGCCGATCCAGTGCCGTTGACGGCGCAGCGGCGCGGTCGGCAACGACACCCGGCGGCCGGCCGGGGAGCCGAGCCACTCGACGTCGCCGCCCGCCGCCCACCGTTCGGCCACGGCCGGCAACGGGCCGACGGCGCCGGAGGGCGTGGCGACCACACCCGTGCTGCCATGGGCCGCCGCCGCCCGCAGGGCCTCGCTCAACTCCCGTACGGAGGAGGCGACCACCGCGAGCCGGGCGGCCATCGCGGTACGGCCCGAACACAGCGTGTGGGACACGTCGGCGAGGAAGCGGCGCTCGGCGTCCGGGGCGGAGGCGGCGTGGCCGGTGCCGGCCGGCGCGAGGGAGGCGAGCGTGGTGGCGGCGGACGGCTCCACCGCGGGTACGAAGCCCGCCGCGCGCATCCGCTGGGCGAGGACGCGCAGCCCGTCGGCGTCGATCCCGAGGTCACTGAGCGGCTCGTCCGCGTCGACGACGTCGGCCGGGACGTGCAGCATCTCCGCGACCCAGGCGGTGACCTGCTCCAGGGCGCCGACGGAGCCCGGCCCCGGTTCCGCGCCCGCCGCCTCTCCCGGGGCACGCCCCGGCCCTGTCCCCGGACCGTCGGCCTCCGTCAGCGCGTCCGCGAGGGCCTCGGCGTACTCCGCCAGGGTCGTGCCGTCGGGCGCGGACAACGGGAACACCCAGGGGCCCGGGCCGGTCGCGCCGGCCCGCGCCGGGGCACGGTCGGAGGCCTCCGCGACCAGGACGTGGGCGCCTGCCCCGCCGGCGCCGAAGGCGCTGACCCCGGCGCGGCGCGGCACCCCGTCCGCCGGCCGGGGCCACGGGGAGCGTTCCCGCTGGACCCGGAAGCCCGCGCCCGCGAGGTCCGCGTGCGGATTGGTCCGCTCGGCGTGCAGGGACGGCACGAGCTCTCCGTGGCGCAGCTGGAGCAGCACCTTGGTGAGCCCCGCGATGCCCGCGGCGCTCTCCAGGTGCCCGATGTTCGACTTGACCGAGCCCAGCGCGCAGCCACCCGGCGCGGTCGTGCCGAACGCGCGGCCCAGTCCCGCGACTTCGATGGGGTCGCCGAGCGAGGTGCCGGTGCCGTGCGCCTCCACGTACTGCACCGACCGGGGGTCCCAGCCCGCCGCCGTCAGTGCCGAGCGGATCAGCTCGCCCTGGGACGTCTGGCTGGGCACGGTGAACCCGCTGGTGCGGCCGGTGTGGTTGAGGGCGGTGCCGTGGATGACCCCGTGGATGTGGTCACCGTCGGCCAGCGCCCGGTCCAGCGGCTTCAGCAGCACCGCGCCGACGCCCTCACCCGGAACATAGCCGTCACCGTCCGCGCCGAAGCTGCGGCAGCGGCCGTCCGTGGAGAGGAACTGCCCCTGGGCGAGCTGGAGATACTTCTGCGGGTGCACCGTGACGTTGACGCCGCCCGCGAGGGCCAGCGTGGACTCGCCCCGCCGGATGCTCTCCACCGCCAGGTGGACGGCGGTCAGCGAGGACGAGCAGGCGGTGTCCACCGCCATACTGGGGCCGTGCAGGTCCAGGGTGTACGACACCCGGTTGGCGATGGCCGCGTGCATGGCCGTCGGGGCCACGGCCGAGCGGCTGTCGCTGTAGAGCTGGTAGTGGTTCCACATGGCGCCGACGAAGACCCCGACCCGCTCTCCGCGCAGCGCCGCCGACGGGTACCCGGCGTCCTCCAGCGTGCGCCAGGCCGTGGTCAGGAACAGCCGTTCCTGCGGGTCCATGCGCTCGGCCTCCTTGCGGGAGATGCCGAAGAACGCCGCGTCGAAGACGTCGACCCCGTCCAGGAAGCCGCCCCATTTGCTGTAGGTGCGGCCGGTGGCGGCCTTGTCGTCGCTGAAGTACGCCGTGTGGTCCCAGCGGTCGGCGGGCACCTCGGTGACGCAGTCGCGGCCTTCGGCCAGGTTGCGCCAGAAGGCGCCGAGATCGGCCGCCTTCGGGTACTGGCCGGCCAGACCGATCACGGCGACCGGGCAGTCACGCCGGGACCCGTCCGCGACGTCGGTGCCCAGTTCCGCCACGTCCTCCACCCCCCGTGCCTCGACGCGCTCCACGGAGTCCGCCCCCGCGTTCTCGCCGGCGTTCTCCTGCGCGTTCTCCTCCGTGCCCTCCTCGACCGGCTGCACGGTGGCCAGTTGCTCCGTCACCCGGTCGCGATCGCCGTACAGCACCACCAGCCGGCTGTCGTCGCCGGCCAGGCAGTCGCGCAGCACCTCGAAGGCGGTCGCGGTGGGCAGCGGTGCGTTGCCGTGGGCGGCCCGGGAGCGGACGAGGACGTCCGGTGCGACCCGCATACCGCCCTCGGCCCAGTACGGCCAGCCGATCGCCAGGGAACGTCCCGGCCGGTCCGCCCGCCGGGCCCGGCCGCGCGCGAAATGCTCCAGGAAGGCGTTGGCGTACGCATAGGCCGCCTGCCCCGCGTTGGGGACACTCGCCGACACCGACGAGAACAGCACGAAGAGGTCGAGATCGTCGTCGCGGGTCGCCTCGTCGAGATGGACGGCGCCGTCCGCCTTGGCGGCCAGGACCGGTGCCAGACCGGCCGGGGCGGTACGGAAGTACAGCCCGTCCCGGGTCGCTCCGGCGCAGTGGAACACCCCGTCCAGTCGTCCGAACAGCTCCCGCGCCCGGCCCGCGGCGACCGCCGCCCCGGCGGCGTGGGAGACGTCCGCGCTCACGTACTCGGCGCGGGCCCCCAGCCGGTCCCACGCGTCGAGCCGGTCGCGCAGCCCGGTGTCGAGCGGGCGGCGGCCCACCAGCACCAGCCGGGCCCGGTACTCCCGGGCCAGCCAGTCCGCCAGCAGCCGGCCGATCCCGCCGGAACCTCCGGTGACGAGGTAGACGCCGTGCTCCTTCAGGACCGCGCCACCCGGGCGGCCCCCGGCGGCCGGACGGACCGCGTGGCGGCGCACCTGGCGCTCCCCGTCCCGGTACCGGACCTCGCACTCGCCCGGCCCCGCCACCGCGTCGGCGCACTCGGCGAGCAACCGGTCGGCGACGAACTCCGAGCGCGGACGGGGCCCGAACTCGACCACCCGGCAGCGCAGCACCGGAGTCTCGGCAAGGACCGTCGCCGCGAAGGCACCCATCGCCGCGTTGCGCGGCTCAGGGGCGCTCGGCGGAGCAGCGTGCGCGAACACCAACGCGTGGGGTGCGCCGGGCCGGCGCGCCGTCAACGCGGAGGCCACGGTCCAGTACGCCGTCAGCGGGTCGGGCCCTCGGCCGAGGGTGTGGGCGGCGGTCCCGTCGGGGACGGGGGACACGACGACGATGTCCCGGGGCAGTGCGCGGCCGTCGGCGGCGAGGGTGTCCAGCAGCCGGTCCACCTGCGCACGTTCCTCGGCGTCCAGCTCGAACACGTCCGGGGCCACGGCCCGGAACGCGGGTGCGGGCAGCACATGGACGACGCGGCCCGTGGCGCGGCGCCGCAGACAGCCGGCGAGTTCCGCGGAGGCTCCGAACACCAGCAGGCCGGGGCCGTCCGCCGCGTGCTCGGCGACCTGCGCGCTCCCGAGGGCCCGAGGCACCCAGACGTCCCGCAGCACGACGGCCGCGTCGGCGGAAGAGGCCTGCTCCGTCCCGGTGTCCGTACCGACCGCGGCCCGCGGCGCCGGTCCGGTGGCCCGTATCCGGTACGTCGACACCAGATGCCGGGCCAGGCTGTCGATGTCACCGAACTCGAACAACAGCGTCGGGTAGAGCCGGCTGCCCACCCGCTCCTCCAGCTGGGAGCTCAGCGACAGCAGGGCCACCGAGTCCAGGCCGAGGTCGTAGAACCCGACCCCGGTCCGTACGGCCGCCGGGTCGGTCTCCAGGGCGGCACCGACCATCCGCCGCAGCAGTTCCGTCACGCCGTCCACGCCGAGCACGTCACCGGCCTCCGGTACGGCGGCCGGCGCGGGCGCGGACTCAGAGACCGTGGGGGACTCGTCGGCCGGTCCGCCGGGGGCCGGGTCGACCTCCGCCACCAGCCGGTGGATCAGCCCCTCGTGCCGGATGCGCTTGCACGCGATGCCGCGGAACTCCGCGAGAAACTCGCCCTTCTCGTCGTACAGCGCGTAGTCGTTGGTCAGCATGTCGCCGGTCTCGGCGATCCGCTCCGGCCGGGGCGCGTGGACGTGGAAGACGGGGGACAGCGGCCGGGGAGCGCGGAAGTAGTCGATGTAGATCGGGATGAACGGGTCCGCCCCGGACACCGCCGTCTGCCCGAAGCCCGCCAGGGTGGAGGCGTCCATCTTGGCCGGGTGCAGGTGGAAGAGGTCCTCGTGCTCGGTCGCCGACGGGTCGAGCCGCAGCTCGGCGAGCAGATGACCGTCGCCCTGGTACAGGGGGCCGAAGCACCGCATCGGCGTCCGGTGCCGGATCTCCTCGGCCCGGGCGCGCGCGTACAGCTCCGCCATGTCCCGGCGGCGCACCCCCGCCCCGGTCAGCGCGGGCAGGTCCAGGGCGGGCAGCGGCGGTTCGTCGGTGGTGACGAGTTCGGCCCGGGCGTTGTCGCGCCAGGGCGCGCAGGGTTCGCCGTCGCGCAGCCAGCGGCTCTCCACCGTGACAGGGCGCGGGGCGTCCGCGGGGCCCGCGCCGACGGTGACCCGGATCTCCCGCTCGAACCCCTCGCGGACGGTGACCGCCTCCGTGAAGAGCACCTTGCGCAGAGCGGCGCGCCGGTGGTCGACGCCTCGGGCGATCAGGGCACGGTACACGAGGTCGAGGAAGGTGACCCCGGGCATCACCGAGACGCCGTGCACCCGATGGTTGTCCATCACGAAGTCGGAGGGCGTCACGCGGACGGAACAGTGGATGCCGGGTTCGTGGGACATGGCTGAGGCTCTCCTTGGGTGTGCCTCGGGCAGAGCCGGGCTGGTGTCGCCCCCGTGGGCGGGGCTGGTTGTCGCGTCGGTCACGAGAACTTCAGGTCCAGCAGGGAGGTGACCAGGCCGGCACCGCTCCCGCCGTTGTGGTCGCCGTTGTCGTGCGGGCCGGGGAGGCCGTGGTCAGCGGCGGCCGGTGGGTCCGGCCGCTCCAGCCACAGCCTCCGGCGCCGGAACACGGGCGGCGGCAACGGCGTGCGCCGCACCGGGCGCCGGCCCCGCTCGGCCTCGTCGAACGCGGTCGCCACTGCGTGCGCGTTGGTGCCGCCCAGCCCGAAGGCGCTGACCCCGGCGACCCGCCGCCCGCTCCACGCGCGGCCGTCGGTGTTGGGGTAGAACGGCGAACCGGCGAAGTCGAAGCGCGGGTTGGCCCGCGCGCAGTGCAGGGTGGCCGGGACGGTCCCGTGCTCAAGCGCCAGCAGGACCTTGAGGAGCCCGGCGATGCCCGCCGCGCTCAGCAGGTGGCCCATGGTCGACTTGACGCTGCCGATCGCGCAGAACCCGGTGCGGTCCGTGACGCTCCGGAACACGTCGGTCAGCGCCCGCAGTTCGATCGGGTCGCCGATCGCCGTGCCGGTACCGTGGGCCTCGATCATGCCGACCTCGTCGGCCCGCACGCCCGCCTGCTCCAGCGCCCGGCGCACCACGTCGGCCTGGGCGGCGGGGTTCGGGGTGGTCAGACCCATGGTCCGCCCGTCGTTGCCGACGGCCACGGCGTTGATCACCGCGTGCACCCGGTCGCCGTCGCGGAGCGCGTGGGCCAGCGGTTTCAGCAGCAGTACACCGCAGCCCTCGCCGGGTACGAAGCCGTCCGCGTCCTCGGCGAAGGCGGCGCACCGCCCCCGCGGCGAGAGCGCTCCCGCCGAGCTGAACTCCAGATACGGCTCCTCGTCGAGCAGCACCTCGACGCCACCGGCCAGCGCCACCTCCGACTCCCCGGCGAGCAGGCTGCGGCACGCCAGCTGCACGGCGACGAGCGCGGACGAACAGGCGCTGTCGACCACCAGGTTGGGGCCGCGGAAGTCGTACTGCTGGGCGAGCCTGGCCGCGATGAAGTTCTGGTCGCCGCCCAGGCCGGACTCCGGCGTGCGCGGACCCAGCCGGAGCCGGTACGCGGACATCCGCGCGCCGACGAACACACCGACGTGACGGCCCTTCAGCTCGTCGTCCCGGTAGCCGGCGTCGCGCAGGCAGGCCGCGGACGTCTCCATCACCATCCGGATCGCCGGATCGAGGCAGAGGGCCTCCGTGTCGGTCATGCCGAAGAAGTCGGGGTCGAAGCCCTCGATGTCGTCGACGAAGCCGCCCCACTTGCTGATGCTGCGGCCCGCTGCGCGTACCTGTGAGTAGAGCCGGGAGACGTCCCAGCGGGAGGGCGGCACCTCCCGGACCGCCGAGCGGCCGTCCCGGAGCAGCTGCCACAGCGCCGCCGGGTCCGGGGCGCCGGGCAGCCGGCAGCCCATGCCGATGACCGCGATCCGCTCGTCGCCCCGGCCCTCGACGGGGGCCGCGCCCCGGACCGCCGGGGCGGCTCGGCCGGACAGTTCGTCCAGCGCCTCCACCCGCTCGTCCCCCGTACCCGCCCGCCCCGGCCACCGCAGGCGGATGTGGGCGCTGAGCGAGGTGAGCGTCGGACGGTCGAGGAGCAGGCTCGGTTCGACGTCCTGGCCGAGGTGGTGCTCGATCCGCTCCACCAGCTCCGCGAGCAGGACGGACTCCACTCCGAGATCGCCGAACTCGGCCGTGGGATCGAGCCGTTCCGGGGGAATGCCGAGGCTCTCGGAGAAGATCCGGACCAGCCAGGGCAGCGGCTCCTCAGACGCGGACGCGGACGCGGGCGCGGCCTCGGCCTGCGTGGTGTGCGGTACCGCCCGGTTGGCCCGCAGCAACGCGTGCGTGTCGAGTCGTGCCTCCTCCTCCACGGGGCAGACGAGGATGTTGCCGGACGGTACCCCGCCGAGCACCCGGTCCAGTACCGCCAGTCCCTCGGCGTCGGACAGCGACCCGATCCCGAGGCGCGCGGGCGCTGCGGCACGGGCGGCGCCGGCACCCGACTCGCGCCACACCGGCCAGTTGACGGCCCGGAAGGCCGTGCGCCCGGCCTCGGCGAGCCGGCCGAGCGTCGCGTCGAGATACGCGTTGGCGGCGGCGTAGTCGGCCATGCCCGCACCCAGCGCCGGTACGGCGGAGGCGATGGACGAGAAGGCCACGAAGTAGTCGAGCCGGTCCTGTGCGCACAGGGCGAGCAGGGCGTCGAGCCCGTCCGCCTTGGGTGCCAGAACGGCGCGGATGTCGTCGGCCGTCTTGCGCAGCAGCGCCGGCCCGCCCCGGCCGCCCAGACCGGCGCAGTGCAGCACACCGGCGATCGGTCCGAGCTGGTGCCGCACGGAGTCCAGGAATCCGGCCAGAGCCGGGTCGTCCGCGTCCAGCGGCCCGGCGTGCACCAGCACCAGGGCTCCGAGCCGCTCCAGTTCCCGGATGTTCGCCACGGCCTCCACGGTGTCCGGAGCCAGGTCCGTACGGCTCCACTCGTGCCGGGGCGGAAGCGGCCGCCGGCCCAGCAGGGCGATCCGCCGGGCACCCTGGGAGACCAGGTGACGGGCCGCCAGCGCGCCCAGGCCCCGGGTGCCGCCCGTGACCAGGTGGACCCGGCCCGTGTCCGGCGGACCGGTCGGGAGCGCTGCCGGGTCCGGCAGGGCGGTCAGCCGCGGGCACTGGCGGACCCCGGAGCGGTGCCGGACCTCGCCCGCGGGGTCGGCGGTCCGCCACTCCGCGTCGATCTCCTCGGCCGTGCCGTCCGGGCCGGTGCCCGGCCCCGGATCGAGGACGGTGGCGTGCACCCAGGGAAGCTCGGCGCCGAGCATCCGCACCACACCGGCCAGCCGGGCACCGGCGGGCTCCGGGGCGGGTCCCTCGGCTGAGTACAGCCCGGGAACCACCTGGACGACCCGCAGCCCCCCGTCGGGCCGTTGCCGGGGCCGCCGGTCCAGCAGCCGCCGGAGGCCGGCCAGGCGCGGCACCCAGGCGTCCCGGTCACCCGACGGGTCCACGGCGCACAGGTCGAGCCAGCCCACGACCGGGTCGCCCCGGCCGAGAATCGCGTCCACGGCCGCTTCGGCGGCACGCTCGTCCGTCAACTCCCGCTCGCCCAGCAGAACCACGCGGTCCCGGCCGTAGCGCCGGGCCCACGCCTCGGCGAGGTCGCGGCTGCCGTCCCGGTGCGCGCAGACCACCACGCCCTGCCGGGGCACCGTCCACGTCCCCTCACCGTCGGCCCTGACCCACTCCCGGGTGTGGAGCCGCACGAGCCGGACATCGGTGTCCGCACGCGACGAGGAGGGCTGCCGGTCCTCGGTTCGGGGGTGGGTGCCGTGTGGCGGGGCGGACCGGTCGTCCCGTTCGGGGGTGGTGTCGGTGTGCCGGTGCGGTGCGTTGGGCCGCGCTTCGGTGCCGGGGTGGGTGCCGTGTGGTGGGGTGGGCCGGTCGCCCGGGTCGGGGGTGGTGTCGGCGTGCCGGTGCGGTGCGTTGGGCCGCGCTTCGGAGCGGGGGTGGGTGCCGTGTGGTGGGGTGGACCGGTCGCCCGGGTCGGGGGTGGTGTCGGCGTGCCGGTGCGGTGCGTTGGGCCGCGCTTCGGAGCGGGGGTGGGTGCCGTGTGGTGGGGCGGCCCGGCCGTCCGGGTCGGGGGTGGTGTCGGTGTGCCGGTGCGGTGCGTTGGGCCGCGCTTCGGAGCGGGGGTGGGTGCCGTGTGGTGGGGTGGACCGGTCGTCCGGGTCGGTGTCGGTTTCGGTGTGCCCGTGCGGTGCGTTGGGCCGGTCTTTGGTGCGGGGTTGGGTGCCGTGTGGTGGGGCGGCCCGGCCGTCCGGGTCGGGGGTGGTGTCGGTGTGCCGGTGCGGTGCGCTGGTCTCGGTCTCGGTGCCGGTGCCGGTGCCGGTGTCGGTGGCGGTGCCGTGTGGTGCGGCGGCCCGGGTGGTCGGGCGGCTGCTCTCCTGGGAGACCCAGCAGCGCGTCCGCGCGAACGGATAGGCCGGCAGCCCGATCAGCGGCCGGTGCTCGACGCCGCCGCGCGGCCGGATCTCGCCGCCCCGCACCCAGTGCCGCGCGAGTTCGTCGAGGGGGCCCTCCAACGGGCGGACCTCGGGCTCGTACATGCCGGGCGACGGGGCCCGGCCGTGGACCAGCTCCGCGTCCGCCGCGTCGGCGTCGGCGCCGGCCCCGAACCGTTCCAGCAGCGCGGCCAGGCGGTCCGTACCGGATGCCACCACGGCGACCCGCTCCCGCAGCGCCTCGCGGCCGATCAGCAGGGTGCGGGCCACGTCCCGCAGGGCGACCGGCCGGCCCGCGGCGGCCTCGGCGCGCAGAAACGCGGCCAGGCGGGCGGCCGACACCCGCAGCCGCTCCTCGTCGGTGGCGGACAGCAGCACCAGCTCCGGCGCCGACGGTTCGTCGACCGCGGTCCCCTGGAGCCGGTACGGCTCCAGGCGCACGGCAGAGCCCGTACCGGCCCCCGCACGCGGCTCGTACGCCTCCACGACCACGTGCGCGTTGCTGCCGCCCGCGCCGAACGAGCTGATCCCCGCCCGCCGGGGCCCCGCCGACGGGTTCCGGGCCGGCCAGGGCGCGGCCGTGCGCTGCACCCGGAACGGCGTGCCGCTCCAGTCGATGTGCGGGTTGAGGCGGTCGGCGTGCAGCGAGGGCACCAGGGTGCCGTGCCGCAGCTGGAGGATCACCTTGGTGAGCCCGGCGATGCCTGCCGCGCCCTCCAGATGCCCGATGTTCGACTTCACCGAGCCGATGGCACAACTGCCCGGTGCCAGGCCCGACGCGGCGAAGGCCCGGCCAAGGCCGTTGATCTCGATGGGGTCGCCGAGTTCGGTGCCGGTGCCGTGCGCCTCCAGATACCCGAGCGTGCCGGGATCAACCCCGGCGTCCCGCCATGCCGCGGCGACCAGCTCACCCTGGGCCACCGGGTTGGGAACCATGTAACCGTTGGTGCGCCCGCCGTGGTTGACGGCGGTGCCGCACAGCACCGCGTGGATGCGGTCGCCGTCGGCGACGGCCCGCTCCAGCGGCTTGAGCAGCACCGCGCCGACGCCCTCCCCGGGCACGAAGCCGTCACCGTCCGCGCCGAAGCTGCGACATCGGTGGTCGCTGGAGTCCATCGCCAACTGCCGTTGCTGCACGAACTTGTTGGGATGCAGCGACAGGTTCACTCCGCCCGCGATCGCCACCTCGCACTCGCCCCGGCGCAGGCTCTGCACCGCGAGATGCAGGGCGGTGAGGGAGGCCGAGCACATGGTGTCGACGGTCATGCTGGGGCCGTTGAGGTCGAGGAAGTACGAGACGCGGTTGGCGATGCCGGCGAGCGCGGAGCCCGTGGCGGGACCGTCCGGCCGGCCCGTCGTGGCCGGCCGCCCGAACAGGGGGTACTCGTTGTACATGGCGCCGACGAAGACACCGGCACGCGAGCCGTGGGCGTCCCGGAGCCGGCGGCGCGGATGGCCGGCGTCCTCCAGCGTCTCCCAGACCACCTCCAGGAACTGCCGCTCCTGCGGGTCCATCAGCGCGGCGTCCCGTGGCGTGATGCCGAAGAACAGCGGGTCGAACAGGTCGACGCCGTCGAGGAACGACCCCCACATCAGCTCGGCGGGCCAGCCGGGCAGTCGCCGTTCCTCCGGAAACGGCCGGATCGAGTCCCGCCCGTCCAGCAGGTTCCGCCAGAAGGCGTCCAGGTCCGGGGCGTCCGGATAGCGGCCCGCGACACCGATGACCGCGATGCGTGCGTCGTCCCCGCCCCCGCGTGACGGCACCGCGCCGGTCCGGGAGGCGAGAGGGGCCGCGGCGGCACCCTGAGCGCCCGGGCCCGGGAACCCGGCCGCCCGGTCCTGGTCGCCCGCCTCCCGCCAGGGCGCTCCCGGCAGCCCGGCGAGGACGCTCGCCACGCCCGCGAGGTCGCGGTGCTCGAAGAAGACGGTGCGGGAGATCCCGGGCCCCAGGTCCTCCTCCAGCCGGGCGTTGAGCCGGGCGACCAGATACGACGTCAGCCCGTACTGTTCCAGGGGGGTCCGGGCACCGATCCGCTCGGCGGGAACACCGGACACCTCGGCGTACAGCCCGGTCAGGTAGGCGATCGCCCGGTCGACGTCCGGCCCCGTCCCCGGGCGGTGGCCGTCCCCGGTCGCGCCGGCGGACCCGGCGCCGGCCGTCTCTCCGCGCTCCGTCGCCGGTTCGGTGAGACGGTGCCGGTCGGAGGCGAACGGGTAGCCGGGCAGCGCGATCCGGCGCCCCGGGCCGGTGGGCAGGACACCGGACCAGTCCACCGTCTCGCCCGCCACCCAGGCGGCGGCCACGGGTTGGGCGGGCGCGGGGACACCCTCGCCCCGGCAGAACGCGTCGAGCCGTTCGATCAGTTCCGGCACGTCCGAACACACCAGCACGGTCCGCTCGGCGAGCGGGACGCGACCGGTCCGCAAGGTGAAGGCGATGTCCGCGAGCGCGGGCGCGGTGCCGGCCCGCAGCGCCGCATCCAGATGATCACGCAGCCGCGTCGCCACCTCCGCCAGCTGCGGCGTCGTGGCCGCGGACAGCGGTACGACGTAGGGCTCCGCGGGGGGCCACGCCGTACCGCTCAGCACCGGGACCGCCGTGCCGCCCGGCACCGCGACCGCCGCCGAGTCGTCCTCCCTGGCCGGCCTCCCGGCCAGGTCGGCGGAGCGCAGCAGTACCTGGGCGTGGGAGCCGGTGGCGCCCATGGCGTTCACCAGGGCCCGCACCGGGCCGGTGCCGCCCCGGGACGGCGTCCAGGCGGTGCCGGTCGTCACCGGGCGCAGGGCCGTCGTCGGCCAGTCGACCAGCGTGCTGCCGTTCGCCGAGAGGACGGTCGGCGCGAGGCGCCGGTGCCGCATCTGAAGCAGCACCTTGGTGAGCTGGGAGAGGCCGGAGGCGGCCTCCAGGTGCCCGATGTTCGGTTTGACCGTCCCGATCGGCACCGGGTTGGTCCGGCCGGCGGCGGCGAACACCGCGTTCAGAGCCTCCGCCTCGGCGGCGTCGGAGAGGACCGCGCCGGCCGAGGCGCACTCCACGTAGTCCACGTCGGCCGGGGTGCGCCCCGTCGCGGCGAGCAGCGCGGCGACCGACGCGCCGAGCGCCGCGGCGTCCGGGGTGCCGAAGCGTCCCGCCCCGCCCATGTGCCCGCTGCGGGTGCCCTCGATGACGGCGTGGACGAGGTCCCCGTCCCGCTCGGCGGCCGGCCGCGGGCGGAGCAGCACCGCGCCGACGCCCTCTCCGGGGTGCCAGCCCGGGCGGTCGCCGTCGAACGCGCCGTCACTGTCGGCCGGGGCCAACAGCTCGAATTCGGCGAGGAGTTCGAGGTGGTAGGGGTGGGTGAGCAGGCTGGCCGACGCGACGACGGCGGCCCCGCACTCGCCCCGGCGCAGGGACTCCACCGCGAGGTGCAGCGCGGTGAGCGAGGAGGCGCACGAGGTGTCCACGGCGACGCTCGGGCCGTCGAAGCCGAAGAAGTGCGAGATCCGGCTGGCCGCGTCCGACGCGGTCGCCGAGACGAGGGCGGGTTCGCCCGCGCGCCATGCGTCCGCGCCGGTGTGCTGGTGGTCCTGCCACATGGCGCCCAGGAAGACACCGACGCGCCCCGCCGCGCCGGTGAGCGAGCCCGCGGTGTGCCCCGCCGACTCGAGGCACTCCCACACCGTCTGGAGCAGCAGCCGTGACTGGGGGTCCAGCAGGCGTGCCTCGTGCGGCGACACATGGAACAGCAGGCTGTCGAACCGGTCGACGTCCGGCAGGAAGCCGCCGAAGGCGTGCGGGTCGTTCGCCCGGCCCGCGGCGATCTGGCCGCGTCGTGTCCCGGGCACCGGGCCGAGGGCCCGCGCGCCGGAGTTCAGCAGTCGCCAGTAGGCGTCGAGGTCGTCGGCGCCCGGGTAGTGCCCGGCGACCGCGGTCACGGCGATCTCGGCGCTGCCCACGGGCTCGGGCGCAGCGGACGACGCCGGGACGGGCCCGGCTGCCAGGAAGGGCCGCTCGCCGGTGGCCGCGACGTGCTCCGGGTGCGGCGCGGGACCGCCGAGGAAGCTCTGAAGGAAGACGTGACCGTCGTCGAGCCCGAGATGGGTGGCCAGTTGCTCGGTGGCCATGCCCCCCACCGGGGTGAGCCCCGCACCGCAGGCGGCCTGGCTCAGCATGAGCAGCTGGCCGAGGTAGCCCGCTTCCAGGGCGAGATACCGGTCGGCGGCGTCCTCGTACAGCGGGGCGATGCCGTCGCGCTGGCCGAACAGCAGGAGTTCGAAGCCGGCGCGGTCGTAGAGGTGCCGGTTGTGGACGAAGTGCGCCGCCCGGCCCTGTCCGGCCTCGGGGTCCGGCGCGACGAGGTGGAGCGCGTGCTCGACCGGGTGGTGGTAGTAGAGGCCGGGCGCGAGTTGCTCGACACCGCCGGGCCGGACGCGGACGTAGACCTGGACGGCGTACGTCGCACCCGCCGACGGGTACAGCCGCCGGGGCCGGCCGTCCACCTCGGTCTCGGCCAGGAGCCCCAGCAGCTTGCAGAAGGACGGGTGGGACAGCGGCCCTCCGGCGAAGTCCTGGCGGCTGGCGCGCCACCGGTAGTGCTCGGCGGCGATGGCCGGACGGGCGAGGGGGACGACCTGCTCGCCGGGGCCCGGGCGACGCAGGTTCCAGGCGGCCTTCTTGAAGGCGTCGCGTTCCTCCCGGGAGAAGAACTCCACGACCCCGGGGCGCTCCCGGTCCGCCGCCACGGCCGTACCGGCCGGCTCCTCAGCCGTCGTACGCGGGACCTCGCCCGTACGGCCCACGCCCTCCGTGGGCCGTCGCGGAGCAGTGGATGACGGTGCCGTGTCCCCGGCGGCGAGCCCGAGTTCGGCGGCCACCCTGCGGGCCACTCCCGCCACGGTGGGCTCGTCCAGCAGGACCGAGACGGGAACCCGCCGGTCGTACTCGCGCTGGAGCGCGGCGGAGACCTGCACCATCGTGAAGGAGGTCGCGCCCTGGTCCCAGAGGTCCTCCTCCGGGTTCACCGACGCCGTGCCGAGGTACTCGGCGAAGATCGCCGCGATCCGCTCGGTCAGCCGGGCACCGTCCGCACCCTCCGGCCGCGCCGGCGACTCGGGCGTCTCCACGGCCCCGGGGCCGGGCGTGCGCACCGTCCCGGAGGCCGCCGCCGGCGCCTCGGTGCCCCGGCTTCCGGGAAGCAGCCGCAGCCGGTCGCCCGGGGCGACCGGCCACGGCAGTGCGCCGCGGTCCAGCTTGCCGTTGGCCGTGGCCGGGAAGCCGTCCACGAACGCCACCACGTTCGGCACCATGTACTCGGGCAGCGACTCGGCCGCGTGCCGGCGCAGTTCCGCCACGTCGGGGACGTCGCCGCCGGGCACGACGTACGCGATCAGCCTGCGGGCGCCGGCCGGGTCGGGCCGGGCCAGGACGACGGCGTCCTTCACCCCGGGGTGCTCCCGCAGCCGGAACTCGATCTCGCCCGGTTCCACCCGGAAGCCCCGGATCTTCACCTGGTCGTCGGCCCGGCCGAGGAAGTTCAGGTTGCCGTCCGGGTAGTAGGCCGCGCGGTCCCCGGTCCGGTAGAGCCGGGCGTTCGGATCGTCGCCGAAGGGGTCCGGTACGAAGCGTTCCGCGGTCAGGTCGGGCCGGCCGAAGTAGCCGAGGCTCAGGCACTCGCCGCCGATGTACAGGTCGCCCTCGACCCCGACCGGGCAGGGTTCCAGCTCTTCGTCGAGGACGTGGTACCGGGCGTTGTCGATGGGACGGCCGTACGGGATGCTCCGCCAGGCCGGGTCGATCCCGCCGATCGGGAACCAGTTGGACCACACGGTGGCTTCGGTGGCGCCACCCAGGCTGACCATCTGGGCGCGGGGGAAGAAGCCCCGGATCTCGTCCGGCAGCGGCAGCGGGGTGTAGTCGCCGCTCAGGTACACCAGCCGCAGCCGGTCCCGGCCTTCCCGGCCGGCGCGGCCCGGGAGCAGTGGGGCGAGCTGGCCGAGCGTCGTCGGCGCCGAGTTCCAGAAGGTCACCGGTTCGGTGAGCAGGACGTCGAGCAGCAGCTCGGGGTCCTTCTGCTGGGCCTCGTCCGCGAGGTACACCGCCGCGCCCAGGCCCAGCAGCCCCAGCAGGTCGAAGACGGACAGGTCGAAGCCGAGCGAGGTGACGCACAGCCCGAGGTCGCCAGGGCCGAAACCGTGCGTCCGGCGGCACCAGTCGAGCAGGTTGAGCACCGGCCGGTGGGCGACGGCCACGCCCTTGGGCTTGCCCGTGCTGCCCGAGGTGAAGATGACGTAGGCCGTGGCGGAGGAGGTGGCGACGGGCTCCGGGTCGTCGTCCGGATCGGCGTCCGGGATGGTGGCCTCGCCGGGGTCCACGCAGGTCACTCCGGGCGGTACCGTCCAGGAGCGGCCGGCACCGGTGACCAGCAGGCCGAGCCCGGCCTCCTCGATGACCGTGTGGGCGCGCGCCTCGGGCAGCGACGGTTCCAGCGGCACGTAGAAGCCGCCCGCCTTGAGCACGCCGAACACCGCGGCGACCAGGTCGGGGCCGCGCCGCAGCGCGATTCCGACGCCCGTCTCGGGTGCGCAGCCCAGCGCCAGCAGCCGCCGGGCGATGCCGTTGGCCCGGCGGTTCAGCTCGCGGTACGTCAGCGAGCCGCCCGCCCAGCGCACGGCCACGGCGTCGGGGCGGAGCGTCGCCTGCCGTTCGAACAGCAGGTGCACGGGTCCGGGGTCGGGAAACGCGCGTGCGGTGTCGTTCCACTCGTACAGGATCCGGTGGCGCTCGGCGGGGTCGAGCCGGCCGGCCGCCGGCCGTGTGCCCTCCGGCCGCACCACGGCGGCCAGCACGTTCTGGAAGTCCTCGAACAACCGCTCCGGGAGGCCGTCCGGGAAGTCGTCGGACACCACGTCCCAGTGGACGCGCAGCTCGTCGCCCTCCTCGATACACACGCAGTCGGCGGAGACATCGGGCGTACAGGTCAGCCAGCGGCCGGAGCGCACCCCGGGGGGCAGCGGCTGGTCGGTGAGCGCCAGCAGTCCCGTGTAGACGACGGGCAGGTCGAACGCTCCTGAGCGGCGCTCCTTGAGCACGCGCCGGCGCAGCTGGGTCAGTCCGCTCACCGCGTCGGCGGCCATGTCGGCGTCCAGGGTGCGCCGGTAGGCCGCGGCACGCTCGGTCAGCGACAGCTCGGAGGTGTCCCGGGTGACCCAGCTGAGCTTGGTGAACTCGCCGGGCCGGTAGCGGGCGGTGGCGTCCGTCCAGCGGACCACGGGCAAGGCGAAGGGCGGGGCGCAGTGCCGGGCGAGAGCCTCGCCGAAGGCCGCCAGCAGCAGGTCGTCCGGACGGACACCGGAGGCCTCGGCGACCGCGCGCAGCTCCGGCCAGTGGGGCAGCCTGGTCTCCAGCCGGGTGCGGCGCCGGCTCTCCCCGCGCTGCCGCCCGGTGTCCGGGCCGGGCGGCAGCGCGGCGATCCGGTCACGCCAGTGGGCGGTCCAGCGCGGCAGCTCGGGGGACCGGGCGAGCCGGCCCTGCTCCTCGGCCCAGGCCGCGTACGGTTCCGCGGGCTCCGGGGTGGCCGCCGGGTCCGCGTACAGGCGGAACAGCTCCCGGTAGAGGAAGTGGATGCTGCGGCCGTCCACGATGGTCAGGTCGATGACGCAGTGAACGGTGGCCGGCTCGCCGTCGCGCACGGTGACCCGCAGGTCGGCCTGCGGGCTCCGGCCCAGCGGGAACGCCCGGCCGACAAGGAGTTCGGGCAGGGAGCCGAGGTAGCCGTCCGGGTCGGCGCAGTCGGACAGGTCCACGACGGGGATGTGCCAGCGCTCGGGGGCCTCGGGCGACACCGCCAGCCGGCCGTCCCCGGTGACGACTGTGCGCAGCACGTCATAGGCGGACACCAGCCGCAGCCAGGCTGTCTCCAGCCGGTCCGGGTCGAGCGCGTCGACGTGGAAGGCGTGGTAGACCTGGCAGCCGTCCCACGGGGCGGGCCCGCTGACGGCGCGCGGTACGGCGTACGCCTGCTGGAGTTCGTTGAGGGGCCGTGGTTCGGGCGTGCCGCCGGCGAGCGCGTGCAGCGCGTTGGAGAAGAGCGCGAACAGCGTGTCGAGCGCGCCGGCCGGGAAGCGGGACTCGACGGCGTCCCACCGGTAGTGCAGTTCGCCGTCCTGCTCCCACATCTGGTGGTCCAGGGCGACGCCGGTGGTCTGGCTCGTGGCGTAGGAGGTACGGGCGGCGAGGCCGTCCGGGCGCCGGTCGGCGGGTACGGCGTCCAGCAGGCTGGTGAAGACGACGGGCAGGTCCGGCACGGGAGCGCCGCGCCTGCCGGAGCGCCGCTCGCGCAGCGCGGCGATGCCGGACACACCCGTGTGCCCGAGCCCTTCCCACAGCCGGGTGTGCAGGAGCACCGCGGCGTCGCGCAGGCTCTCGCCGAGGGTGTCGGGCACCGGCAGTACGGCGGTCGAGGTGAACGGGCCGACCAGGTCGTCCGCCTCGCGGGGCAGCCGGGCCCGCTGATTGGTCGTCAGGACCAGTGAGAACGGGCCGCGGGCGCCGAGCCGGGCGAAGGCCTCGGCGAAGAGGGTGAGGACGAGCGCGGTGGGGGAGACCTCCCAGGCCTGCGCGGTGTCCCGCACCGCGCGCCAGGTGCGGCGGCGGAGCCGGCCGGTCAGGGACCGGCGGGGCCGGCAGCCGCTGTCCGTGCCCCCGCCGGCGTCACGTGCCGCGCCGTGCAGGGCACCGAGGTCGGGACCGCCGGGCAGGTCGGCGAGTTGCCCGGCCCAGTAGTCCAGGGAGGCCCGGTACGCCTCCGTGCCCTCCTCCGCGCGCAGCAGGCGCAGGCACTCCGGCACGCTGGTCAGCGGCGCCGGGACGGTGTGCGCGGGGTCCTCGTACCACCGCCACCAGTGGTCCAGCAGCAGCTCCAGGCCGTGGCCGTCGGTGAGCAGGGCGTCCAGGCTCAGGTGCACGGTGCCGCGTCCGCCGGGCAGGAGGGTCATCTCCACGCCGAAGAGCGGCCCGCCGTCCAGCGGATGGCAGAGGCGGGACATCCGGGCGCGCACCGCCGCGAGGTGCGCGGTGACGTCCTCGGGGGCGGCGCCGGTCAGATCGTGGACCGTGGGCCTGTGCGCGGGCGGGGTGCGGCGGATGCGCTGGGTGCCGTCGGCGGAGATGTCCGCCCGCAGCATGGCGTGGTGGGCGACGACGCGCTGCCACGCCTCGGCCATCCGCTCGGCGTCCAGGTCCGGGACGTCGAACTCGCGGTAGAGGTGGCAGCCGATGGTGTCGTCGCCGGCGACTTGCTTGCCGAGGACGTAGGACTGCTGGAGATCGGTCAGGGGAAACGGTTCATCATCGTCCGGCTCCACCGCGGCCGTGGCCGGGGACGGCTCGTCCCGTTCCGGGGACCGCGCGCCGCGCTCCGCCGATCCGGTGATTTCCTCGGCTATCCGCGCCACCAGATCCACGGTGCCCCGGCACGAACCCAGCCATTGCACGGGAATATCCACGCCCCATTCCCGGCGCAGCTCGAACCACAGCCGAGTGGTCATCAGGGAGGTCATTCCGAGAGCCCGGAGCGGAACACCGGACGGCGGAGCGGAATCGCCCGGAAGTATTTCCCCCAGAATGCGGTCGACGTTCTCCGTAATGGACGCGCGAGACTGTCGCAGGCCGGAGTCGGAACGCTGGACCATGACTTTCCTCCCCCCTCGCGGAATCCACCGGACATCCACGAGTTCATTCGCTGTCTGGTGCCGAACCAACCCGCTGAAAACCCTAGGCAGGGCCGCTCCTGAAATGCTGCTCAACGTTGCGCAGCAGCCGGCCGGCCGCTTTTTCCGGGGCGGCCCCGGGCCACGGGCTCAGTCCCGCACGGCGTGTTCGGCCAGGAAGCCGGCCGCCAGTTCCTCCAGCCGGGCCCCCGCGCCGAACAGCGACAGATGGTCGCCGTGCGGCTCCACCCGGAGCGTCGCCTCGGCCAGCCGGGCGGCCACCACCCGGGACCCCTCGGGGTGCGCCGTGTGGTCGTCCTCGCTGGTGACCACCAGTGCCGGCTGCTTGACCGGGTCCAGCAGCCGGGACACGTCCGCCGTCATGAGCGCGCCGTTGAGCACGCAGTACCGGTAGAAGAGCTCCGGATCGGCGTACGGCAGCAGCACCAGATGCGCCATGTCGGGCGGGGCGGTGGCCAGCGCGGTCTGCAACAGCGCCGAGTTGATCGCGGCCGCGCTCGCCCGGTCCTCCGCGGCCATGCCCATCAGGGCTTGCAGATTGCGCTGGTGGTCGGTCTTGGGGGCGGCCGCACCCAGCTCGAAGTCACCGTGCCACAGGCTCAGCGAGCCCACCCGGTCCGGGTGGCCGGCCGCCGCGCCCAGGGCGATGACCGCACCTCCGCACAGGCCCATCACATGCGCGCTGCGCACGCCGTGATGGTCCATGACCGCGACGAGGTCGGCGACCTGATCGCGGACCGTGTGCCCCGTGCGGTCGAACTCCTCCGGCGGGACGAGCGGCCCGAACAGGCCCCGGCTCTCCCAGGTCATCACGTGGTGTTCCCGGGCGAGGAAGCGCAGCCACGGCTCGCAGATCTCGGCGGGCATCCCGCAGGCCGAGACCAGCATCACGGCGGGCGCCGACCGGTCGCCGGCCGCGTAGGTGCGCAGGCGGGTCCCGTCGGCGGCGACGGCGTCCGTCTCGGCGCGCCACCGGGCCACCCCGGCCGTCGCGGCGGTGGCGACGGCGGCCGTCTCGGCGGGCGCCCGGTCCCGCGGTCCGGTCACGGCCGACGCCAGCGCCGCCAGGGCCGGCCGCAGCCGCCCGGCCACGATCCGGACGAACACCTCGGTGTCCCCGGCCGCGCCGGGCGCGGCCTCGTCCTGCGGCACGAAGGCCAAGCCCGTCACCGCCAGTCGGCGCACGACGGCGGCGGCCACCTCCTGGGCCGGCCGCGGAACCGGAACCGGCAGCGGATCACGGTCGCCCAGCGCCTCCAGCAGCGGTACGACGCTCAGGACAGCTCGCGCCAACGCGCCGGCCGCCGCGCCGGCCGGCCCGGCCGGCTCACTGTGTACGGGATTCATCGATGCCCGTCACCGGGTGGTGAAGGCGTGGCCGCGGGTGGTGTGGGTGGCGATCCTGTTGTGGGTGTGGGTGTTCTCGCCGGCCACGAGTACCGCACCGTACTTCTCCAGGCTCACCCGGCCGCCGTACTCCTCGATCTCCTCCGTGTCGGGGTAGACCCGCACCGAGGTGGGCACGTACCGGGCGGCGAACCCCAGCCGCATCTGGTCGCTGGCCCCGCTGTGCGGGTGCGAGGCGTGCATCAGCGTCGACCAGAACATGATGGCCTCGCCCGGGCGCATCACCATCGACACCGCCCTGGACTCGTCCGGGGTCCAGTCCGGGTCGATCTGCAACTCGCGGTAGTCGTAGCCGAAGAAGCCCCGCTTGACGCTGCCCTTCTCCTCCCGGTTGATCCGCTCCGGGGCGTAGTGCATCCGCTTGGTCTCGTCGTAGAACATCGACTGGTGTGTGCCGGGGATGAACTGAAGACAGCCGTTCTCCTCGTTCGCCTCGGTGAAGGCGGTCCACACGGTGATGGTGCCGCCGAACTCCGCGGCGTCGCCCGGCCACAGGATCTGCGGCTGGCCGGAGGCGTTGGCGAAGGTGTCGGCCTGGTGCCAGTCGGTGCCCTCGTCGCCCGGGTACTTGGGGAAGAACTCGGTGCGCCAGTTCAGCACGTTCGGGCCCAGGACGCTGCACACCCGGTCGACGATCTCCGGCCGGCAGACGTGGTCGGCGAGGAACGCCGAGTCCAGGTGGCGGTCGTAGTTGGAGATGTTGGTGTTCCCCGACTCGGCGGCCTCGTCGCCGTAGACCGCCATGGAGCGGTCCATCAGCGCGAGCCGCTCCTTGCGCCAGGCTTCCCGCATCTCCTCGATCTCGTACACCTTGAACGGGCCGAAGAAGCCCTGCTCGCGGAAACGGTTCAGTTCCTCGGGGCTCAGCGCGAACGCGCGGTCCGCACCCGACGTGATCTGCTCGGTGGTCATGTGGCTCAGGCTCCGATGCTCTGCGGGGTGATGGAGTCGACACAGCTGCCGAGCCGTCGCACAGTGGCGACGCCTCCCAGGTCCGTGACGTTGACGGTGATGCCGAAGCGCTGGTTGACGGCGTGCAGGATGCGGACGAACGCCAGCGAGGTGGCACCGATGTCGAACAGGTCGGTGTCGGGCCCGGGCACCTCGCTGCCCAGCACCTGCCGGACGATGTCCCGCACGACCCGCTCGGACGCGGTGAGCGCCGCGCCGTCGGCCCCGCCGTCCGGCGCCTCCTGGGGCAGGGCCAGCGCGGCGACCGCGGAGCGGTCCGTCTTGCCCTCCGGGGTGAGCGGGATGTACGGCACCAGCCGGTAGGCGGACGGCCGCAGATGCGCCGGCAGCGTCCGGCGGGCCAGCTCCGTGACATCCGCCGCCAGCGCGGCGGCAGCGGCGGGACCGATCCGGTCCGGCGCGTCGCCCGCGGCGAGCAGATAGGCCGCGAGCCGCACATCCCCGGCACCATGGTCCTGCGCCACGACGACGGCCCGCGCCACCTCCGGGTGGGCGGACAGCGCGGCCTCCACCTCGCCCGGCTCGACACGGAAGCCGCGCACCTTCAGCTGCGCGTCGATCCGCCCCAGGTACAGCAGTTCCCCGGACGCGGTCCGGCAGGCGAGGTCGCCGCTGCGGTAACAACGCTCACCGCCGATCTCCAGGAAGCGTTCCGCGGTCAGCTCCGGGCGGTCGACGTAGCCGCGCGTCACACCCGGGCCGAACACATGGATCTCACCGGGCTGCCCGTCCGGCACCGGCGTGCCCGACGGGTCGAGCAGCCGGACGGTGAGGTCGCCCAGCGGGACCCCGATGGGGCTGGCGTCCCGGTCGAGGTCCGCCTCGGTGAGCGTGTGGTGGGTGACATGGACGGTGGTCTCGGTGATCCCGTACATGTTGACCAGGCGCGGACCCCGCCGGCCGTACCGCGCGAACCACGGCCGGAGCAGCGCGGGATCCAGCCGCTCACCGCCGAACACGACCAGCCGCAGGCCTGCGAGGCCGTCGCCGCTCTCCTCGTCGACGGCGGCCAGCTGGCGGAACGCGGACGGAGTCTGGCTGAGGACGGTCACCCCTTCGGCGGTCAGCAGGCTCCGGAACTCGCGGGGCGAGCGCGCCACCTCGGACGGTACGACGACCAGCCGGCCGCCGTGCAGCAGCGCCCCCCAGATCTCCCACACGGAGAAGTCGAAGCTCGCGGAGTGGAAGAGCGTCCACACGTCCTCGGGTCCGAAGTCGTAGACGCCGGCGGTCTGTTCGAACAGCCGGACCACGTTGCGGTGCTCGACCGCCACGCCCTTGGGGACACCCGTCGATCCCGAGGTGTGGATGACGTAGGCGAGATCGCTGCCGGAGGAGGCGGCCGGTGCCGCGGCCCGGGCGTCGGTGCCCCCGCCGCCCGGTGCCCCGGCCACCACGACCGGGCAGTCGACGGGCGGCAGTCGGTCCGCCGCCTTCGCGGCCGTGACGACCACCCGGGCGCCGCTGTCCCGCAGCAGCAGCCCGATGCGCTCCGCCGGATAGTCCGGGTCCACGGGGACGTAGCCTCCGCCGGCCTTCAGGATGCCCAGCAGACCGATCAACAGCTCGGTGGACCGGTCCGCGAACAGCACGACGGGTACGTCGGGGCCGACGCCGAGCGTCCTCAGCCGGGCGGCGAGATCGTCGGCGCGGGCGTTCAGCGCCGCATAGCTCAGACGGCCGTCCGGGGCGGTGACCGCGACCCGCTCCGGGTCCTTGCGCACCACCTCCTCGAACAGATGGTGCAGACATGTGCTTGACGACGTCACGACGGTGTCCTCCAGACGTGGTTCTGCGCGGAAAGGGGGCGGGTCGGGGCCGCGCCGGGCGCCGGGCACGGCTCAGCGCGCGGCCGACCAGCGGGGCAGGGCCGTGCCGAGCAGTTCCGCGGCACCCTGCATCAGCCGGGTCGCGATCACCTCGACATGGCGGTTGCGCCAGTCGGCCAGGTCCGTCCCCGCCGCCCAGCGGTTGAAGGCGCCGAGCGCGGGACCGCAGTGGATCTGGTAGTTGACCCTGCCGTCCGGGTCACCGGCCAGCGCCAGCCGGTTCGCGTGGACGAAGTACCAGCGGAACACCAGCGCCATCCGGTGTTTGGGGCTGCTCTCCGCCCGGGCCAGCTCCGCCGGGCGCTCGGCCGCGAGCCGGGCCCGGGTCTCGGCCCAGACCTCGTCGAAGCTCCGGTGGAAGTAGCGTTGCTCGATGGTCGCCCGGGTCTCGGAGTCGATCTCCTCCAGTGACCCGTACCGCCGGTACACCTGGTACAGCTTGTTGGCCCGGGCGGGGAACAGCGTGCCCTTGCGGACCACCTGCACCCGCGCGCCCAGCTCGAACATGTCCCCGGCCGGCGCGTACGCCGTGTCCTGCACGTCCAGGCCGGCCAGCAGGTCCTTGACCGCGTCGGAGGTGCCGGCCTCGGGTGTGCACTGGTTGACCGAGCCGGTGACGACGAAGTCCGCGCCCAGCACGAAGGCCGCGGCGACCGCCTCCGGGCTGCCGAGTCCGCCGGCGGCACCCACCCGGATGCGCCGGGCATAGCCGTGCTCGCGCATGGCGTCGTCCCGCAGCCGTACGATCGCCGGGATCAGCGCGTAGGGGTTCCCGGCGTCCGTGTGGCCGCCCGAGTCCGCCTCGACGCACAGGTCGCCCGAGACCGGCAGCAGCCGGGCGGCGGCGGCCTCCCCGGGGGTCAGCTCACCGGCCGCGACCAGCTCGTCCAGGAGGGCCGCGGGCGGCGGGGCGGCGAACGCGGCGGCCACCTCGGGCCGGGACACCTTGGCCACGACGTGCCGGCGGGCGACCGGGGTCCCGTCCCCGGCCAGGTGCGCACCCGTGCAGCGGAAGCGCACCACCGCCCTCGTCACCTGGGTGAAGGCCGCGGCCTCGACATGGCGCACGTCCCGGTCCAGACACAGCCGGACGACCTCGTCCTCGCGCGCCGGATCGTCCGGTGTCGACAGCAGGTTGACGCCGAACGGCGCCGACGGGCCCAGCGCGCCGCGGATGGCGTCCAGCGCCTTGGCCAGCTCGTCCGGCCGGAGCCCGCCGGACCCGAAGAAGCCCATCAGCCCCGCCCGCGCCATGCGGACCACCAGGTCGACGGAGGCGATGCCCTTGAACATGGAGCCCGCGAGGTAGGCCAGCCGCACCCGGTAGTCCCGCCGGAACTCGGCGCTCCCGAGCCGGGCGGCGGACACGGCGGGGCCGGTGTGCGGCCGGGACCGTGCGCCCGTTTCGCCGTCCACGGCCGGTGGCGCGGGGACTGCCGGTGAGGCGGGTACCACCGGTGATGTGGGGACCACCGGTGATGCGACTCCCGATGACGCGGGAACTGCCGGTGCTTCGGGTGTCACCGACGAGGCGGGTACCACCGGCGACGCGGGAACTGCCGGTGCTTCGGGTGTCGCCAGCGAGGCGGGTTCCACCGGTGAAGCGGGGCCTGCCGGCGACGTGGGTACCACCCACGACGCCGGGACTGCCGGTGACGCGCGTCCCACCAGTGATGCGCGTACCTCCGGTGCCGCGGGTACCACCGGTACGGCGGGTACGACCGGTGCGCCGAACTCGGCCGGTACGGTCTCCGGCACCGGAGCGGGCTGCTTGCGTGCCGCGTCCCACAGGCCGGTGAGCACCCGTCCCGGCCCGACCTCCACCGCCTCGTTCGCCCCGTGCGCCAGCAGCAGGCTCATGCTCTCCCACCAGCGCACCGGCCGCCGTATCTGCTGGGCCAGCGTGGCCCGCAGCTCGTCGGGGTCCGCGCCGTACGGCCGGGCGGTCACGTTGGCGACGACGGGCACCTCAGGGGCCTTGAAGTCCGCCGCCCCCAGGCAGGCCGCGAACGCGTCGGCGGCCTCGGCCATGTAGCGGGAGTGGAACGCGGCGCTGACCTTCAGCGGTACGCAGCGCCCGGCGCCCGCCCGGCGGACCGCGTCGGCGGCACCGCGCAGCGCCTCGACGGGCCCGGACAGCACCAGCTGCACCGCCGAGTTGTGGTTCGCGATGTCCAGCTCCTCGATGCCCTCGCGGGCCAGGAGTGCCGTCAGCGTGCCGGCGTCGGCGCCGAGCACGGCGTACATCCCGCCACCGGCGGCCCGGCCCATCAGCGCGCCCCGCTCCCGCACGAGCCGCAGCCCCGTCGCGAAGTCGAAGCAGCCCGCGGCGAACAGCGCGTTGTACTCGCCGAGGCTGTGACCGGCCAGCGCGTCGGGCGGCGGTTCGTCGCGCCCGAGCCGCGCCAGCCCGCTGAGCGCGTTGACGGCGAACAGGGCCGGCTGGGCATAGCGGGTGTCCAGCAGCCGCCCGTCGGGATCGTGCTCGCACAGCTCGCGCAGGGAGTAGCCGAGGATCTCGTCGGCCTGCGCCACCAGGTCCGGGAACCGGTCGAACAGCTCCGCGCCCATGCCCCGGGTCTGCGCGCCCTGCCCGGGGAACAGCCACACCCGCTTCATGCCCGCCGCTCCCCGCCGCTCGTCTGCCCGGCGCCCTCCCAGGGGAAGCGCTGGTGCGCGGCGAAGTCACCGATCCGGCCGCGCACCACGGGCGAGGACATCATCCGGGCGAATTCCGCCACGGCGGTCCGTTCGGTGTCGTCGTCGAGGATCCACAGCCGCCGGAAGTAGTCCTTCATCTCCCGGACGGTGGAGGCGTCCAGTCTGGCGAGCCGGTTGCCGAGCCGTCGCACGGCGAGCCCGGTGTCGTCCGTCAGCTCGTCCACCAGTCCGGTCCGCGCGGCCTCGGCGGCCTGTACCGGCAGGGTGCTCAGCGTCATGGCGTACGCGGGCTGGAAGCCGACCCTGCGGATCAGGAACGGCAGGACGCACGCGGGCAGCAGTCCCCACAGGGCCTCGGGCAGGCTGAACGATCCACGCGCGGTGGCGAAGACGAAGTCGGAGGCCGCGGCGAGCCCGACGCCGCCACCGACCGCACGGCCGTCCACGACGGAGGCGATCACCCTCGGGCAGGTGGTGAAGCGTTTGAGCAGCCCGTAGAACCGCTCGCCCCCGTGCGCGGCGATCTCGTCCCCGGCGGCGCCGTCGCGGGAGGCCTCGGCGAAGTCCATGCCGGTGCTGAACACCCCGCCGGCACCTTCCAGAACCACGATGCGGCAGGCGGAGCTGTTTTCGGCGCGGTCCAGGGCCGCGTGCAGTCCGGCGAGCAGCGCGCCGTCGATGCCGTTGTGCCGCTCCGGCCGGTTGAGCGTCACCCGCAGGACATGGCGCTCCTCCGCGATCACCACCGCGCCGAGGTCGTCGGGTCCGGTCATGTCAGCTCCATCGGTAGCGGCGGTGGAAGTTCTCGATCCGGTCCAGCACGAGCAGGCCGCGCCCCTCGAACTGCCGCTCGTAGAGCCCCGCGTACGGCGTCACGTCGTACCGGTGGTCCTGTATTCCGGCCATGCGGTGCAGGCTCAGATCGCTGAGCAGTTCGTACTCGTCCATGGCCAGCGGATGCCGCTCGGCGATCGCGGTGCCGACGCGCCGCTCGGCCAGCCGCTGCTTGGTGACCGGAGTGATCACCCCGCTGTAGAACTCCGAGGCGCAGCCGGAGCCGTAGGAGAACATGCCGATCCGCTCCGGGCGCGGGATCTCGATGTGGTCCACGAGCGAGCACAGCGCCAGGTACAGGGCGGCACCGTAGATGTTGCCGATCTCCGTGCAGTACGCCAGGGAAGGGGCCACCCGCTCCTCGAAGTCCTTGGCGATGACGTCGGGAGCGGCCCGCCGCTGCTTGCGCAGCAGACCGCGGTGAGCGCCCTTGACCATGCCGGCGAACGGGGTGTGCAGCACCAGGTGCCGGAACGAGTCGACGATGTCGGCACCGGCCACCCGGTCCCGGTACGCCTGGAAGCTCATCTCCAGGCAGTGCATGTACGACAGCAGCGACAGGTCGGAGTCGCCCGTCTCCAGATCGCTGCGCGGGCGCAGGGTGTCCATCACCTCGTAGCTGTGGAAACCGTTGGCGCCCGGGTCGAGTTCCAGGACGGCCGGGTCACGGCCCACCAGCATCGCCACCGCGCCCGCGCCCTGGGACGGCTCCCAGTAGGTGCCGCGCGCGGCCACGCTCGCCGCGTCTGTCGCGACGACGAGCGCCCTGGCGTCCGGGACCGGGCTGGCGGCGATCAGCGCCGCGGCCGTCTGGAGCGCCGCCGTGCCACCGTAGCAGGCGTGCTTGACCTCGAAGGAGCGGCAGCGCCGGTCCAGACCGAGGCAGTCCTGGAGATACGTGCTGATCGGCTTGCCGAAGTCGAGGCCCGACTCGGTGCCCACGACGACCAGTTCGATCCGTTCCCGTTCCTCCGGCGTCAGCGCGTCGATCAGCGGCTTGGCGGCGTTCACCCCGTTGGTGACCGGGTCCTCGCACGGGAAGTTCACCGACTTCCGGCGCATCAGCAGGTTCTCGAACCGCTGGAGATCCAGCTCGCGGGCCTCGAAGAGCTGACGTACGCTCACGGAGGCCCGTCCGGCATAGACGTTGATCGCCTCGATACCGACGGCCATGGCTCGCCTCTCCCTTCCCGGGCCCGCGGCCGGAACGTCCGTCAGCCGGCGCGGTGCACGTAGGGGACGAGCACGGTGTCGTTGATGCTGCCCGGGACGAACAGCGCGCCCCAGGAGCCGCCGCCTTTGTGGTCGGGCACCCGCTGCCGGGTGAACAGCTCCTGGTATCCGGTGTCCTGGCGGCTCAGCTCGATGACCTTGCCGTAGTCGTCCAGGGTGCGCAGGTGGATCAGCCAGTGGATGCGGTCCTGCTTGCCGAAGGTCTCCTCGTAGAGGAAGGAGGTGACATGACCGGGCAACGCCCGGTTCAGGTACTCCTGCCAGTCGAAGGCGAACGCCCTGGCCTCCTTGCGGAGGTCGTAGTGGACATCGGCGCTGCGCATCACCAGGGCGCCCGCGGTGGCCGAGTTCAGCTGGAGGGTGGCCTCCTGGGAGGTCTGATAGCGGGCCGGCTCCACGAACAGCTCGGCCGGGTCGACCTCGCCCTCCGGCGGATGGGACATGCCGTGCTGCGGACAGAGGATGCGCTCCTGGAGCGAGCCGGGGGCGAACATGCGCTCCCAGTTGCCGTGGCCCTTCTCGGGCAGCCGGTCCGAGAGGGAGATGTCCTGGAACTCGGAGTCATGGTCCACCATCTCCAGGAGGCGCTGATAGTTGTGCGGCGACTTCATGTTGATGAACCAGTGCAGCCTGTCCTGGACGCCGAAGACCTCCTCGTAGAGGTACGTCGAAATGACCCCGGCCTGCGACGCGTTCAGGTAACTCAGCAGATCCACCGAGAAATTACGGCCCTCGGACGCGAAGTCGTACAGCAGCTGCCCGGTGCG
Source organism: Streptomyces sp. NPDC029138 (assembly GCF_055564375.1). Taxonomy (NCBI): domain Bacteria; kingdom Bacillati; phylum Actinomycetota; class Actinomycetes; order Kitasatosporales; family Streptomycetaceae; genus Streptomyces; species Streptomyces sp. NPDC029138. The sequence continues at coordinate 52,995 of NZ_JBVHWM010000024.1, forward strand.
ATGGACGATGAGGCCGGAGTTTCCGGAGTGCATCAGGCGGTCCAGCGGCACGGATGCCTGCTGCTGCGCGGTGGGAATGACCGGGTCACCGGAGTGCGTGGCCATTGCGAGAGAGGAGCTCACCGATTCGCTCATCACATTCCATCCCCGGCCCGCGGGGACCAACGGGCCGTTCACCCAGGGCTCTTCATTCCGTGGCCCGACGATAAGCAGCTTCCGCGGGCCCGTCTGCGCAATAGTGAGCGACCCCGGGTGCGGCCGGGTCCGCCGGCACGGGGGGCGCGGTGTGCCGCACGATCCCGATGTCGCCGGTCCCGTCCCGGCGCAGCGCGGCGGACAGGATGTGCCGGGCGCCGACGGCCCACTGGGCGAACCTCCAGTGGGCGGCCCGGTCGTCCACGCCCGGCCCGAAGTGGGCGTGGATGCGACCGTCTGCGCCGACGTGGAACCCGAACTGGTCGAACGGCAGCCGCAGTCCGAGTCCGCGCGCCTTGGCGTACGCCTCCTTCAGCGTCCACAGCCGGCAGAAGTGCCCCGCCCTGGACGACGGCGGCAGGGCGTCGAGGCGTTCGCGCTCCAGGGGTGTGAGATTGCGCCGGGCCAGCGGCTCCACGTCGCGGGTGCGGCTGAGAGGCTCCGCGTCCACCCCGCAGTCGACGCCGGGAGCGGCCAGGAAGGCGACCAGTCCGTCGGTGTGTGTGATGCTGAAGCGCACGGGGCGGTATTCCGTGGGCCGGGCGATTTCGGGCCTGCCCAGGGGAGTCGGAGCGAACTCCCAGGCCTTGGCGGCGACTTCGGGAAACAGCCTGCTCAGAGCGGCCCTCTTCAGGCCGTGAGCGATCAGGAAGGCGTCGTGATCGCGGGCGAAGTGGAAGCGATCGAGTCGACTGCGCTCCGGCTCGGAAAGGAAGGACCGATACAGGGCGGGAATCCGCGTGCCGAGCAGTTCGTCCGGGCGCAGGCACCAGAGATGGGCCTCGCGGGGCGTCACACGTGGAGGTTGACGTAGTCGACCGTGCGCTCCATGTTGACCTCTATGAGGCCGCGCGGGTTTTCGACGATCAGCCCGATGCTGCGAAAACGCTTGAGGAAGTAGCCCACTCGGGACCGGGTGGTCCCCATCATTCTCGACAGCTCTTCCTGCGTGAAGCGCTGCCCGATCAGTATCCTGTCGCCGCGCCGCTTGCCGAACTTGCGGGAGAGGCGCAGAAGCGTGGTGGCAAGGCGCTGCTCGCTCTCCAGGGTCACCAGCTCCGTCGTCACCTGACGCTGATCTATGAGTCTGGCGGTGAGACACTTGACGAATTCGGCCAGCAGGCCCGACTCCGCCATGATGCCCATGAACTGGTCACGGGGTACGCGTCGGACGGAGGTCTCCGTCATGGCCGCCGCGGTCTCGGCGCGCTCCGTGCTGATCAGGCACTGCTCGCCGAACACCTCACCGTCGGAGTGAATGGTGACCAGGTGCTCTTTGCCCTCCCTCGAATACATGGAGGTTTTCACGAGTCCGCTCTCGATGATGTAGATGGACGAATCGGCGGACCCGCACATATAGACGGCCTGGCCCTTCTCGAATGTCATCTCCGGGAAGGACGATATGTTTTCCGAGATCTTGTCACCGAGGCGATCGTGTGAGCTGCTACAGGAGTCGAAGGCGGTTTTCAGCGCGGCGTTGAACCCATCGATCATCAGCTGACTCCGGAGGTCGACGAGTGGGGGGGATCTCTCGTGGTGATGAGGTGATGGCGAGGCATGGGGGGTGAAGGAACTCGTTTGGGGGGAGATGGGAGGGTGGCTGAAGAAATACTTCAATTGACCTAGCCCAGAGGCAAGTGAGCGTCCCGGCTTTGGCTGAAACGCTGCTGCCGATCGCCGGCCGTCCGTGTGGTCGGCGCGCGGGTGCACAGAGGGGGCCCGCCGGGACCGTACCAGAGGCGCAAACCGCGCCAACCCCCCAAGCGGTTGAGGCACCCTGGTCGGCCCTCGCGGCCCGGGCGGCAGGAGACCAAGTCTTTGACAGGTGTTGGCGTGCGTCCGACCGGGGTGTGGTCGGGCGGAACAGGGCCTGAGGGCATGTGCGGTAAGAGTGTTGACCGAATTTGATCGCTGAGTGGGCCTGCGTGATCAGGCCATGTCTGCGTGGTGGCACACTTGTTGTGGTGCTTGTCAGAGATGTGTGCTAGGCCGTGTCCCACGTCGGGTCCAACGCGGTCGCCCACTCGTCGTACGGCGGCTGGTTCCTGAGCGCCAGCGGCACGCTGAGCCTGATCCTGCTCAGCCGGTGCCTGAGTCAGCTCAGGTAGAGATCCTTGCGAGCGGCCACGAACTCCTCGACCGACTGGGCGGGTACGCCCGTCAGCCGTTCGACGTCGGCGGACGCGCGGTCGTAGCGGTTCTCGGCGTGCAGTCGGGCCATGGTGAGAATGTGCTCTTCGGTGTGCGGCGGCAGGCCCGCCTGGGCGAGAACCTCGGCATGCCATCGGTCCAGGGGCACGTCGGAATAGGTCACCCGACGTCCCAGCGCCCGTGAGAACTCCTCGGCCATCTCCGTCATGTCGAGCGTGCGCGGCCCGGTCAGCTCGTAGACGTGCCCGATGTGCGGCGCCGGGTCGCGGAGCACGGTCGCGACCACCCGGGCGACGTCCTCCACGGCGACCGGCGACGTGCGCCCCGTACCGAACGGCAGCGCGATCGTGCCGTTCTCCCGGATCGATCGCGCCGCCAGCGTGGTGAACAGCGGGTTGTCCAGGAACGACGTCGGACGGATGTGGACCACCGGCAGACCGGACCAGTTCAGCACCTGTTCTGCCAGCCAGTGCAGCCGCTGCTGGTGGGACTCCGTGGTGCTGGTGGCGGTCATCTGGGACACCGTCATCTGGGACATGTCCACCAGGCCGTCCAGCTCGCCGTACTCACGCGCCACGCTGGCCACCACGGTGGTCGCCAGCAGATGGTCCGGCGACACCGGCATCGCGAAGTACATCCTGCCGACGCCCCGCAACGCGGGGGCGACGGTCTCGGGCCGGGTCAGATCGCCGATGACGACTTCCGCACCGGTCGCGCGCAGTGCGGCGGCGCGATCGTCGTCGCGGCGGACCATCACGCGTACGGGCACGGTCGTCGCCCGCAGTTCGTCGAGGACCTTGCGGCCCACTCCACCCGCGCCGGTGATGAGAACGAGGTCGCTGGCCACCATGGTGATGTCTCCTTACGAGCAGGGGAGAGGCCGAGTACCGCTTCTTCTCACCGGTGTGACCGCGGGGTCCCCTTCAGGCCGTACGGAACCGGAAGGCTCCGGTCCCGGTGCCCAGGGTCAGCCAGATGTGGTCCTCCTCCTTGACCAGGCGCAGCGCAACGTAGGCGCACCCCGGGCAGCGAGCGGTCATTCCTGGTTCGGGTCCGTAGATGTGCAGTTGCGCCAGCAGCCCGGACTGCCGGCAGTTCGGGCATCGCCACCAGGCCGTCGTGGGCTCCACGGAGAGGATCTCCGACAACGGACCGGCGAGACTGTTGCCATCGAGGAAGGCGGTGGAGTCTTGCATGGGAATCTCCCCTGCTCAAGAACAAAAGGGTCAGCCGAAGCGTTCGGTACGGATGGTCGCCGGTTCCTTCCCCTGGTCGGCGAACAGCTCGACGAGCAGGTCACTGACGGTCTCCACGAATCCGGTGGAACCGCAGACGTACACGGGGCTCACCGCGTCCAGCCGGGCCGCCGGCTCGCGCAGGTCCGCCGCCGTGATGCGGCCGGGCGCGCGGGGCGTGCCCTGCGGGGTCCGACGGGTATGGACGAACCGGACGTCGAGGAAGGGGCCGCCGTCAAGGAGTTCTTCCCGGTACCAGATGTCCTCGGGACCGCGCACGGAGTACACCAACTGGAAGAGACCGCGCGAGCCGGCCGAGCGGTGGGCACGGATCATCGCCATGAGCGGTACGACACCGGAACCGCCCGCCACCGAGAGCACCGGTTCGCTTTGCTCCGGGCGCCACACGAACCAGTTGCCGAGCGGTCCCCGTATCTCGACGTCCTCGCCCGGCGCCAGGTGGTCGGCCAGGTAGGGCGAGACCTCGCCGTCGGCCACCGCCTGCACGCCCAGTTCCAGCCGGTCGTCGTCGGCGGGCGCGGCCAGGGAGTAGCTGCGGACGGTCTGGTAGCCGTCGTCGGCCGTGAGACGTACGTCGACGTGCTGGCCGGGCAGGTGACCCGGCCAGCCCGGCACGGTGAACACCAGGGTGCGGGCGGTCGCGCTCTGCGCGCGGCGCCCGACCAGCCGTGCCGGCAGCCAGGCGAGAGCCATGGGTCAGTCACCCCAGTGACGCTGCTCGCGCCAGGGGTCGCCGTAGTTGTGGTAGCCGGTGGACTCCCAGAACCCGGGGTCGTCTTCGTGCGTGAGCCGCAGTCCGCGCACCCATTTCGCCGACTTCCAGAAGTAGAGGTGTGGGACCAGTAGCCGCGCGGGCCCGCCGTGCTCGGGGGAGAGGGCGTAGCCGTCGTAGGTGTGGGCGATCCAGGCTTTGCCCTCGAGTATGTCCTCCAGTGGAAGGTTGGTGGTGTAGCCGCCGTAGCTGTCGACCACCACGTACTCGGCGGAGGTCTCCACTTCCTCCAGGAAGACGTCGAGGGACACCCCGCTCCAGTGCGTGTCGAATTTGGACCAGCGGGTGACGCAGTGGATGTCGGTCATCGTCTCCTGCTGGGGCAGGGCCATCATCTGGTCCCAGTTCCAGCTCCGCGTCTCGCCGAGTTCCGTCGTGATGGTGAAGGACCAGTCCTCCGTCGGAATCCGGGGAGTGGGACCGGCCGACAGGACGGGGAACGACTCGGTCGGATACTGTCCGGGCGGCAGCCGCTCCGTCAACGAGTGGGGGCGCCCTCGGAAGCCAGGTGAGAAGGAAGTCAACGTCATCTCCTGAGCGATATGACCCGCCGAGCGACTGTGACCCGCCGAGCGAAATGACCCGCCGAGCGACTGTGACCCGCCGCCGGAGGAGCAAGGGGCTCCGTCTCCAGTCTCGGACCATGGCGGTGGCTTGACCACTCGGGCCGCGTCCGGGCGGAACCGCTCCGGTCTTCTCACCGACCTCGGCTGGAGATCATCGACATCAGCAGACCGTGGGTCGCGGCGTCGGCGGCCACCACAAGCCCACGGCCTGCCTGCCCGACCGGGCCGCCATCGATGCCGGTGACGACGCAGCCGGCGGCCCGGCACACAGCGATACCGGCGGCGAACTGCACACTCCCGGACAGGGCCCCGCCACCCGTGACGTACGCGGCGCGCTTACCCGCAGCGACCCAGGCCAACGCCAACGTCGTGGACACGACCCGTGGCCTGAACCGCTCGACGAGCCCGGAGTGGACCAGCAAGTCCACGGCCCGGAACCCGGGCGCGCTCGGAAACGGCGGGTCCAGGTTGACGTCCACCAACTGGGTGGCGGGCGTAGGCGTCAGAGGAAGATCTGCCAGGACTTCAGCCGTGCCATGCCGCGTTCGACCGGTGCCCGGGCTGCGGCCAGGGCCCGGTTGGGGGTGCGCTGGGTGAGGGTGAGCTCGCCGCCCGGTGGCCGTTTGAGTCCGGTGGTGACCCAGGAGCCGGCATCCGTGTAGGCACGGTCGGCGAGGACGGGGCACCCTGGCGTTCGCAGATACGGATCATCCGGTGGGTACGGGCCGCGGTGAGGTCATGAGTGCGGCCCGGCAGGGCGGGCGAGATCCACAGCAGCTCGCCGGCCGGATCGGTGAGGACCTGGACGTTCACGCCGTGCCGGCGGTGCTTGGCCGAGTAGTCCGCCCGGCCGTCGCCGACGCGGTCGCACTCGGCGAGGGTCCCGTCCAGCAGGACGAAGTCCGGATCATGCTCCGCCAGCGTCTTGAGCAGGCCAGGGGCTCGTTCGGCGAGCAGGCCGGCCCCGCTGGTGACGTACGCGCGGACGGTACCGACGGATATCCCCAACCCGGCCACGACCCGGGCGAGGGTGTCGTGACGGCGCAGGTACACCAGAGCGACAAGCGCACGCTGGTGCGGCGGGAGCTTGCAGCGGCGGTCACCCTCGCGGTGACGATGAGTATCGTGACCCACTCGACCAGGGCGTGAGGGAGGTCGAGTGCGGCAGGATAGGGAACCAACAGAACTCCTGTGCCGGTGGGTTGAGGCCCACCCCGGCGTGGTTCGCATGCTGTCGGGGGCGGGGGACGAGCGGCGAGGCCCCCACCTGTCTTGGTAGGGGGTCTCGTCCAGTAGCGGCGCGGGTGGAGTTGCTGCCCTTCGCGGGCTCAACGGCTCATCGCGACCGTGAAGCTGACCTTCTCACCGTTGTGGTAGTCGGTGCTGTCCCACACCGAGATGTGAGACCTGTCCTGCATCCGCAGGTGCAGCACCTCATCGGCGTTGCTCCAGTTGTATCCGACGAACTGGAAGTTCGGCTCGGGACTGTCTCCCATTCTCCTGTTTCCCCAGCTGCAGATATGCGACGAGTCGTTCTCGCAGACGGACCAGGCCCTGGCGTACAGGTGGCAGTCCTCTCCCTGCCATACGTCGATACGCTTCAGCCTCGCGTCGGACGAGCGCCACGTTCCGTTGAACCGGCTGGCGGAGCACGAGGCGGCTGCTTCTTTCGTCGAGGTAACGGTGAGCACCACCGAGAGGGAGAGCGTCAGGGCGGCCGTCAAGAGCACGGCCATGATCTGGCGTAGTGGAATGCGGGCAGAAGAGACCTGTGTCATCGTGAACCTCCGATAGCGGGTCGCAGCGCGGGGTATCCCGTCGTCACACGACGCGTCGTCCCCCTCCTTCGGCTGAACGCCACCCATTCGGGCCCGAATCATTTAGCCCTTTACCCCCTGCCTATTCCAGAGCAGCACTCCGCAATACTGATCGCAAGTCGGCAGGATTTTACATTTCGCGCACGATTCAATGATGAATGCGATCCAAAGTGGATCGGTCAATTGAGCTTCTTCAGCCTTGACGCTCCAGGGTGAGGATGGCTTTGGCGATTGACGTCATGCGGTTCGGACTGCATCGGGACCTGCGGAAGATCCGCCAGGATTTCGAGCGGGCGACGCCGCGTTCGACCGGTGCCCGTGCCGCGGCCAGGGTGGTCGTGAGCGCGGCACGGCAGCGCGGGTGAGAGCCACAGCAGCCGGCCGTCCGGATCGGTGACCACCTGTACGTTCACTCCGTGCCGGCGGTGCTTGTGGGAGTAGTCGGCGCGTGAGTCGCCGACCCGGTCGCATTCGGCGAGGGTCCCGTCCAGCAGGACGAAGTCGGGGTCGGCCTCGCGCAGGGCCTTCAGTAGACCCGGCGCACGTTGGGCGAGCAGGTCGGTGACTGCGCTGGTGTAGGCGTGGGCGGTGGACTCGCTGATCCCGGACCCGGCAGCGATCTTTGCCAAGGTTGTGTGCTCACGTAGGTACACCAGTGCCACCATCCGCGCCGGGACGGGCGGAGCTTGCAGCGTCGGTCGCCCTCACGGGTGACAACGAGCATGGTGACCCACTCCACGAGCGCATGGGGCAGGTCGAGTGCGGCAGGACAGATGACCAACGAGGCCCCTGAGCAGCGTGGTTGAGACGTCAGACATCTCGATCAACTGTCCGGGGGCCTCGCTCGTACATGCGGAGCACCACGTCCGCGCCCGCACTTGCCGCAGCTGTCGCAACTCGTCGAGATTCGCATACAAGTTGATCACGCCGCTCAGAGCATCGGGACCTTGGTGATCAACTGGTGGGCGCGGCCGATGTCCCCAGGTCCAGGCACGTCTCCGGCTGACCGGTCTGTCCCGCGCGGACCGCGACGACCTTGGAATCGAATGGTCATGCACCAGGCCGCCATTGCGGTAAACCATGTCTTCCATCGGAGGCGGCAGCGCAGATGCGGAATTCTTGTCCTCCTCTTGGGTGGACATTCCGGCCACCAGGCGTAAGGGTGGCCCCAATGCCGGCCACAGCCTCCTGATCGCTGCACGACTTGCGGAGGAAGATCGATGCCCGTCATTGTGTCCACTGCGGAGCTGTCCGCGTCCGACCGGGTGGAGCGCTGGCATGAAGCGGTGACGAACACCTTCATACCGCTCGGTGTCGATCTCCTTGAGGAGGAGCCGTCACCTGGCGACATCGTCAGCGATCGGCTCGGTGTCCTGCGGATCTCCCGTGTCCAGGCGGGCCCGCAAACGGTGACGCGGAGCAGACGTCTGATAGCCGGCGAAGAGCAGGAACTCATCATCCTCACTCTCCAGGAGCGAGGTACCGCGATAAAGGAACAGGACGGGCGACAGTGCGTGGTCCGGCCCGGCCAGTTCTCCCTCTCGGATTCGTCCCGCACGTTCACGAAAACGCTCCATGAAAGGTTTGCTTTCACGTCGTTCCATTTTCCTCGCGAAGTGCTTTCCGTGCGGACCGATGACCTGCGCTCGCTGACCGCGACCACCTTCACCGGCACGGAGGGGAGTTCGGCTCTCCTGGCCCAGTATTTCGCGGGGTTGGGACGCGTGGCAGCCGATGTCGACGACGCCGTCGGCCGTCAGCTCGCCGTCACCGCACTGGATCTGCTGGCGCTGCTCATCGACGAGCGCCGCGGCCGTCTGTCCGGGCCGCCCACGGCGACAGCCGCTGCCACGCTGGTGCGCGTCAAGGACCACATCATGAGGAACCTGGGCGACCCCGACCTGTCGCCGCGCACCATCGCCGCCGTTCACTTCATGTCGGTGCGCTACCTGCACAAGATCTTCGAGCAGGAGAAGACCACGGTGGCCGGATGGATCCGGGCGCAGCGCCTGGACCGGTGCCGCCGCGACCTTCTCCGCCCCAGGGCCCTGGAGACCGGAGTCGCGGTCATCGCACGCCGGTGGGGCTTCGTGAGCGCCGCCCACTTCAGTCGGGCCTTCCGCGACGCGTACGGCATGACGCCCCGCGAATGGCAGGTGCACGGGCTGTCGGACGAACGGCGATCAGGGGCAGACATGGCCGCCTGAGGCACCGCTTCTCCCTTACGAGCTGGATCGCCCCCTCCCGATCAACAGAGCGGCGGTGTACGCGTGGACCAGTGCGCCGACCACACCCAGCGCGGTCACCCACGTCACCGCGACCGCCGTCGGCATCCCGGCGACGCCGGGCCCGGCCGGGGCGTGCACCGCGGGCTGGACCGCCGGGCGAGGCGCACACGAACGGCACCCCCGGAGCCTGACCCACGGCCGGGCGTCGCTAGGTAATCCCTTCCGGCTCAAGTCGACCTCGGTGGCTGGCAGGATGCGGGGAATGCGCCGGCGAGCCGCTGCCCCCGCCCGCAGAACTCGCACGGCGGGGCGTGCTCAGCCACGTCCGCGGTGGCCGCAGCCGCGCGTTCACGCTCCGCTCGCTCTGGGCGCCGGTAACCAGGACGCACTTCCTGCTGATCACTGGCTGGGGCTGTTCTCTCGGTAGAGGACGAGGTGTTCGTGGTAGAGGACGCCGTCGCGGACGTCGCCGGTGGCGGTGAAGCCGGTGTCGTCGACGTAATCGATGTGGTTACCGGTGACGGTGTAGCTGCCGGTGTAGGCGCTCTTGCGGCTTCCGCGAGCTTCGTCGTACCGGCCGGTCGGCAGGAGTTCTTGCCGGATGTGTCCATCGGCGGTGACCCACATGCCGACGAAGGAGTGGGGTGCGCTTGTGTTCATGCCTCCACAGTCGTCTGCGGCGAGGGAGACAACCAGGTCACGGATTTCCTGGGAGTTCCGCACCCACCCTGTCTCTGTGCGAGCGCACTGAGCTGGGCGGGACCGGATCACTGGGCGCTACAGCTCGTTGACCACAGGGTCGGTCCCGGGTTCAGCAGCCGGAGCCTGCCGGGAGGCCGCAACCATGGCTCGCAGTCTTTCAAAGGCAGCAGCAGTCGGGCTGGCAGGCTCGGCCTGGTAGACAACCAGCTGCTGATGCGGAGCACCGTTCACGGTGAACGCCGCGGACTTGATGTGCAGATCGCCGACCTGGGGATGCCTGAGGTGCTTGCCCTCCTGGGACTTGCTCTTCACCTCGTGCATCTGCCAGATCTGGGCGAACTCCTCGCTCAGGAGGGAGAGTTCCTCGACCACCTCGGCGATCCGCTCCGAGGTGGGGTCGTAACCGTAGGCGGCACGGATCTCAGCGACGCAGGAGTGCGCGGCCCGCTCCCACTCCTGGTAGAAATCACGTCCCGCCGGGTCGACGAAAACCATACGAGCAAGGTTGTCGAACTGGTCGAATGCCCCATGCAGGGCCGTAGCCAGGGAGTTGCCCGCCAGTACGTCGAGGGCAGGGCCCAGTACGAAGGCGGGAGTGTGCTCCCACCCGTCCATCAGCTCCAGCAACTGCCGGCTGACCCGCTCCTGGCTGCCCCAGCCGCGCTGGCGCTGCGAAGCGGCAAGGCACAACCGATTGAGATGGTCGGTGGCCTCCTCGTTCAGTTTCAGCGCTTGCGCCACCGCCTCGACGACCTGCGGGGACGGGCTGCGCTCACGTCCCTGCTCCAGCCTGATGTAGTAGTCGGAACTGACCCCGGCCAGCAGCGCGACCTCTTCCCTGCGCAGCCCCTGGACCCGACGGCGTCCGTGCTCGGGCAGACCGACATCATGCGGCTTCAAGGCCTCTCGGCGGGCTCTGAGGAAATCACCCAACGGCGTCCCATTGCTCATGCCGGTAAGACTAGTCGCCTTCCGTCGCTTTTATAAGCGTCCACCATGCAATACGAAACCTCGCGTACACTTTACGCCGAGTAAGCACCCGTCTTCATCGACAGGATATCCGGATTCTCCTCCCGTCACCCGGTCTACCACTCCCCTCCGGAGGACCGTAGGACCGCCGGTCCTGGGTGTAATACACCCACCGTCCGCAGATCCTTCCGGAACTTCTTCTCCCTAGTCTCAGAGGTATGGACAGCGCCACGCCTCCTGACACGGGTGAAGGGCTGGGTCAGTTCCTCCGCGCCCGCCGGGAACGCCTCAGCCCCACGGACGCAGGGCTGCCCAGCACCGTCCGTCGGAGGGTGCCCGGCTTGCGGCGCGACGAAGTCGCCGCCCTGGCAGGCGTCAGTTCGAGCTATTACACGCGGCTGGAGCAGGGTCGTGAGCTCCATCCCTCCCGGCGCGTGCTGGATGCCCTGGCCCGGGTGCTGCAACTGGGAAACGACGACGTCCGTCAGCTTTACCGGCTCGCGCAGCACCCCGGCCGGCGGACAAGGCGCCCAGCGCGAGTGGAGCGCGTCCGGCCCCACTTGCGGCAACTGATCGAAAGCTGGCCCAGAACACCGGCTTTCATCATCGGGCACGCCCAGGACCTTCTGATGACCAACCCTCTGGCCGACGCCCTTTACTCCGACTTCATGCAGCACGACAACGTACTGCGCATGCTCTTCCTCGATCCGGCAGCGAGGGCCTTCCACCGGAACCCCGAGCGGGCCAAGAACCGTGCCGTCGCAGACCTTCAGCAGAGCGCGGCAAGCACGCCGGACGATCCCCGCGTCCTCCAACTGGTCGGTGAACTGTCCGTCCGCAACAGCGAGTTCCGGGCGCTTTGGGCCCACGAGTACACCGTCGTGCCTCCGTGCGAAGTGGAGTTGGTGCATCACTCGGCAGTGGGTGACATCGAGCTGCGACCCGAAGCGCTCAACATCCGTAGCTCGCCGGGACAGCAACTCATCATCCTGCAAGCCGAGCCCAACTCACCCTCAGCGGATGCCCTCTCGCTCCTGGGGACCATTGCCGCCTCCGCCCAGCCCCAGGAGCAGGAGCCCGCTCCGGACAACTGACATTCCGGCGAACCCCTCTTTCGTTGATACGTCATCAAACCGTTCGGTTTCCTGGGTGTAGAACTCCCAGGAAGACCGCGGCCTTCATATGGCCATGGGTGGGGAGCACCATTGAATCCGTAAGCAAGAAAACCCCCGGCAACGGGGAATCAACGAAAGAGGTTTTCCTCCCATGGCTACTTGGTTCATTACTGGCGCCTCCCGGGGACTTGGCGCGGAAATTGCTCGTTCCGCCCTGGCGGCTGGACACAATGCCGTCCTCGCCGTCCGCAATCCGGAGCGCATTCCGGATGACCTGAAGAACGCCGAGAACGTCTTCGCGGTCGCACTGGACGTCACGGACAACCGCAGCATCCCGCAGGCCGTCCAGGCAGCTGTCGACAAGTTCGGCGGTATCGACGTCCTGGTCAACAACGCCGGCCGCGGCCTGCTGGGGGCGCTGGAAGAGATCACCGACGCCGAGGCTCGTTCACTGTTCGACCTGAACGTATTCGGCCTCATCAACGTCACCCGCGCTGTCCTTCCCGTAATGCGCAAGCAGGGGGCGGGCAAGCTGGTGCACATCGGATCCCGCTCCGGTTTCGAGGGCGAGCCCGGGGTCAGCCTGTACTCGGCATCGAAGTTCGCCGTCGCCGGCATCAGCGAAGCACTGTCGGCCGAGATGGCGCCGTTCGGCATCCAGTCGATGGTGGTCGAGCCTGGCGTGTTCCGCACCGACTTCCTCGACGCCAGTTCCCTGTCGGTCGCCGCGAACCGCATCGCTGACTACGACGACACCCCCGCGCACGTGACACTGGACTGGATCGACCAAGCCAACCACGCCCAGCTCGGCGACCCGGTCAAGGGCGCGGCCCTGATCGTCGAGGTCGCCTCCGGTGAGAAGCTTCCCACCCACCTGTACCTGGGCCGGGACACGATCGAGCGTCTTGAGGTCAAGATCCAACAGATCCGCGACGACCTCGAACCGTGGAGCGAGAAGTCCGCCGCCACCGGTCACGACGACGCCTGAGATCGTCTGCGGCTGGAACACCGCACCCTGCCAGGCGGTGGCCGCCCTCGACGCAGCCCGGCGCGGCCGGGCTCGAAATCCCCTCTCATCCCTTTCATCGAAGAATGAGGTCTTCGTTATGTCTGCTCTGCTTACCGGAACCCCCCTGACCGATCGTGTCGCCGTCGTATCCGGCGCGTCCAGCGGCATGGGCGCTGCCACCGCCGAACGCCTCGCCCAACTCGGTGCCACGGTGGTGGTCCTTGCTCGGCGCAAGGAGCGCCTGGACGGTGTCGTGAAGAACATCGAAGCGGGCGGCGGTACCGCCCTCGCCATCGCTGTCGACGTCACGGACCGCGAGGCCGTCCAGGGGGCCGCGGCGCAGGTCGCCGACCGGTTCGGCACCGCCGACCTGGTCTTCAACAACGCCGGCGTCCAGCTCATCTCGGGCATCGAGGAACTCAAGGTCGACGAGTGGCAGCGCCAGATCGACCTCAACATCACCGGCTTGATGAACGTCATCGCCGCCTTTCTCCCCCACCTCACCGACGCCGCCGCCGAAGGCAGGCCCGCCGACCTGATCAACACCTCTTCCATCGCGGCCACCCGGATCCTGGAGAAGTTCTCCATCTACTCCGGCACCAAGGCCTACATCAGCCACCTCACGCGCCTGCTCCGCGTCGAACTGGGCCGCAAGATGGTCCGCGTCGCCACCATCGAGCCCGGCATGGTCGACACGGAGCTGCCCGACCACGTCACCGACCCGGACGCCTCCAAGCTGATGGCGGACCTCATCCACGACATCGACGTCCTCAAGGGCGCCGACGTGGCCGAGACGGTGGCCTTCATGGCCGCCGTCCCCCGCCACGTGAACCTCACCGAGATCACCATCCTTCCGACCGCCCAGGCGGTCTGAGCAGTCCCACACGCCGGCAGAAGGCCGCGATGGACGACGGCGCAGCGACTCGGTGAAGGGACCCCGGTATCCGTTCCAGTCGCCATCGCGCTTGGCCCAGTAGTACCTGGACCGGAAATGCGGCGAACAACTCGGCCACGGTTGTCGGGAAGTCGCGGGTGAAGGGCGCGAGTCGGGCATCCTCCGCCGCGACCCACGGGACGCGGACGTCGGCTTCGTTCCACCACAGGGCCGGCACGCCGTGCGGGCGTAGTACGCGCATCGCTTCGGGGACGGAACAGGCCGGGTCGGTCCAGTGCCAGGCTTGGGCCTAGGTGATCACGTCGAAGCTGCCGGCGGCGAAGGGCAGGCGGTTCCCTTCACCCCGCACCAGCGGGACGCCAGGCTCGACCCGCCGCAGTTCCGCGGCCATGCCGGCGCCCGGCTCCAGGGCGACGACGCGGGCGCCGCGCTCGCGCAACAGCCGGGTGGCGATCCCGGTGCCGGCTCCGCAGTCCAGCACGTCGGCGCCGACCAGCATCCGGCCGGAGAGTTCCTCCCCGGCGTCGAAGAGGGCCGACGGATAACCCGGGCGGGTGGCGGTCGGCTCGGGGCCCGTACGACTCCTTCGGCTCGGCGGCGAGGTCGGCCCAGTCCTGTTCGCTGGTCACGTCGAGGCGACGGCAGTCTCCCTCCGGCCGTACCTCGGTGGCGATCACCCGTGCGCCCTCCCGGGGCAGCGCCTCCGCCTCCGCGGCGCCCTGGCCACGGGCCGCGCCGGTGACCACGACCACCTTGCCCAGCAGCCTCTTCGGGTGCGGGGCCCTCACGGCCGCTCCCGGGACCGGCGCCGGCCGGCGGGCAACGGCACCGCGTCCGCGCCGGGCACGACGGTGTTGGACACGCTGCCGATGCCTTCCACCGTGAGCGTGACGGTGTCACCGGGCTTCAGCGGCGGTGGGCTCTGTTCACCGCGCAGGCCCCACAGTTCGGCGAGGCAGCCGCCGTTGCCGCAGGTCCCGCAGCCCAGGACGTCGCCGGGCATCACCCGCGTGCCCCGGGAGGCGTAGGCGACCATCTCCTCGAACGTCCAGCTCATGTTGGACAGCAGGTCCCGGCCGACGACCTCGCCGTTGACCTCCGCGGTGAGCGCAAGGCGCAGGAAGCCGTCGGCGTCCCGGTACGGCTCCAGTTCGTCGGCGGTGACCAGGTACGGACCGAGCGTGGTCGCCGTGTCCTTGCCCTTGCAGGGTCCGAGGCCGACCTTCATCTCGGCGGACTGGAGGTCCCTGGCCGACCAGTCGTTGAAGACGGTGTAGCCGACGATGTGGTCCCTGGCCTGCTCGGGAGTGAGATCACGTCCCTCCCGGCCGATGACCACGCCGACCTCCAGCTCGAAGTCCAGGACCGCGGAACCGGGCGGCACGGGGATGTCGTCGTACGGGCCGTGGATCGCGTGCGGGTTGGTGAAGTAGAAGGTCGGAGCGGCGTACCACTGCTCCGGCACACCACCCATGCCCTCCAGGGACCGCCGGACGCCCTCCACGTGCTCCTCGAAGGTGACGAAGTCCCGGACGGAGGCGGGCTGGAGCGGCGGCAGCAGCCAGACCTCCGATACCTGCGGACCCGGCGGTACGTCGAGCGCCGCCGCGCCCGCGGCGAGCAGGCCGGGCAGACCGCCGGACTCCCGCAGCAGGCCGGTGAGCGAGGTGACGCCGGGCAGCGGCAGTAGGGTGCCGTCGTCCTCCACGACGGCCACGCGGCGGCGGTGGTGGTGTTCGTAGGCGGCGAAACGCATGGTGCGGCTCCTGGCGGGCGGGGCCCGAGGGCACGGCGGGACTGAGTCAGGGCAGGTGACAGGGTCGACCGCGCCCCCGGGAGCGAGGGGTGGGATCAGACCGGCGGGGCGACGAAGACGCCGCGGTCGGGGTCGTTGAACGACTCCTTGGCGACGAGTTCGTTCATCGGGTTCGCGGTGCCCCACTGGTCGGTGACCTCGGGCTGGGAGAAGTCGTAGACGTGCGGGTGCCAGGTGTCCTCGTCCAGGCACTCCAGCTCCGTCGTGTACTCGAGGGTGTTGCCGTGCGGGTCGAGGAAATAGGTGAAGGTGTTGTCACCGGCCATGTGCCGGCCCGGCCCCCAGATCTTCTTGAACCCGGCGCGGATCACACGGCCGGAGCCGCGCATGTACTCGTCGATGCCGCGCATCTCGAAGGAGACGTGGTGCAGGGAGGTGTGCGGGCCTTTGGCCAGCGCCATGGAGTGGTGCTGGTTGGAGATCCGCATGAAGTGCATGACCTCGCCCATGTGCGGGGAGCTGAGCGTGTCGGACAGGCGGAAGCCGAGGTGGGTCTCGTACCACTCCCGGGTCCGGTTCAGGTCGGGGGAGTTGAGGACCACGTGACTCAGCTTGACCGGGATCGACTCCTTCTCCTCGATCTTGCGGTGCTGCCGTACCTCGACGTCGGCGGAGACCTCGACGGTGCGGCCGTCGACGTCGAAGAAGCGGAAGCCGTAGCCGCCGCCGGGGGTGTCCACCTTGCCCGGCTGGGAGATCAACCGCACGCCGCCCGCGAGCAGTTGATCGGCGATCGTGTCGACGTCGGCCGCGCTCGCGGCGCCGTAGGAGACCAGGTCGAGGCGCTTCTCCTCGGCCTTGCGCAGCCGCACCACGTACTGCTCCGGGGAACCCTCGGCGGCCAGGAAGGAGATGCCGGAGTCCTCGGTGACCTTGGTCAGGCCCCAGACGCCGGCGTAGAAGTCGAGCTGCTTGTCGTAGTCGGGCACGGCGAGGTCGACGTGCCGCAGGTGGGTGAGCAGGCGCATGGGGTCACTCCTTGAAGAGGAGGGCGGAGGCGTTGCCGCCGCGTACGGCGTGGAAGTCGGCGTCGGGCAGTCCGGCCGCGCGCAGTGCGCCGACGGGGTTCTCGGTGCCCATGTCGAAGGGGAAGTCGGAGCCGAGCAGCACCCGGTCCGCGCCCGCGACCCGGACCAGCTCCCGCAGGACGTGCGGATCGTGGACGAGGGAGTCGAAGTACAGGCGCTTGAGGTAGCTGCTGGGCAGGTGGGCGCAGGCGGCGCCCGCGTCGGAGCGGGTGGACCAGGCGTGGTCGGAACGGCCGATGTGGGTGGGCAGATAGCCGCCGCCGTGTGCCGCGATCAGCCTCAGGCCCGGGTGCCGGTCCAGGACGCCTGAGAAGATCAGGTGGGAGAGCGCGACGGCGTTCTCCACCGGCTGGCCCACGGTGTTGGACAGGTACCACTGGTCCAGCCGCTCGTCGAGCGTGCAGCCGAAGGGGTGCAGGAGGATGATGGCGCCGGTTTCCTCTGCCCGCGTCCAGAAGGGTTCGTAGGCCGGATCGGACAACTCCCGCCCCGGCGCGTGGCTGGATATCTCAACGCCCAGCAGGCTCTGGGCCAGCGCGTGATCGAGGGCGCGTACCGTGTGATCAGGGTGCTGGAGGGGCACGAGCCCCAGCCCGCGCAACCGGTCGGGTGCGGCAGAACAGTGGGCCGCTGTCGCCTCGCCCGCGAGCCGGTACACCTTCTCCGCCGTCTCCTCGTCCGCCCAGTAGTGGTAGTGCGAGGGCGAGGGGCTGACCAGTTGCACGTCCACGCCCTGGGCGTCCATCGCGGCCAGCCGTACGGCGGGGTCGGTCAGTTTCGGGATGCGCTCGCGCACCATGGGCCCGCTCACGGCGAGGGCCGCCGGACCGTTGCGCCGGGCGTCCAGCGCTGTCGCCTCCGCCAGCCCCGGCAGGCCGGCCACCAGGGCCTCCACCTCAGGCAACAGCACGTGGGCGTGCACGTCGACGGTGGGGGCCGTGCTCACGGCAGCTCCCGGAGCATCGTCATCGTGCGACCCATCAGGCCGGGGACGTCCGCGTCACGAACGCCGTCGAGCTGCCACTGCCCGATCCGCACGGACGCCTCCACGACCGGGCGGACGCGGGCCACGCGCCGCTCGTAGTACGTCTGGAAGAGAGCGTCGTCCCAAGCCTCCCCGGAGGTGAGCGACTGGGCGAGCACCCACGCGTCCTCCAGCGAGAGTGCCGCGCCCTGCGCGAGCGTGGGCGGGCAGCAGTGCGCGGCGTCGCCGATCAGCACCACCCGGCCGCGGTGCCAGGAGCCCTCCACCAGCAGCCGGTCGAACCAGGTGTAGTTGACCTTCGCCGGGTCGGTGATGTGAGCGGTGATCTCCGGCCAGAAGCCCCCGTAGGCGGAGGCCAGGCGCCGCATCTCCTCGGCGTACGTCTCCGGCGGGATCGAGGCGCGGTCGCGGTTGGCCTCGACGACGTACGCGTACAGGGTGGTGTCGCTGGTGGGGCAGTAACCGGCGATGTAGGCGGGGCCGCCGTAGGCGAGGTCGGTGCGGACCACGCCGGCCGGGCGCGGGGCGGCGACGCGCCAGATGGCCATCCCGGTGGGTTCCGGCTTGTCGCCGATGCCGATCGCCGCGCGGGTCGACGACCCGAGGCCGTCGGCGGCGATCACCAGGTCGTACCGGCCCTCGCTGCCGTCGGAGAACCGTATCGAGACCCCGTCCGCGTCCTGGTCGACGATCTCGGCGGTCGTGCCGAGCCGCACGGAGGCGCCGCTGGCACGTACGGCGTCGATCAGGATCTGCTGGAGCTGCGGGCGCCGCATGCCGACGGTCGCCGGCAGGTCGTCGCCACCGGTGCGCAGATCACGGGCGACGTGCAGGACGGTGCCGTCGGGGGCGGTGATGCCGACGGAGCCGAAACCGAAGCCGGACGCCTTCACCTGTTCCCAGACGCCGAGTTCGCGCAGGACGCGCAGGGCGTTGCCCTGGAGGGTGATGCCGGAGCCGGCGGTGGCGTTCCAGTCGTCCTTGGCCTCGATCAGGTCCACCGTGAGGCCGGCGCGGCGCAGAAAGACCGCCACGGCGTTGCCTGCGGCGCCACCACCGATCACCAGGACCGTGCGGGCTGTGCTCATGAGGGAACTCCCTTGTTCCGTGCGTTACTTGACGGCGATCGGGTTGACGGGGGAGCCGACCGCGCCGGTGATGGGGAGAGGTGCGGCGGTGAGCCAGAATCCGTGGATGCCGTCCGCCGCGCAGTCCTCGGCGAGCGCCTCCAGGTCCCACATCTCGCCGATCAGCAGCCCGATGTTCGGGATGGCGACCTGGTGCAGCGGCTGGAAGGCGTTCTCGAACTCGTTGGGACGAACCTCGAAGCCCCAGGTGTCCGTGGCGATCGCGGCGATCTCGGTCGAGTGCAGCCAGCCGGCCGTGCTGAACGACAGGCCGGGCGCGGGGCCGCCGGCGTAGTCGCCCCAGCCCTCGCGGCGGGCCCGTGCCAGGTGCCCGGTGCGCACCAGCACGATGTCACCGCGGCCGACGGCCACCCCGTGCGCCTCGGCCGTCGCCGTCAGGTGCTCCTCGGTGATCGCGAACCCGTCCGGCAGCTCCCCGTCCTCGCCGATCACCCGGCCCACGTCGAGCAGCACGCCGCGCCCGGCGACGTACGGCGCCATGTGCTCGATGCCGGTGACGAGGTCGCCGTCGGAGGTGACGACCTGCTCGGCCGGGCGGCCGTTCCACGCCTTGCCGTGGTCGAAGATGTGGCCGAGCCCGTCCCACTGGGTCGAGCACTGGAGCGGCATGGCGATCACGTCGTCGGCGCCGCCGATACCGTGCGGGAAACCCTGGACGCCGAGGGCGGCGTCGGTGCCGGTGTCCAGCATGGTGTGCACCGGGTTGGTGCGCCGCCGCCAGCCCTTCTGGGGGCCGTTCATGTCGAAGGACTGGGCGAGGGAGAAGCTGACACCCCGTCGGACGAGCGCGGCGCCCTCGCGGCGCTTGCCCTCATCCAGAAAGTTGAGGGTGCCGAGGACGTCGTCCTCGCCCCAACGCCCCCAGTTCGAGTACGCCTTCGCGGCCTCGGCGATCGAGCCCTCGGGATCGCGCCGGTTCATGACGCCGTCTCGGCGACACATCGCGTGCGCTGCACACCGAGCCCCGTGACCGTGCCCTCCATGACATCGCCGTCGCGCAGCAGCCGGCCCCAGTGCATGCCGTTGCCGGCCGGGCTGCCGGTGAGCACCAGGTCGCCGGGGAGCAGGCGTGCGGTCTGGGAGACGTACGCCACCATGCGCGCGACCTTGAAGATCATGTCCTTGGTGGACTCGTCCTGCATGGTCTCGCCGTTGAGCTTGAGCCTGACGCGCAGGTCATCGGGGTCCGCGACCGACTCGGCGGGCACGATCCACGGGCCGAGCGGGGTGAAGCCGGGCGCGTTCTTGCTGCGCAGCCAGTCGGTGCCGATCTGCGGCATGTCCCGGCGGAAGACGGTGGCGCGGTCGGTCAGGTCGTTGGCGATGGTGTAACCGGCGATGTGCTCCGGCGCGTCCTCCACCGGCACCCGATAGGCCGGCTTGCCGATCACGACCGCCAACTCCAGTTCCCAGTCCGGCTTCTCGGCCCATGCGGGCAGGACGACATCGTCGTACGGGCCGGTGATCGAGGTGGGCAGGCCGAGGAAGACGTACGGCAGATCCTCCGCGGCCCGCCGGTCCATGATCTCGGCGGCCTCCGCGCGCCGCTCGCTCTCCGGCCGGTCGTCACCGGGGGCGCGGTGGGCGACGTGCAGGTCGATGACGTGCTGCCGGTAGTTGGCGCCCGACTGGAACACCTGACGCGGTGTCACCGGTGCGTGCACGCGCAGGTCCGTGACGGCCGTGCGGGCCAGGCCGGTGTCGGCCGCGAGCGCGCGCAGCTGCGGCAGGGCCGTCTCCCAGCGGTCCAGCAGGTCCAGCACGGTCAGCCGTTCGTCGCCGAAGGCGTCCCGCAGATCGAGGGCCTGGCCGTCGGGGGTGACGAGGGCGGGGAATTCCGGCCCGTCCGGGGTCGAGAGGGTGGCGAGGGCGAACGGTCCGGCGAAGAGCGCGGACACGGGTTCGGGTTTCACGGACATGTCCTCCTGATTGCGGTGGCACTAATCTGGCCCCGCTGCCCGCGATCAGGGAAATCGATTCTGTGGATGATCGGCATCCACAGTGTTTATTCGCCCCGTTCGTCGCACTACCGCAAGGGACCCATCCGTGAACCTGGCCCGTCTCGATCTCAATCTCGTCGTCGCCCTGCGCGCCCTGCTGGAGGAGCGAAACGTCACCCGGGCCGGGCAGCGCGTCGGTCTCAGCCAGCCCGCGATGAGCGCGGCCCTCGCCCGGCTGCGCCGGCACTTCGACGACGACCTGCTCGCCCGCGTCGGCGGCCACTACGAGCTGACCGCGCTCGGCCAGGTGCTCCTGGACCGCACCTCCACCGCCTACGACATGCTGGAACGCCTCTTCTCCAGCCAGGCCGACTTCGACCCGGCCAAGGAGAACCGCGAGTTCAGGCTGGTGGCGTCCGACTACGCCGTCGCCGTCTTCGGCACCGAACTCGCCCGCGTCGTGCACGAGGAGGCCCCCGGCATCCGGCTCCGCTTCACCCATACCCCGCCGACCGTGGTCGACGACACGGCGAACCTGCTCAGCGCCACCGACGGCCTGCTCATGCCGCACGGCGTGATCAGCGACTTCCCCGCCACCGACCTCTACGACGACCGCTGGGTGTTCCTCGTGGCGCGGGACCACCCCAGCGTCGAGGACCGGCTCACCCGGCGCGACCTGGCCCGGCTGCCGTGGGTGACGTACCAGCGCACCTACGACGCCCCCGCGGTCCGGCAGCTGGGCATGCTCGGCATCGAGCCGCGCGCCGAGGTCTCCGTCGACAGCTTCTAGCTCCTGCCCCTGCTGATCGCGGGCACCCGGCGCATCGCCTTGATCCAGGCACGGCTGGCGCGGCTGCTGGCGCCCATCGCCGCCGTGCGGGTGGTGGAGCCGCCCTACGAGGCGGTGCCGCTGCGTGAAGCGTTGTGGTGGCATCCGGTCCACACCCATGACGCGGCCCACATCTGGCTGCGCGAGACGGCCGCGCGGGTCGGGGCTCGACTGCCCCGCGCAGGCGAGGACTGACACGGTCACCGTGCGGCGACCGATGGGACCCGTACACCTACCGCATCGCCGTCTGCGCGAGCCCGCCGGGCGCGGAGGTTCGGCCTACGTGCACGACCGGCTGATGCCCGGTGACCGGGTGGGCGTCGGCGGGGCGCGCAACCATTTCCCCTATGCACCGGCCGACTGCTACCTGTTGATCGCGGGGCATCGGGATTACGCCGTGATGCCGATGATCCAGCAAGCCGAACTGGTCGGAGCCGAGCGGCAGTTACTGCGGTACGCAGGTGACCGCTCCATGCCCGAAACAAGGGCCGGGCCGTGGTCCTCCTCGACGACGGGCTCGCCACCGGTGCCACCGCACACGCTGCCCCTCCGGCATATGCGCCGCGAGCGCCCGCCTGATCCTCGCTGTCCCCGTCTCCGAGGACACGATCTAAGCCGCGGCGGCAGCGCTCTCGGCCGGGTGACAGACATCGCAGGTGATGCGCCGTGCGGCGGGAATAGCCGTACCCGAACCAGAAGCCAAAGCAAGAGGGTCGTCGGTGATGTGCGCGTGTTTGCCACAGACTCCAGCCCCGCAGCGAGCGCACACCGCGACGGCGGTGGGCGGGGCAATGGTGATGGTTCCGGCCTCATACGCGCGTGTGCAGTCGAAGCATTTCATGGCGTTCCATCCATGCCGAACGAGGGAATCGGCCCCATTCGTCATGATGACACCGGCCTCAGCGCCATGCGAGTTGGATAAGCAAGTCGATACCACGCACCGCTCAGCTCACGGTGTCTCGGTGCCGCGCTCGGCGGTTTACGCCGGGACCACGTACGGGAAGTGTTCGCTCCGCATCTGCTGGGCGACGGAGTGATCGAGGCCGGAGGGCACGGCGGTGTTGGTCACGACCGAGAGCATCGCCTCGGGGGCGTTGTCGGCCTGGGTGCGGCCGTTACGGGTGACGAACCCGAAGGTTGCAGGGGTCGCGACCACGTAGGGCAGTACGTCGGGGAGCAGCTGCTCGGCCACGGTCCGGCCGTAGCCTCGGGGGTCGGCCGATGTCCCGGTGGCCGCGACGACCGCGGCGACCTGACCGGCGATGAGCCGACCCGCAGCAGCCAGGTCCTCGGACGGGTGCCGTGTATTGGCTGGGTCGGAGAAGTCGGTGTCGTTGGGCCAGAAGATCGGCCACATCATCGGGTGGCCGGCGCGGTTGATCTGTCGCCATCCACCGGCGTCGGTGGCCAGCTTCGTCGCGCACCACACGCCGATGCGCGCCCCGGGCCGCAGGTGCGCGTGCTCATGCGAGACTTCCAGCACGATCGTCTCGACAGTGGTGCCGTCGAAGCTGTTCTGTGCCTCCTGCGGTCGCCAGGCCGACAAATCCGCTGCGGTGCCCTTCGCCACTGCCCCGTTGACGACGGCGAGCAGGGACAGGTCGATGAAGAAGGGATCGGCGATGCGTCCGGTCCAGAGGCGAGTTCCCGCCGCGCTGGCCGTCTCGTTGGTGCGGCCTTCCAGTACCAGCTCGCCGTCGGCGGCGTCCTGGCGCGCCTCCTCACCGGTCAGCATGTGCAGGCGCAGGGCCTGCCGCCCTTCTGCATCGGGTTGACCGAAGGAGACCCGGTAGGTCAAGGTCTCGAAGTCGGCGCCATCGAAGTGGACTTTGAACTCGTAGCGGGCCTCGGGATGAAAGCCCGGCTCGGCGTAGACGCCGGTGATGTTCGAGTTGACGTCCATGACGAAGACGGTGCTGCCCTCGCCGGGGAAGACGTACAGGTCATCAATGAACAGCTGGCCGCTCTGAGCGGCAAGGGGGGTATCGAGATGATGGGACATAAGGGGTCCGTTTTGTATCGCGACTGCAATCAAAAGTGCCTTTGACGAACTGGCCGCTTGCTCGTCGACGACCAGCTCAGGTTGCACTACACCACCACTCCCAAACGCTAGCTCGCTTTGACGAACCCCGCAGGTCGGCAGTGACGGCCGCACCCGGGGCGTTCTTCGAGGAGTTGCTCGGCGAGATGGACCGGGCCGAACAGGCTTCGTACGACCTTGCCCCTGCTCTGAGCGGCTGCATGAACTCATTGCTGTCTACTGCCGGTTCGCCGAACACAATTCGACGCCCTTCCGCATGATGTCCGGCGCCCGCGACCGGCACCAGGACCGTGTGGTCGGCCGTCCACGGCCGCCTCCTGCTCAAAACAGCGCAGGACCACTGTGGGACCTGGGTGACGTGCCCAACTGACGCGCCGCTGCTTGAGGCGGTTGGTGCACTGCTTGACAGTGTTGTGTTGTTTGTCGGGCTCATGCTCGCAGGCCGGTGGCCTGCCGCCCCGGCTGCCGCGACGTAGGTCGCGCGGGAGGAGTACGCCTTGTCGGCCAGGACCACATCCCGTGGTCAGTCCGGCGCGGGAGCGGCCGATGGCGTGGTCGCCGGGTTCGTCTGCCAGGGCCCCCTATTCCCGGTCCCGGCCGCGTGCTGGTGGGCACGCACGGTCGTGGAGTCGAACCGAGACGGCCCGGTTGAGGTGCTCGTCCGCGTCGGCCTGGGCCGTCAGCGCGGTGAACAGCCGCTCCCAGGTGCCGTCGACGGCCCACGTCCGCGGCCGGTTGAAGGCGTCCCGCCAGTTGCCATACTTCTCCGGCAGGTGGACCCACCGCGTTCCGGCCCGGAACTTGAACGTGATCGCATCGATCACCTCCCGGTGGTCCCGCCACCGGCCACCCCGCCTCGGCGTGCGGTCCGGGAGCGATCGGGGGAGCCGTCGCCATGGCACAGTGAGGGTATGTGCGGCCGCTATGTCTCCACCCGCAGTCCGCAGGACCTGACCCGGCTCTTCGACGTCACCGACTGGCGCCCCGACGAGGCACTGGCCCCGAACTGGAACGTGGCGCCCACCGACGAGGTCTACGCCGTCCTCGAACGTCCGCCGCGCAAGGACGGTGCCGACGAACCAGCACGCAGGGAACTGCGGCCGTTGCGATGGGGCCTGGTTCCGTCGTGGGCCAAGGACCCGAAGATCGGCTCACGGCTGATCAACGCGCGCGTGGAGACGGTGCACGAGAAGCCCGCCTACCGCCGCGCCTTCGCCAGGCGCCGCTGCCTGCTCCCGGCCGACGGATTCTACGAGTGGACCGAGATCAAGGACTCGGCCACCGGCAAGCCCCGCAAGCAGCCGTACTTCATCCACCCCGCCGACGGGCAGGTGATGGCACTCGCCGGCCTGTACGAGTACTGGCGCAATCCGGAGATCAAGAGTGACGACGACCCGGCCGCCTGGCTCTTGACCTGCACCGTCATCACCACCGAGGCCACCGACGCGGCCGGCCGGGTCCATCCGCGCATGCCGCTCGCCCTCACCCCGGACCACTACTGCGCCTGGCTCGACCCTCAGCACCATGACACCGAGGACCTGCGCGCCCTGCTCAGCCAGCCCGCGGACGGCAACCTCTACGCCCGACCCGTCTCAAGGGCGGTGAACGACACCCGCAACAACGGCCCCGACCTGCTGAACGAGGTCACCCCCTAGAGACCGGCAGTCGCAGCTACGAAGCGATGGGGCGCCGCGCGTCCTTCATCTCGGAGCGGGTGCGGATCACGGCGTCCGCGACTGGCTGGACGGCCTCCGCCCTGGCCGACGACCCGACCGTGCGGGATATCGTCCAGCCGCAGCAGTTTGTGCCGTTCGTCCTCCAGAAGGCGGCGGCCGACGGGGATGCCGGCTCCTCCTCCGTGACGACCTCGCGTTCGGCCCGCTCTGCGCCGCAAGGACGGTCGGTGGTCAATGCCCGGCACAGATCACCGCGCCCGGCTGGGCTTCGGCGTTCTGACCTGCGCACACTGGATGCATGCGCGGGTTGACCGCCAGTGGGGCGGCTGAGCGTGAGGACTTGCTCGCGGCCGCCGTGGTGGAGGCCGTGGAGGGGACGAGCGCGTATGCGGGGAGTATCTTCCTGCGCTCTCGCGACCGCAGGTCGATCGTGCTCGCCGCGACGTGCGGGGTGCCGCCGTCTCTGCTGGGCGGCTGGCGCCTCATCGCGGCGAGCAGTCCGATTCCGGTCGCTGTGGCGTACTCGTCCGGGCGCACGATCCATCTGGCGAACGCCGAGGAGACCATGCGGCGCTATCCGCAGCTCGCGGTGGCCCTGCCCTATGCCTTCGGCTCCTGCTCGGTGCCGGTGCGCACAGAAGGTGAGCTTTTCGGATCGTTGGCGATCGTGTTTCCGGCTTCACCGGGCAGCGAGGGGTTGTCCAAGGCCCAGCGTCGCCGCCTGCGGAGCGTCGCCTGTCGGCTCGGTGACGGCTTGGCCGAACTCTGCGCCCGTACCGGTGAGCCTGTCGAGTGGGAACCGGGGACGGCGGCCGTCGAGACCCCCGCTGACTCGGCCGCGTCCGTGCAGGTGGGCCTGTTCGACTGGGACCTCAGCTCCGGCCTCCTCAGCGTGGACGACACGTTCTGCGCGATCTTCGGTCTCGATCCCACCGCTTTCGACGGACGCCCCGAAACACTCGCGGCGTGCCTGCACCCCGGTGATCGTGCCGCCTTCCGGGCCTGCGCGCGCGAGGCAGTGGGCGAGGGTCGGATCACCGGGCGTCGCCTGCGCGTACGGGAACACAGCGACGGGGGTGAAAGACATCGCACGGTGCAGCTGTGGGGCCGTGTGCCGGAAGACGAGGACCCGCGCGCGGTCACACATCTGGTCGGCGCCGTCCTGGACGCCCGGGCGGGCGGCGTGGCCGTCGCCGCACTCGAACGGCTGTCGGACGGGCTGTTCTCCCTCGCCCCCGACGGACGTGTCACCTACGTCAACCGCCGTGCACTGCGCCTGCTGGATGTCGCCGCCGACGAGGTACTCGGCCAGTGCCTGTGGGACGTACTTCCGTGGCTGTCCGACCCCAGCGTCGAGTACCGGCACCGCTCCGCCATGATCTCGCAGGCGCCGTCCTCCTTCCTGGTGAGCCGGCCGCCCGACCAGTGGCTCGCCTTCTCCCTCCACCCGCAGCCCGACGGGGTGACCGGACAGGTGATGCCGACCACCCGTCCCTCATCGGACCAGGCGGCCCCCGCGCCTTCACCGACGGTGGCAGCCGCCACCGCACCAGCGCGCCTGGGCGCGATGTACCACGTCCTTCAGCTCAGCAGCGCGCTGACCGAGGCAGTCACCACACGCCAAGTCTGCGAAGTCGTCTCCGACCAGCTCCTGCCGGCTTTCGGAGGCCAGCAGATGGCGATCTATGTCGTCCGCAACAAAACGATGCGCCTTCTCCACCACACCGGCCACCACGAGACGTTCCTCGACTGGCTCCAGGGCGTTCCCCTGCACGCCCGCCTGCCGGGAACGGAAACCCTCACCTCCGGTGTCCCCCTCTTCATCGAGTCCCAGAAGGACCTCGTCCGGGGCTACCCAGGCATCCCCACCGGAGAGGTGAGCTCCTGGGTGTACCTGCCGCTGCTCGCCTCCGGCCGTCCGGTCGGCACCTGTGTCCTCGGCTTCGACGCGCCCCATCACTTCACGGAGAAGGACCGCAGTGTCCTGACCGCACTCGCCGGTCTGATCGCCCAGGCCATGGAACGAGCACGGCTGTACGACTCGGAGTTCGCCGTCGCGCACGGCTTGCAGCAGGCGCTCCTGCCGCACCGCCTGCCCAGAGTGCCGGGCATCCGGACCGTGGCACGGTACCTGCCCGCCACCAGCGGTATGGACATGGGTGGTGACTGGTACGACGTCGTCCCCACCGACAGAGGGGTCTGCCTGGTCATCGGTGACGTCGAGGGGCACAGCATCGCCGCCGCGGCCACCATGGCTCAGCTGCGCAGCGCGGTACGCGCGTTCGTGGCCGCCGGCCAGGCACCCGGCAACGTGATGTCAGGGGTCAACCGAACCCTCATCGAGCTCGACAGCGACCTGCTGGCCAGCTGCTGCTACATCCACCTCGAACCCCATCGCGATCACGCCCACGCAGTCACCGCCGGCCACCCCGCCCCCCTGCTCCGCCTCCCCGACGGCACGACAAAGGCCCTCGACCTCGACGTCGGAACAATCCTCGGCGTGGACCCCGCGAGTGCATACGTTCCCAGCTGTTTCGCTTTCCCGCCGGGATCCGTCCTCGCCCTCTACACGGACGGCCTGGTGGAGAAACCCGGAATCGACATCGGCATGGAGATCGAGCGCCTGCGAGTATCGCTGGCCCACGCCCGGGCGGACTCACTGGACGAACTCGCCGACCGGCTCCTGCACCACGCCCGCGGTTCCTCCTACCGGGCCGACGACATCGCCCTACTGCTCACCGAACACGGCTCCGGCCCGACGGCGACATGACAGGTGGTTTCCGATCACGTCGAGATCAGCGAGAGCGCCGTGAAGATGACGCTCTGGGACAGCGAGCCGCGGCTGCCGGTCGCCCCGCGCCTGGGGTGATGTGGTCGACCATGAGTACAGGCGGGCCGAGCGCTACCTCGCGGCCCTGGAGGACTGCGTCACTCCCGAGGGGGCCCGCGTGGAGGCCACGGCTGTGGCGGAACTGGTCCACTGACCTGAGTTCGAGGGCGGAGTGAGGGCTCACAGGTCCAGAACCAGGTCCACGGGCGGCCGGGAACAGCAGATGAGAGCGTTGCCTTCGGTGGGTCGGTCTATCGGTTCCGGCGCGTAATCGACACGGCCCTGGAGCAGGGCGGTCTCGCAGGTGTGGGAGACGCCGGTGCGGCAGGATTCCGACGTTCACGGCGACCAAAGTAGCCATGGGCCGTCTCCTCTCCACGTGGTAGGACGGTGGCTGAACCGCTCACCGGCCTGGACGACCCCGCACGGGTCGTCGGTCATGGGGAGGCATCGCCGTGGTCGCCGGTCTGCTGGCGAGAACGCTCCGGATATCAACGCCGCCTACCACCGTCTGGAACCCATGCGGCCCTGCGAAGTCTGAGACGTCTGAGAAGAGGAGCATCGCTCCGGCATCAGTAGTTGCTGTCAGCGGTCATTCCTCGCGTTCGAATTCAGCCTGGGCGCGCTGCGCGTCCAGCTCATCCTGCGCCGCCTTGTAGATGTCGGCGACCACGTTTTTGGCACCCTGGGCGTCGGATTCTCCGGAGAGGCGTTGAACACTGTCGACCCACTCGTCCATCCGTTGTGGGGTCTCGCTATTTTTCCTCATCTTCCGTTTGTACTCCTCTCGTGGACGCTTCGCCTGTGGGTGATGAAGCGGCTCTGATCGGAGGCCAGAAGCTCTGGAACCGTGCGGTGGCCAGGCCGATTCCGGTGGTTTCCGCGTCTTCGCCAAGGGCGAGGCAGTTGCGAGGGAGCGGCGCGGCTGATCCGGAGCAGGACCGAGCCGTCCATGCTGGTCTTGGCCAGGAACTCGATTTGGCGCCGCACGCGGACAGGCGTGCTGAACGTCGAATGCAACTGCATCCGCAGGGCGTCTCATCCCCTGAGGGCCGCGTGGCGCTGCCCGCGCAACGTCTCCAGGAGACGCAGCCAGATCTCACTCGCCGTGGGATAACTGGGCACCACGTGCCAAAGGGTGGACACGGGTACGCGTCCCACGATGGCCGTGGTCGCCGAGTGCACCAGCTCGGCGATCCCGGCGCCGACGAATGTCGCTCCCACCACCACATCGTCGGAACGGTCGACCACGAGCTTGGCCCGCCCGCGATAGTCCGAGCGCATGACGTACGTCCCGGCCAGCGCGGCGAGATCGTACTCGACGATCTCCACGTCGATGCCCGCCTCTCGGGCCTGCTGCTCGCTGACGCCGGCGCTGCCGACCTCCGGGGTGGTGAAGATGACCTGGGGTGACCCGATGTGCCCCGCGGCGGCGGACGGCAGTTCGGCGGAGCCGGCGGCTCGTGCCGCGATGGCGTCTCCGGCGATACGCGCCTGGTACTTGCCCATGTGCGTGAGGAGCGCGAGGCCGCACACATCCCCGATGGCGTAGAGCCAGCTGCCCTCCGCCTCCCGTACACCCTGTTGATCGTCGACGTCGAGGAACCCGCCCGGGGACAGCCCGACGGTTTCCAGGCCGATGTCGTCGGTGTTCGGGGTGCGGCCGGCGGCGACGACGACCTCGTCGGCCACGATGATCGTGCCGTCGTCCAGGGCCACGCTCACCTCACCGCCGTGCACGCGGCCCTCGCCCGTGTCACGGGCGTCGGACCGCTTCACCTGGGACATGCTGTGGCCGAGGTACAGGCGGACACCCGCGCTGCCCAGTTCCTCGCCGACGAGTGTCCCCGCGAACGGCTCATTGCGGGCCAGTAGCCGTTCGCCGCGATGGACGACGGTCACCTCGGCTCCCAGACCGTTCAGCCAGGTGGCCGCCTCGCACGCGACGACACCGCCACCGAGGATGACCACCCGACGCGGCACCTCACTCATCGTGGTCACATCGCGTGACGTCCAGGGAAGCGCGGCACGCAAGCCCGGAACATCAGGCACGGCCGGACAGGAGCCGGTGTCGACAACCACCGCATGCCTGGCCGTCAGCGTTCTGGCCGAACCGTCGGGCCGGCTCACCACGACCGTGCGCTCACCGTCCAGTCGTCCATAACCGCGTACCACGTCGATCCCGGTGTTCAGGGCCCATGTCACCTGGGAGGTGTCGTCCAGTCCGTTGATCACGCGGTCGCGCCGGTCGAATACGCCAGCGGGATCCAGTCGCGCCGACACTCCGGGCAGATGGGCGGCGGCGTCGACCACCTCCACCGGCCGGAGAAGGGCCTTACTGGGCATGCACGCCCAGTACGAGCACTCGCCGCCGAGCAGGTGGTTCTCGACGAGCACTGAGGACAGGCCGGAGAACTGGCTTGCGTACTGTGCGGCGTTCTCACCGGCTGCGGCACCGCCGAGGACGATCACATCCCACTCCGACCGATCCGGGTCCACCGCTGCCGTCATGGGTACCATCCGATCGCCCTTCCGCTGTGAAGGCGCTGCATGCTTTGCGGTGACAGCAGGTGCCGTGGACCGCGGCGCATGACGGTGAGGCGTTGGCAGTCAGCTCCTGCGAGCCTCCCGACATGAAACCAGCCTAGGGGCCGTGGAACGTTCCCGCTCGACAACGATCAGTTGCCCGTGTCCCGGTGCCTCTGCGCCGGGAACGGCTGCGCTCGGCCGCTGCCTTCCGTGCCATCAGAGCAGCCTGCTCGATGAGGAGGGCGGCCGAGACTTGCGTGGTCAGCCAGTCCTCTGTCTGGGGCGGCGGCCGCTACCCGTCCGTGATGCCACGGCATCCGCCCCCTGCTGTCGAGCCTGATCCGCTGGGACGGGAGGCCCAGCAGGAGAGCGCCGGTCTACCGCTCTCGCGGGCCGGCGGTGAGGCGCTCGAAAACCAGTGGAGCGGCCCCGCTGTGCGCCATTACCGTGCTGCCCAACCAAGTCGGCCAGTCAAGGACGTGCCGTTGTACACCGTGTGAGACCTCCCGAGTGCTGATTCGTCGCGCGTCGCGCATGTGCGCCGCGCTCCTTTCTGCTGCGGACTTCTCACTGGAACCGGTGTACT
Source organism: Streptomyces sp. NPDC029138 (assembly GCF_055564375.1). Lineage (NCBI taxonomy): Bacteria > Bacillati > Actinomycetota > Actinomycetes > Kitasatosporales > Streptomycetaceae > Streptomyces > Streptomyces sp. NPDC029138. The sequence continues at coordinate 84,078 of NZ_JBVHWM010000024.1, forward strand.
TCTGTGCTCAAAAACTGGGTGGTCGTGCCCACCTGCCTGCCGCTCGTTCTCCTCCGTTGCCACGCGTGCGCGTCCGAGCGCTTCCGGGCAAGCGGAAAATTTCGCGTCAACGCACACCACAAGCTCATCGACGCATGGCTCCTGGCGCTCTGCACCGCTTGCGGGGAAACCGTGAAGCTCACGGTCCTGGAGCGGATGAACGTGCGCTCCGTACGACCTGAGCTGCTGGACCGGCTGCATGACAACGACCCTGGCCTGACAGCCGAGCTGCTCCAGGATCCGGTCGTGCGGCACCGTAATCGCATCGCCCTCGACTGGGACAACGCCTGGCGCCTCGACACCGGCGGATCGGATCACCTGGACCGCGAGGTGATCGACGTATCGGTCCGCTTCGCCGCGCGGATTCCTGTTCGGCCGGTGCGACTGATCGCTGAAGGATGCGGTCTCTCGCGGGCCGAGGTCGGCAGACTGCTCACGGAGGGGAAACTCGTCTCGGCGGTCCGGCTGAGCGGCAAGCTCTCGGGCGACTTCACCTTCACGCTCAAGCGCTGAGCCCTGAGCCGTGAGTCCTCCTCGGGACCGGGGGCCTGTCCGGCAAGATCCGCCGGACAGGCCCTGGCCTTCTCGGCGGGGCGCACCGCGTCGCCCTCGTGCGGTGATCAGTAACGCATAGCCGAGCCGACTTCATGCTGTCCCACGCTGCCCGCGTGCCCGGGAACGGAGGGTCGCCGTCACCCTCCAGGACGCGACGACGCAGTCGCGGGACCTGGCCCGACACCCGAACGTCGCGGTGGGTTACCTGCCTGCGGCCAAGGGGCTCAATGTGCGCGGCGACTGGTACGACGTCGTGAACCCGCCCGACGACGCCTCCGCTGTCGCGGTGGGCGACATCGTCGGCACACCGACGGGCTCATCGAACGCCGACCTGCCGCAACACCCGGCCGCCTGGTTCACCACAGACCTCCCCACAACTGCCCGGAATCCTGCCCGTGGCGCCGTCGGCCTGCCCAGAGCCGGTGCCCGCAGTGGCCGAGGCTGAGCAGATCCTTTCTGCGGCGGGATGATCACGGGCGCAGGCGCCATGGACGCTCGCCAGTCCGGTGCGGGGGACAGGAGGGGCACCGCAGCGTCCGTACGGATCGCCCCGTCGCCCTACGCCGCCCCCGGAGCCGCCGTGGTGCGGCGCGGTACCAGGGTCGGCGAGAGCTTGACCTGTACCGACGGCTTGCCCCGGTCCGCGATCCGTTCCAGCAGCAGGCGGGCGGCGTTCCTGCCGATCTCGCGGCCCGCCTGGTCGACGCTGGTCAGCGAGATGGGGCCGAGCGCGGCGAAGGTCGTGTTGTCGTATCCCGCCACGGAGAGGTCACCCGGCACCGACAGCCCGGCCTCCGCGACCGCTTCCAGTACACCCATGGCGACGATGTCCGCTCCCGCGAACACCGCCGTCGGCCTCTGGGGCCGCGCGAGCAGCTCTTTCGCGCCCTTGTATCCGCCTTGCTGGGTGTAGCTGGTGGAGACGACGTCGATCTCCGCCTCCAGTCCGAGGTCCCGCATGGCCTGCCGATAGCCGTCGGCGCGCTGGGCGTTGGGCATCTCGACGCTGCGCGTGGGGTCGGTCTCGTGGTGCTCGATGTGGGCGATCCGGCGGTGTCCGAGTTCGGCGAGGTGGCCCACGACCAGTGCGGCGCCGGCCACGTCGTCGTCGGCGACGGTGTCGTACACCGGGGAGTGTCCGTGTCGGCCGACGACGACGGTCGGAACGGCGGAGGCGACGTGTTCGAGATGGGCGCGCGACGAGACGGGGGCGACCAGGACGAGCCCGTCCATGCCACGGTCGATCATGGCCTCGGTGACGCGGGCCTCCTCCTTCTCTCCGTTGCACCCCGGGCCGAGGAGTACCTGGTAGTCGGTGTCGGCCAGACCGCCGGTGACGCCGTCGAGGATCTCGGGGAAGAACGGGTTGCGGATGTCGGGCAGCATCACGCCGATGGTGTACGTCTGTCCACGCAGCCCGCGTGCGGCCGCCAGGGGTCGGTAGCCCAGCTCGTCGATCGCCCGGCGCACCTTGGCCCGCATCTCGGGGCTGGCTCCGTAGGCGTTGCGCAGCACCTTGGACACGGCGGTGGTGGACACCTGGGCATGACGGGCGACGTCCACGATGGTGACGCGACGGGGCGTGGCGGGTGGCTCCATCGGGCTTCCTCCGACGCCGTGGGCAACGTTGGCGGAAAGTGTACGGCCGAACCTCCCGCTCGGTAAGAGAGATCATGTGTGACGAGCGGGGTGGTGCGGCCCGTCACCGTAACAATCGCGCAGCGTGCGCGGCATCTTGACGTCACGCGGAGCGCTCTCTAGGGTCTGGCAGAACCCGTGGGAAACGTTACCCACCGGACTACAGGCGTGTCCCCTCGTCTCATCCGCACCCCACAACCCAGGAAGTCGGCAGGTGCCTGAACCCCTCCAGCCGGTGCACCCCTCACCGGGCCCGCTTTGAAACGTTTCAAGGAAGTAGGTCCGCCCGTGACTCTCGCTCCGAACGCCCAGCTCCCGGACCGCGACCACCCTCCGGACCGTGCCTCCGTACCCGCTGCCCGCCGTGCGCGCACCACGCCTCCCTGGTGGTTCATGGCGCCGCCTCTGCTCCTGTTCGCCTTCGTCGTCCTCGTGCCGAGCGCACGCGGCGTGTACTACGCGTTCACCGACTGGGACGGCCTCGATCCCCACTACTCCTTCGTGGGCCTGGGCAACTTCGCCGACATGTTCCGCGACGCCGACGCGGTGCAGGCCGTTTGGCACACACTGCTGATCGCCGTGTCCGTCACGCTCGTCCAGAACGGGGTGGGGCTGCTGCTGGCCCTCGGCGTCAACCCGGCGATCAAGTCCCGGAACGTGCTCAGGGTCCTGCTGTTCGCCCCGGCCGTCATCACCCCGATCGTGACCGCCTACCTGTGGCGCAACCTGCTCGGTCCGGCTGGGGCGGTCAACAGCCTGCTCGGCGCCGTGGGCCTCGACGCCTGGCGGCAGGACTGGCTGGGCAGCCCCCGCCTGGCGCTCTGGGCGGTCGTCGGAGTGATCGTGTGGCAGTTCGCGGGCTACTCGATGGTCATCTTCCTGGCCGGACTACAGTCCGTGCCCCAGGAGATCCACGAGGCCGCCGCGCTCGACGGAGCCGGTCCCGTCCGCCGCTTCTGGTCGGTGACCAGGCCGCTGCTGGCCCCCGCCCTCACCATCAATCTGATGCTGTCGGTCATCGGCGGGATCAAACTCTTCGACCAGGTCTACGCGTTGACCGGCGGCGGCCCCGGCCACGCGACCGACACCCTGTCGACCCTCATCTACAAAGACGCCTTCACCCTCGGCGAGTTCGGCTACAGCATCGCGCTCGCGGTGGTCCTGACGATCATCGTGGCGGTCGCGTCCGCCGGACAGTACGCCATGCTGTCCCGCAGCGAGAGGGCCGCGTCATGAACCGTTACCGCCCGCGCACCCTCGCCCTGGAACTGGCGATGATCGCCGCCGCCCTGGTCGTCGGCTTCCCGGTGTACGTCCTGGTCAACCTCGCCGTACGGCCGGCATCGGACACCTCGTCCCCCATCCACCCGACCAGCGCGCCGACCCTGCGGAACTTCACTCACGCCTGGCAACAGGGCGCGCTCGGCGGAGCGTTGGCCAACAGCGTGCTGGTGACCGTGTGCAGCGTCGTGATCGTGCTGGCCGTCTGGAATGAAACGATTCAAATCCTCGACTCACCCGAAGGGGAACCCTGTGAGAGGCAATCGCACCAGTGCGACCGCGGCTGTCGCGGCCGCACTGGCACTCACCGTCTCCGGCATGGCACAGGCCTCGCCGGAAACGTCCAGAACCGCGCCCCCGTCCGCCGTGGACCTCAAGACGAACAACAAGACCGACCCGATCGGCATCGACGACCGCGCGCCCCTGCTCTCCTGGCGGCTGGACGGCCCCAGTCGTGAAGACGGCCGGCAGGCCGCCTACGAAATCCGCGCGGCCCACTCCGCGAACGCGCTCCGCAGCGGCCGGGCCGACCTCTGGCGGACGGGCAAGATCGTGTCGTCCGCATCCAACAACATCCCCTTCACCGGCACACTCACGGCCCGGGAGCCGGTCGCCTGGCAGGTGCGGATCTGGGACAGCGCCGGGCGCGTCTCCCCGTGGAGCGCGCCGGCGACCTTCGAGATGGGCCTGCTGAACCCGTCGGACTGGTCCGCCCGCTGGATCGAGAACGCCTCCTACGACTACACCCGCCCCGACGGCACCGAATCACCGCTGCCCGTCTTCGGCAAGCCCTTCACCGTGCGCGGCAAGGTGGCGAAGGCGCGGCTGTACATGACCGGGCTCGGCATGTACGCCTCCACCCTCAACGGCAAGCCGTTCACCGAGAACGTGCTGGAGCCCGGCCAGACGACCTACTCCGCCGAGGTCGACTACCGCACCTACGACCTCACCCGCCGACTGCGGGACGGCACCAACACCTTGGGCATCGAGACGGGCAGCGGCGCCTACCAGCGCGTCAAGACGCCCGGGCACTACTTCTTCGGTGGCCGTCTGGAGACGTACACCGTCTTCGGCGAGCCGAAGGCCATCGCCCAACTGGAGATCACCTACGCCGACGGCCGCCGCGAGACCATCAAGACGGACACCTCCTGGCGCACCGCCCTGGGACCGACCACCTACTCGTCCTGGTGGAGCGGCGAGGAGTACGACGCCCGCCGGTCCGCGACCGCACCCACCTCCGCGGCCAAGCTGAAGGGGCCCGACTGGCAGAACGCGTCGCCGGCCGAACTCACCGCCACCACGACCCCGCGGAACACCACGCCGCTGCGGGCCGACCCCCGGCCCCCGGTCACCGTGGCCCAGACAGTCGAGCCGGTGTCCATCACCCCGGACGGCAAGGGGTCGTACATCCTCGACTTCGGCGCCAACCGTTCCGGATGGCCGAACGTGCGGGTGTCCGGTCCTGCCGGAACCACGATCTCCATGATCCCGGCCGAGAAGCTCAACGCGGACGGCTCGCTGGACCTCTCCTCGACCGGGGCGACGGCGACGAACCAGATCGCCTACCGCTACACCCTCTCCGGCCACGGCACGGAGACCTGGCACCCGCGCTTCACCTACAGCGGCTTCCGCTACCTGAAGGTCGACGGCCTGCCCGCCGCGCCGAAGCCCGACACCATCACCATGCGGGTGATCCACGCCTCGAACCCGCGAGCCAGTGACTTCACCTCGTCGAACCAACTGATCAACGAGATCCACGCCATCACCCTCAGGGCGACGCAGAGCAACATGATGTCGGTACTCACCGACTGCCCGGACCGCGAGAAGGGCCCGTACACGGGCGACAACCTGCACAACATCGACGCCCTGCTCACCGACTACGACCTGTCCTCCTACGAGCCGCAGCTGGTACGCAACATGGCCACCGCACAGCGGCAACCAGGCGACGACTCACCGGGGTTGATCGCCAACATCGCACCGGAGTTCCACCGGGTCGCCCCCGTCAGACTCCAGTACCCACAGGGGACCATCGAGTTCCTCGACGAGGTGAACTGGGGCGGAGCCGTCATCCGCATCCCCTGGCAGCTGTACAGAACCTACGGAGACACCCGGACCATGTCGCTGTACTACGACGCCATGGTCAGGTGGCTCGACTACGAAGCCGCCAACAAGGCAGCGAACCAAGGTGACATCCCCGGACTCGGTGACTGGTCCGCCGGCGACAACACCACGCCCATGCAACTGGCGATCCTCGCAGGCTACTACACGGCCGCGCACGACATGGCACAGATCGCCGACGTGCTGGGCAAGAAGGCGGACCAGGACAAGTACACCGAGCTGGCCTCGACCCTCGCGGACGAGTTCACCACGAGGTTCCGTCACGAGGACGCCGAGGGCGTGTACTACGGCAGCGACAGCGAGACCTCCAACGCGATGGCCCTGGACGCCGGCCTGGTCCCCGCCGCCGACCGGCAGCAGGTCCTCGACCGGCTGGTCGCCTCCGTGCGCGCGGCCGGGAACCACATCACCAGCGGTTCGGTCGGGCTCGGCCCGCTCTTCCGGGCCCTGCACACGGGCGGACGCGACGACGTCATCTACGACATGGTCGTGAACCCCACCTCGCCCGGCTACGGCTACCTCGTCGCCGGCGGCCACACCACCCTCTCCGAATCACTCGACGGCTCCGGCTCCCAGAACCACCACTTCCTCGGACAGGTCGACGCCTGGCTCGTCAACGGGCTCGCCGGCATCGACCAGGCACCCGGCTCCATCGGCTACCGCCAACTGGAGATAGCACCCGCTGTCGTCGGAGACCTCACCCACGCCTCCGGCAGCTACCGCACTCCGCAGGGGCTGGTGACCAGCGCGTGGAAGAAGGACGGCCACGGCCGCTTCAGCCTCAAGGTCACGGTGCCCCTCGGCAGCACGGCGGTCGTCCGGGTGCCCGCGGACGCCCATGACCGCGTCACCGCGAGCGGGGCCAGCCGACCGTCGCCTCAGGAGCGGACCGCTTCCGCGGCGGCCTACCGCGTCTCCGCGGGCAGCTACACCTTCACCGTGGACTGAGCCCGCCCATCACCTGCCGGCGCCATGCCGCGAGCCTGGCGCCGGCAGGCCCCCACTCAGTACGCCCACCGGAGAACGTGAGCAAGGTGACCTCGTCCGGTGTCTCACCGCCCTCAGGATCGAGGTCGCCGGCGGCTACCAGGCGCCTTCTGGGTCTCCTGGGCGAAAGCCGGGACTCGGAGGGCGGTGGCGCGATAGCCTCGGGCGGTGACGGTGCGGTACTACCTGTACATCAGCGACTCCAAGGTCGACATGCTGCTCTCGCAGATCGACCCCTCTTTCGGCCGCAGGAGCACCACCGAGGCCGGCGTGAGCGTCAAGCTGTTCAGCGTCAGGCGCAGCGTCGAAGCACCCGCGCCGGACCGGACGGCCAAACTGGAGCGTGTCCTGCGCCACCTGGAGGAGACCGGGCAGACCGGATCGGTGGACGACCCGGGACCGTACTTCCGTGGCAGCCTGCCCATGCAGTGGGGACCCCTGCACGGCGAGAACGGCGGGTCGCTGGTGTACTTCGGCGGCCGTACCGAGCAGACGATCCTCGGCCTGGGCGGCGGCAGCAGCCATGTGCTCGGCGCGAGCGCCCCGCAGGCCCAGGAGTTCGCACCGTCCTCGGTGCCGACGCTCCTGGCCGGTCTGGCCTCGGCGTTGGCCGCCGACAGCGTCGAGATGCCTGCCGATCAGCCGTCCCTGGCCTGGGTGCACACCGCCGGGCGGCTGCTGCGTGGCCCCCGGCAGCGCGTGGAGTTCGTCGCCCGGCGCCTGCTGGCCGGCCCCAGCCCCTACCCCGAACTCGACGCCCGTCCCGGCATGCGGGTGCTGCTCGGCAGCCCCCTGTACGTGGCCCTGGCCGACTGACGGCGTCACGATGGCCCTCGGCACCTGGCAGCCCGGCGAGGTGGTCCTCGATCTGTACGAGGTACTCGACGACGTGCGCAGCGGCGGCATGGGTGTGGTCCACCGGGTCCGGCACCGCGGCTGGAACGTGGACCTCGCGGTCAAGACGCCCCGCCCGGAACTGGTCGCCTCCGAGGCGGGCAGGCGCCGGTTCGAGGCCGAAGCCGGCACCTGGGTGAGCCTGGGCCTGCACCCGCACACCGTCAACTGCGCCTACGTCCGCACGGTCGACGGCCTGCCCCGAGTGTTCGCCGAGTGGGTCGACGGCGGCAGCCTCGCCGAGGCGATCACCGGCGGCAGCCTCTACGAGGGCGGCCCGCAGGCGGCCCTCGCGCGCGTGCTGGACGTCGCCGTCCAGACCGCGTGGGGTCTGCAACACGCCCACGACACCGGCCTGGTCCACCAGGACGTCAAGCCCGCCAACGTCATGCTCGAACCCGACGGAACCGCCAAGGTCACCGACTTCGGGCTGGCCGGAGCGCGTCCGGCGGACACCGACGGGGCGCCCGCCGCCGTATCCGCCGTCACCTTCGGCGGCATGACGCCGGCCTACTGCTCCCCCGAGCAGGCGCTCGCCGCGGCCGGACGCCGGGAGATCCGGCTGACCCCCGCGACAGACGTGTGGTCGTGGGCGCTGACCGTGCTGGAGATGTTCACCGGCCGCCGTCCGACCCGGCACGGCCAGGCCGCCGCCGAGGTGCTCGAAGCCCTGCTGGACGCCGGCCCGGCCGACCCCCGCGTGCCGCCCATGCCGTCGGCGGTCGTGGGACTGCTGCGCCAGTGCTTCATGACGGACGTAACGGCGCGGCCGGCCCGGCTGGAAGAAGCCGCAGACGTCCTGAACGACGTGTACGGCGACCTCACCGGCACACCGTTCCCGCGGCGAGCTCCGGAGGCGGCCGCCCTGCTGGCGGACGGGCTCTCCAACCAGGCGCTGTCCCTGCTCGACCTCGGGCGCACCGAGGAGGCCGAGGCGCGGTGGCGGGAAGCGATGACAGCGGAGCCCCACCATCTGATCGCGACCTACAACTTCGGTCTGCACCGGTGGCGCACAGCGCAGAAGACCGATCTCGACCTCATCGCCGAGCTGGAGTCCGCCCGCGACATCGGCGGAGACGACGCCCTGGGCGCGCGGCTGATCGGTCTGGTCCACCTGGAACGCGACGACCGTCGGCGCGCCGCCGAACTGCTCCGCCCGGCAGCCCCTGACGAACCGGAACCGGCCGAGACCGCGGGTGCGCTGGCGGAGTTGGCCCGCGATCCGGGGGCGCGCCCGGTGGTCCTCTCCGGCCACGAGGCCGGCGTGAGCGCCGTGGCGGTGACGGCCGACGGCGGCCTGGTGCTGTCCGGCGACCATCAAGGCCGCCTGCGGGTGTGGGAGACGGCAAGCGGCCGCTGTCTGCGGGAGCTGACGTCCGAGGGCCCGGGCGTCGCGGCGACCGCCATGGACGCCGGGGGACGGATCGGCCTGGTCGGCCGCGAGCAGGGGCCGCCGGAGGCATGGGACCTCGCTCGCGGCGAGCGGCTTCCCCTTCCGGCGGGCCCGGTTGCCGGAGGCGTCACGGCGGTCGCGCTCAGCGGTGACGGATCGGTCGGCGCCACCGGGCATGCGGACGGCACCCTCTGGTTCTGGCACCTGGGCACGGGTGGCCTCCTCGGGCCGGTCCACAGCCAGGTGGAGCGGATGACCGTGCTGGCGCTCAGTGACGACGGTGCCGTCGCCCTGACCGCCGGCGACCTGCGGGACGACAAGGTCCGCCTGTGGGACGTCGCCACAGGGGTGTGCGGCGCGGTCCTCACCGAGCCGCGGACCAAACCCTTCCACTCGGCCTGGGGCGGCTTCGTGAGGAGAGCCGCCGTGGCCCCGGGAGCCCGGTACGCCCTCCAGGTGTGGGGTGGGCCGATGGTGCTGTGGGATGTCTGGACGGGCCGGATCGCCGCCCAGGTGCCCCACGCCCTCACCGATGTCTCGGCGCTCGCGCTCACGCCCGACGGCTCCCTCGCCGTCGTCGGGGGCGGTAACCCTCTCCAGGTGGTGCAGACGGCGACCGGCCGCTGCCTGCGCACGCTCGACGACGGCGCGGCACGGCACGTGCACCACCTGGCGGTGAGCGCGGACGGCCGCTACGCCGTGCTGCGCACGACAGACGGCGTGCGGATCAGGGTGCAGCCCCTTCCGGTCCCGGGCTACCGTGCACCGTGGGCCTACGCCCGGCCCCGGGCCGCCGGTGAACTGTCCGATCACGCCGGGCAGTTCAGGGCGGCGATGCGCGAGGGGGAGCGGCTCTTCGACGAAGGCCGCTACGCGCAGTCGGCCGCCTGTCTGCGCACCGCGCGGGCGGTGCCCGGCCACGCACGGCATCCCGACCTGCTGCACGCGTGGAACACGCTGGGCCGGCACGGGCGCCGTACCGGACTGCGCGGTGCGTGGCAGACGTTCGACTTCACCGGGCGCGTCGCCCGCCCATCGGCGCTGGCGTTCGTCGGGGACACAAGCCTGTTCGTCGCCGCGCTGCCTGCGGACAAGTTCCTGCTGTGTGACGCCGCCAACGCACGGCAGTACCGCGTGATCGACTCAACGGTCACAGCCGACATGGCTCTTCTGATGACCGGCGACGGCACCGGAGCCGTCGCCCACGGCATGGGAGAGGCCGCCCTGCTCGATCTGCGGGACGACAGGACCGTCACGCTGCCGCACGACGGGGTCGAGGCCGTGGCACTGGCCGACGACAGCGCATGGCTGCTGACCGGCGACGACAGCGGACATCTGTACCGCTGGGACATCGAGGGCATGACGAGTCGCCAGGGGTACGCGAAGCCCTCCTCCGCCTTCCGCGCCCACCAGGCGCAGGTGGGTTCGGTCGCGATCAGCCCCGATGGCCGGTACGGGGCGTCGAACGCCTTCGCCGGCGCCGAAGAGGACCGGCAGCGGCGCTACGACCAGGACGAACTCTGCGGGTGGGACCTGGCCTCGGGCGAGCGCCTGTGGCGGCACACCGGGCGCCCGGCCCGAACCGGCCTGCGTTTCACCCCGGACGGCCAAACCCTGCTGGAGTACGGCCACTTCAGTGTGCACTCCTACGACGCCGCGAGCGGCGGCCGGATCTACACGGTGGACGGCCACTACAGCATCAAGACGCTGGTGACCTCCGCGGACGGCCGGCGCGCGGTGATCGCTGGATACGAGACCCTGGTCGTCCTCGACCTGGCCACGGGCCGCGTGCTCCGGGAAATCCGCGACCCCGGCCTGATCAACACCCTCACCCTCACGTCCGACGGCCGGTTCGCCCTCGCCGGCCTCGCCCATCAGGAGGTGCACGTGTGGGACCTGGACGACGGGCGGCGGCTGCGCGTTCTGGCGGGACACCAGGAGCAGGTCTTCGGCCTGGCTCTCAGCGCGGACGCCCGCCACCTGCTGGCAGCCGGGGTCGACTCCGTGCGCTGCTGGGAACTCGACTGGGACTACAGCTGGTGACATGCCGTCCTCCGTCACCCTGACCCCTCGCGGCGCGCCCGCGGCCGCGGCGTACGTCTTCACCCACCGCACCACCTGCCTGGTCGGCCGAGCGAGCGAGTGCGGGATCCGGCTGGCCCGCACCGAGACGAAAGCCTCCCGGCACCACTGCCTGTTCGACGTCAATCCCCCGCACGTGCGCGTGCGGGACCTCGGCAGCCGCAACGGCACCTACGTCAACGGCGAACGGCTGGCGCCGGGGCCGGCCGGGCGGGACCTGGCCGACGGCGACGAGATCCGCGTCGGCGGCGCGGTACTGCGCGTCTCCGTCCACGCGGAGGAGCCCTCGACCGCGCACGCCGACGCGCGGGACCCCGTCGACGCACTGCACACGCTGCTCGACGCGGCCGAGGCCGGAGAGCCCGAACTCACCGGAATCCGCGGCTACCGACTGCTCCAGGAACTCGGCCGCGGCGGACAGGGCGTCGTCCATCTCGCCCGGAACGAGGAGACCGGCGAACTCCTCGCCCTCAAGACCCTGTTGGCCCACCGCGCCGTCGACCCCTCCGCCCGCGACGGCTTCCTGCGCGAGTTCGCCTGCACGCGCGCCCTGCGCCATCCCCACGTCGTCGCCTTCCACGAAGGCGGCGTGCACGGCAGCACCTTCTACTTCACCTGCGAGTTCTGCCGTCTGGGCAGCGTCGCCGACCTCGTGGCCCGGGCCGGTGGCAGACTGGGCGTCGACCAGGCGGTCGGCGTGACCCTTCAGGCGCTCCGCGGACTGCACTACGCGCATACGGCGGAGGTGCCGGTACGGCTCGCCGACGGGACCTCGGTGACGCACCGGGGACTGGTGCACCGCGACATCAAACCGCAGAACCTGCTGCTCACCGGGGCCAGGGACCACGCGACCGTCAAAGTCGCCGACTTCGGCCTGTCCAAGGCGTTCGACAGCGCCGGCCTGTCCGGTCACACCCTCACCGGTGCGATGGGCGGCAGCCTGGCGTTCATGCCGCGCGGCCAGGTCATCGACTTCAAGTACGCGCTGCCCGAGGTCGATCTCTGGGCGGTGACGGCCTGTCTGTACTGGATGCTCACCGGTTCGCCCCCGCGCGACTTCCCGGCCGGTGCCGATCCCGTTGCCGTCGTCCTGCGCGAGCCGGCCGTGCCCATACGCGACCGGCTGCCCACGCTGCCACGCCGACTCGCCGCACTCATCGACACCGCTCTCGTCGACGAGCCCCGCATCGCTCTCACCACCGCGGCCGACTTGGCAAGAGCTGTCCGTGAAGCGGTCTGAGCAAGTGCCGCGTCTCCGAGGCTCAGGGAGAGCCACCTACACGACGTCGTCAACAAGGGCAACCCGGCCTGAGCCGGGGCTAGCTCTGCGGAAGGTCTTTGACGAACACGATGCCGTCGGTGCCCGCCAGTTGGGCCGGGTCGAGCGGGGCGTAGCCGAACCAGGGGGATACACGGGGGACGGGCCGCGTGGCGTTGAGGGCGGTGGCCAGTCGTGGGGCGTCGACGACGCAGCGGTCCTCCGGGAGCGCGTACAGGAGTCCTTCGAGGGTGTCCGGCGGCGGGGTGTCCACTCCCCGGTGCCGGATGGTGCCGAGGGCCGTGGCCACGAAGCCGTACCCCTCCCCGAGCTGGGCGCTCACCAGCGCACCGGCGCTCCACCACTCCACCGACCCCTCCCACATCCGCATCGTGCTCTTGTCCCGCTGGAGATGGGAGTTGTGGGCGTGGAGGAGTGCCGGGCCCCGAGCGGCGACGGCGAGGAGGTTGCGGGCCATCATCAGATCCCGCAGCGCGCACAGCCGCGTCATGCGGACCGGTGAGGCGTCGGCCATCCAGTAGTGGTAGCGCAGCAGGCCCGTGGCGGTACGGCCGTACAGGCGCGCCCGGTCCCAGTCGTCCCGGGAGGTCGCCGTGATCAGGTGTGGGGTCTGAGTGTCGAGCAGCGCCACCAGGTCGTCGGCGAGCAGCCGCAGCTGACCGGCCTCGGCCGACTGCCCCACGGACTGGCCCGGGTCCGTCATCGCGGCGGGATCGGTCCACCGGTCGTCCGCGCCGAGCAGGCGGTCGAGTGTTTCCGCGGTGCAGGGGAGCAGGTCCGCGTCCACCCGGGCCGCGAGGTAGTCGTGGAGTGCGGTGAGGGTCTGCCGGGGGCTCGCGGCGCCGGTGATCTCCAACGGGCCGTCGAAACCGGAGAAGCGGAGCCGCTCGGACGCGGGCCGGCCGTCGTTGTAGGCGCGCATCCAGCGCACCAGCTCGCGGTTGGCAGCGGAGGTGCCCCAGCCGTGGCTGAATCCGTGCTCCATGACCTCGTCGAGAGTGCCCGTGCCTGAGGTGACGTAGTCGTCCACGACCAGGCCCCTCACGCAGTCGCTCTCGATCGCGATCGTCCGGTATCCCTCCTGCTCGACGAGCTGCTGGAAGAGCGCGTTGCGCAGGTCGAGCAGAGTGTCCTCACCGTGCGTGGGCTCTCCCAGGGCGAGCAACCGCGGCCGGGCCGGGAGCAGTCCCATGACGGCGGAAGCCTCGACGGCATGGACGGCGTCCTTGATGTCAGTAGCCATACCTTCAACGGTATCGTTGAACCTTCGGTTGAAACTTTCCCGCGATAACGGCAGGCTGATGGGACGAAACCTTCAAAACGACGAGCGGCTCAGGCCGGTGGATCTGGCCCGGGGGAGCGGTCTGTCCACGCAGGCGGTCAGGAACTACGAGGAGGCCGGCATCCTTCCGGCCGCCGATCGCACGCCCCACGGCTACCGCGTCTACACCTCGCTGCACGCCCAGGCCCTGCGCGCGTTCCTTGCCCTGGTGCCCGGTCACGGCCACCAGACGGCGACGTCGATCATGCGAGCCGTCAACCAGGGCGCGGTCGACGAGGCGTTCCGCCTCATCGACGAGAGCCACGCCCAACTCCTCGACGACCGGCGGACCCTCCAGGCCGTGGAAAGCGCCCTCAGTGACCTGGAGCCCATCACATTGCCCGAGCCCGGTGCGGGGTCCGAGCCGACCGCGGTGTCCAACCCTGACGGCACGTTCATCGGGCCGCTGGCAGCGAAGCTCGGAATCCGGCCCGCGACGCTGCGCAAGTGGGAGCATGCCGGGCTGGTGCGCCCACGCCGTGACCCGAGGACCGGGTACCGCGTCTACGACAAGGCCGACGTACGGGACGCCCGGCTGGCCCACCAGCTCAGGCGGGGCGGCTACCTGCTGGAGCAGATCGCCCCGCTCATCGCCCAGGTGCGGGCGGCCGGCGGGCTGGAGCCACTGGAGGCCGCACTGCGCGACTGGCACGGTCGGCTGTCCACCCGCGGACGCGCGATGCTGACCGGGGCCGCCGAGCTGGAGTCGTACCTCCGAGAGCGCGAACCGACCAGAGCCTGACCTGCGCGGGATTCGAGCCGCACAGGAGCCCAAAGCCGCGGCTTCCCTCGGCGACGAGTGCATAGGATCGCCGGCATGGCACTGCGACCTGTGATGGTGAACACAAAGGCCCTCGATGCCTCGGCGGTCGGCCGGTTCTGGGCGGAGGCGCTCGGCTGGAGTGCTTACAGCGCCGGCGCGACCACATACGTCGGACCCGGCGGCGGCCTCGTCTGGCCGGACCCGGTCGCCGTCTGCGTCGACGTCGTTCCGGTCCCGGAACCCAAGACGACAACGAAGAACCGTGTGCATCTCGATCTCGCCACCACTTCTACGGCCCACCAGGCGGAGTTGGTCGCGCGCCTGAAGGCTCTCGGCGCGACGCCCGTCGACGTGGGCCAAGGCGAGGTGCCGTGGACGGTCCTCGCCGACCCGGAGGGCAACGAATTCTGCGTGCTGGAGCCTCGGGAGATCTACCGGGACACCGGGCCGATCGCCGCGGTGGTGATCGACTGCGCGGATCCGCGGGGCATGGCCCGGTTCTGGGGTCAGGCGCTGGACTGGACCCTGCACGAGGTGACCGACGACCATGCGGTGTTGCGCTCCGCGAAGGGTGTCGGCCCGTATCTGGAGTTCCTCCGCACGCCCGGCGGGAAGACCGTGCCGGACCGCGTCCATCTCGACCTGCTGCCGTACCCCGGTGACGACAAAGAAGCGGAGGTGGCCCGGCTGCGGGCCCTCGGCGCCACTGACCTCGACGTCGGCCAGGGTGACGTCCCGTGGACGTGCCTGACCGACCCGGAGGGCCACGAGTTCTGCGTCCTCGCCCTGTCCTGACGCGGCCCCTTGACGACACCCCGCCCCTGAGCCCTGTCTGCCCATGCGCCTCGACGCCGAGCGGGTTGCGCACAGCCGGGCCCTCATCCCGCTGGTCCGCGGCACACCGCTCGTCCGTTGTCAGTGCGGTGCGCTTCACTCCCAGGAGGTGAGCTTCGCCGACGGCACCACCGCGTTCGACGCCGACACCCGGCACCCGGCCACCGCGAAAGCGGTCGGCGACGGGTCGCTGTTCGCGCTCGCGCCGGGCAAGGGGATCCAGGCGCACCGGGAGCGAGGGGGAACCCTCCACACCTACCTGGCGCTCTCCAAGCCGCTGGAGTGGTTCGCCGACCTCGACTTCACCGATCCCGCCACGGCGACCGCGCGGATCGCCGCGGAGTTCGACGGCTGGGCACCGGAGCTCACCGCACTGATCACCGACGGTGAGACCCCACCGGTCCTGCGCCCCCTCCACGCCCTGCCGATCGGGCACCGGTGGGATCGGTCGCCGGGGGTGACGCTGCTCGGCGACGCCGCCCACCTCGCGGTCCCGAACGGCGGAGGCGCCAACCTGGCCGTGTACGACGGCGCCGAACTCGGCAAGGCCATCGCCGCGCACCCCGATGACGTCGAGACCGCGCTGAGCGGATACGAGCAGGCCATGTTCCCGCGCAGCGCCGCAGCCGCCGCCGAAGGTGCTCAGCTCAATGAACTCCTCTTCGGCGACGACGCACCCCACGGCCTGATCACCATGTTCGAACAGGGCCGGTGAGCGGTCCGGATTCGGCCGCTTATCGGTGGGCTCGGCAACGCCGACCTCAGTGGGCGACGGTGAGCACGATCTTGCCCTGGATGTGTCCTCGGGCGGCGCGTTCGTGCGCCGCTCGGGCATCCGCGAGCGGAAACGTGCTGTCGATCGCGACGCGAACCGTGCCCGCGTCGAGCAGGCGTCCCACCTCGGCGAGCTGCGTGCCGTTGGAGCGGACCTGGGTGCCCGAGACCGTGACGCCCAGCCTCGCGGTCTCTTCGTCGTCGTATTCGCCGAAGAACACGGGGAACAGGGCGCCGCCGCGCTTGAGCGTGCGCAGGAAGCGACTGCTGTCGCGACCACCTACGGCGTCGAGAACGAGGTCGACGTCGTGCACGAGTTCCTCGGGACGACTCCTGGTGTAGTCGATGAACTCGTCGGCGCCCAGTTCCCGCAGGAACGACTCATGCGCGCCCGACGCCACCGCGATGACCTGTGCGCCCTTCCATTTCGCCAGCTGTAGTGCGAAGTGCCCCACGCCGCCCGCGGCGCCGTTGATGAGCACCGTCGTGTCGGCGCCGAGTGCCACCGGACGATGCCGCGCCGCCTGGAAGGGCGACGGGTGGTCGTGTCCCAGCTCGATCAGGAACTGCCACGCCGTCAGCAGGGCCATAGGCGCCCCGGCGGCGTGCACGTGATCGATGCCGGCCGGCTTGCGTGCGAGGTCCGACGCGGGCGCGGCCACGTACTCGGCGTATGCGCTGCCGTCGAAGCTGGGGAAGCGAAGGAGACCGAAGACCTCGTCACCGACGGAGAAGCCCTCCACATCCGCGGCGACGGCCTCCACGACGCCCGACACATCCGTCCCCGGAATCACGGGCAAGCTGAACTTCGGCCTCGTCTCCGGAGGCAGGTTGGTCAGCCCTTCGCGCAGGTACCAGTCCGGAGGATTGACGCCGACCGCGTGGACGCGAACGAGCACCTCACCAGGCCCCGGCTCGGGGATCGGCACCTCGTCGCAACGCAGGACTTCAGGGCCGCCGTGCTCATGGAGCCGGACCGCCCTCATCGTGTGTGTCGGCATCGTTCTCTCCTGCCCGCGGTGCGGGATACGCTGATTCGGATCAGCGATCCATATAAGTGGACCACTGATCCGAATATATGGACCACTGATCCGGATAGTCAAGAGGGACAGATGCGGGCCGACGCCAGGAAGAACCGCGACCACCTGCTCGCAGTAGCGGGCACCGCCATCACCGAGCAAGGCGTCGACGTGTCACTGCGCGACATCGCGCGCAGGGCGGATGTCGGCCTCGCGACGCTGCTGCGGCACTTCCCGACACGCGAGGCGCTGCTCGACGCTCTGCTGCGCACGAGCTTCGACGAACTGACGGCGAAGGCAGGCGAACTCGAGACGTCGAACTCGCCCGAAGACGCTCTCGTTTCGTGGCTACGTGACTGCGTCGCGTGGACAACCGAGTACCGGGGCGTGACCGTACTGATGGCGGCCGCCATCGAGGACACCGAATCCGCACTCCACGCTTCCTGCGTCGCCCTGCGCGCAGCCGGTGCGCGGCTCCTCACGCGTGCGCAGGCCGCGGGCATGGCGCGGACCGATATCGACGGCACCGATCTGTTCGCGCTGGTAGCGGCGCTCGCTTGGCTCGGCGATCAACCCTCGCTCGCGCCACGCGCCGATCGCCTCTTCGGGGTTGTCGCGAGCGCGATTCTGACGAGCGCAGGAAGCGGTGATACCGGGAGCGAACGCCGCTCTCAGGTCCGGAGCTGAAATCGCGCACCGGCGATCTGCCCGCCCGCGGCGGGATGTACGGGGATCTCGTCCAGCGGCCCGTGCATCCCTGTCTCCGCTCCGGGAAGCCGGCTCGCCTAACCCGGGGTGCTGTCTTCGGTCATGGCCTGGGTGCCGATGACGTTGAGCAGTCTGAGTTGGTCGGCGGCGTCGCTGCCGGGAGCGGCGGTATAGGCGACGATGCGCAGATCACTGTCTGGGGCTATGAGTACGTCGCAGTCGAAGGTGAGGGTGCCGATGTCGGGGTGATGGACGGTCTTGGTGTCCGACTCGTGGACGCCCACGATGCCCGTGTCCCACAGGCGTGCGAAGTCGGTGCTGACGCTCCGCAGGTCCTTGATCAGGGAGCGCAGGCCGGCATCGGCCGGGTAGCGGGCGGT
The DNA here is from genome assembly GCF_055564375.1 of Streptomyces sp. NPDC029138. Classification (NCBI taxonomy): domain Bacteria; kingdom Bacillati; phylum Actinomycetota; class Actinomycetes; order Kitasatosporales; family Streptomycetaceae; genus Streptomyces; species Streptomyces sp. NPDC029138. Next base: position 102,143 of record NZ_JBVHWM010000024.1, read on the forward strand.
CGCCGCCCTGAGATCGGCGACCACGGCCGCCTCGAACCGGGCCTCCTGCTCGGGGGTGTGGCTGACCCGGCTCGGCAGGCCGGCGAAGTGCCGCCAGACGATGTTGCGCTCGCGTCCGCGCAACGCGGACGCGTCTCCGAACAAGGCGGCCCACAACGGGTTCCACAGAATCAGGTTCCACGCGGCGTCATGCACGCTCAGCGGTGAGCCGTCCAGTTGGTCGAGCAGCCTTCGGACCCCTGGTGGGATGTGCGCCGACAGCTGCCCGGGGCCCGGCGCCGGCTGGCCCGCGAGGAGATACAGGTACGTGCGCTCGGCGGCCGACAGCCGCAGGGCGCGGGCCAGCGCCGACAGGACCTGCGCCGACGGGGAGGTGGCCCGGCCCTGTTCCAGGCGGGTGATGTAGTCCACCGACAGACCGGCGAGCTGTGCCAGTTCCTCGCGGCGCAGCCCGGCGGCTCGACGTACTCCGCCCGTGGGCAGTCCGACGGATGCGGGGGCGATCCGGTCCCGCCAGCCGTGCAGGGCTCTGCCCAGTTCCCTGGATTCGCTCATCGTCCCAGTATCGCGTTGCCGTGCCCGGACAGCCTGGTACTGCCGGTCCACTGGCTGAGGCGGGCACTGCCTGTCCCTGCGCGGTGGCGGGAGGGTGGAGGCGTCACCACCCCACCGAGCACGGAGTGAACACATGACCACCACATTGATCACCGGAGCGAACAAGGGCCTCGGTTTCGAGGCGGCCCGGCGCCTGATCGAGGCCGGGCACACCGTCTACGTCGGGGCGCGCGACGCACACCGCGGCCGGGAGGCGGCCGGGAGGCTCGGCGCCCGCTTCGTTCAGCTCGACGTCACCGACGAGGATTCCGTCAAGGCTGCCGCCGAATTCGTCCGCGCGGACGCCGGCGGCCTCGACGTCCTGGTCAACAACGCCGGGATCGTGGGCGCGCGCAAGCCGGTCGGCGAGGTCACCGGGGCCGACATGGTGACCACGTACGACACGAACGTCTTCGGCGTCGTGCGCGTAACGCACGCCTTCCTGCCGCTGTTGGAGGAGAGCGATGCCCCGGTCGTCGTCAACGTCGGCAGCGGCCTGGGCTCGCTGGCGGCATGCGCAGACCCCAGCCGGGTGGAGTTCCACGTAGCGGCGCTGGACTACAACTCCTCCAAGACCGCGCTGGTCATGGTCACCGCGCAGTACGCAAAGGCTTTCCCCGCCATCCGGTTCAACGCCGTCGACCCCGGCTACACCGCCACCGACCTCAACGGGCACACGGGCACCCAGACCATCGAGGAGGGCGCGGAGATCATCGTCCGCATGGCCACGATCGGCGCCGACGGCCCGACCGGCGGCTTCTTCGACAGGACCGGCCCGGTCGTCTGGTGACGATCCGGTCGCCGATGCGGGGTGGGACTGATGTACTGGGGCACCGGTCAGCCACCTGTGGCACCGGTCCGCCACCTTCGTTGGACCGCCGTCGTGACCGGTGGCGAGACGGCGGTCCGTGCGCTGGCCCCTCAGCCGCACCGATCACCCGGCACAGCGAGCGCGGCCCCACCGGCCGGGCGGCATTCCCTCACTGTCCGCGTTCACCGCGCGATTCGCTGATGTGGGCGAAGCCACCCCTGCTGTTATTCAATGAGGTGTGCGGTCAGGGATCTCGGGGACCCCGTCGCACGGGTCCGAGTACGGCCCCGGCGCTGCGCCGGGGATTGCTGAGAGAGCTGCATGGACTCCACACCCTCCCCATCGTCCTCTTCGGCGTTCGACCTGGTCAGCAGGGCCCTGGGGCGCTACATCCCGCGCGGCGGAGCGGCAGCGGCCGCCGGTCCTGCCGACGCGCAGGGCGACCGCACCACGCGCCAACGCGTACCCGACACCCCGGCATCCGGCCGTCAGGAGCAGATTCTCGGCGCGGTCAACCTGGACAGGGATCTGATCATCACCCGCTGCAATGTGGACGCCCCGGTGTTCGCGGGCCTGGACGCCGTGCCCGGGAAGCCATTCGTCGATCTCCTGCCCCCCGGGGACGTGCCGGCCGTCACCCGGCGGTTGCGGCAGGTTCTGGAGACCGGTGAGGCGCACGTCGCCCGGATCCAGCGGCTGCGGCGTGGCGACGGATCGGAGCTTGTCGTCTCGATGAGCATCCTGCCCGCCGCGGCGCCCGAGGAGGGCCTGACCGTCTCCCTGATCGCGATGGCCAGGAGGCTGCACCTCTACGCCGCCGAGACCGCGATCGGCACCTCACTGGACATCGGAGAGACCGCGCAGTCGCTGGCCGAGTCCCTGTTGGCCTGGGGAGACGTGGCCGCCGTCGACCTCGACTTCGCCGTGTGGACGGGCGAGGGAGTCACCGGCAAGGCGAAGGGGCGCATCCGGCTGCGGCGGGCGGCCCTGGTGCCGGACCGGGCGTGGCCCGAGGGCTACGTGACTCCGGGCGAGGATCTTCCCAGCGACGCGAGTCGCCTGCTGGCGCAGGCGGTCCTGCGGGACGACGCCCCGCAGACCATCGTCATACCCGACCGGAAGGCGGTCGAGCGGGTACTCGGCAGTCCACGCGTCGTGCGTGCCCTCGTGCCCGGTGACCGGTCGGCGGGTGTGGCGTGCATACCGCTGGTCCTGGACGGCGAGCCGCCCGTCGTCCTGGGCGTGGCGGAGGTCTGGCGGCGGGCGGACTCCCCGTTCCGCGACAGCGAGCTGCTCGACCTGCAAGAACTGGTGGCCAGGACCGCCCATCACGTCGACCTGGCTCGCCAGCACCAGCGCGAGCACACGCAGGTGCTGGCCTTGCAGCGCCGGCTCCTGCCCCGGACCGGCGGCGACACCATCGAGATCGCCAGCGTCTACCAGCCCGCCACCCCCGACAGCGCGGGCGTCGGCGGTGACTGGGTGAACAGCTTCCCGCTGCCGGACGGCCGTACCGCACTGGTGGTCGGTGACGTCGTCGGGCACGGTCTGGGAGCCGCGGCCACCATGGGCCAGCTGAGCATGGAGGCCCGCGCACTGCTGTCCGCGGGGCTCGCGCCGGACGAGGTACTGGAGCACCTGGACGAGACCGTGTCGCTGCTGGACGACGCCGACTCCGGGCTCACGGCCGGTTACAGCGCCCTCGGCTCGACCTGCTGCATCGCCCTCTACGACCCGGTCAGCCATCGCGTGACCCTGTCCAGCGCCGGCCACCTCCCCCCGGTCCTGGTCTCGCCGGACGGGCAGGCGGGCCCGCTCGCGGTCCGCCCCCACCCCGGCCTGGGCGCCGAGTTCGCGCTGCGGGAACCGTTCGACGTGCACACGTTCGGCGCACCCCCGGGGTCCCTGCTCGCCCTCTACACCGACGGACTGGTGGAGGATCCCGCGCTGTCGATCGACGAGGGCATCGGCAGGCTGGCGGACGCCGTGTCCACGGTGCACCCCTGGGACACCCTTCAGCAGGCCGCACGGCACGTCGTCTCCGCGCTGGCACCCGTGCGCCAGCGCGACGATGTGACCCTGCTGCTCGCACGGATGATCGGCTACCGCAAAGGGGACACCGCGACCTGGCGGCTGCCCGCCCGTGACGACGCCCCCGCCCGCGCCCGCGCGCAGGTCTCCGTGCTGCTGCGGCAGTGGCGCACAAGGGACGACACCCGGGACAACGTGCTGCTGCTGATCAGCGAGCTGGTCACGAACGCCGTGCGCTTCGCCACCGGTCCCATCACGGTACGGCTGATCAGGGCCGGTCACGGCCTGCTGTGCGAGGTGGGCGACACCGGCAACGGCAGACCCCGTCTGAGGCGGGGCGGCCTGCTCGACGACGGCGGTCGTGGCCTGCACATCGTGCACAGGCTCACCACCCGTTGGGGGGTGCGCTGGACGGACGCCGGCAAGGTGGTCTGGGCGAAAGTCGCGAGGTGACGCGGCTACGTCTCAGAGACGCGGGCGGCGTACGACAGCTCGGCGCGGGCTCGGGCAGCGGGCGCGTCGGGCGCCGCCGACGGTACGGACGGCGCCCTCAGCGGTACCGGCGGCGTGACCGATGACGCGGGCGGCAACTCTGTCGGGATGCCGCGGGCGGCCCCTTTGCCGGTGCGGGTGGCGCGGCCTCGCACTACAGCCACTCACCTTCCAAGGCGGTGGCGGTGAGGCCGGGTGCCGCCGCGTACAGAACGGCGCGACTGCCCGGCTTCTGCCCGGCGTCATGCGCCCGCCGCAGAATGTCGAACACGGCGGCGCCTCCGCGGTTGCCGGTGGCGTAGCTGTCCCGGCTGTAGTCCAGCAGCCCCGACGGCCACGCGTCGGGCATCGTCTGCTCCATGTACTCCAGCACCCGGGTCCCGCCGGGGTGCGCGAGCAGCACGTCGGGGTGCCAGGCGTCGGGGTGGTCCTGGTAACGGAGGCGCAGCCACTCCCACATCGCGGTGACCGTCTCCTGCACGGCGCGCGGCCCGCGCCGGTCCATCACGAAGTGGGTGCCATCCGCCCGCGTCTCCAGGCGGTGCAGGTCCTGGGTGCCGGGCAGGGTGTGATGCCAGGCGGCGTCCAGCCGCAGCACCGACTCGCGCCTCGGGCGGCCCGTGACCACCGCGGCGACCGCGGTGTCCGCGAACAGCAACCGGACGATCAGAGACTCAAGGGTGTCGTCCGCGGGCTGGTAGGTCGTGCTCAGCGCCTCCGCGATGACGACCAGGACCACTCGGTCGGGGTCCGCGGCCACGAGTTCCGCGGCCAGTGCCAGGGAGCGGGTCCCCGCGACACAGGCCCACTGTGTGGCCGGCAGCAGCAGCACGTCGTCGCGGAGCGGAAGCTTGTTGGCGAGGGCTATGTCCAGGCCCGGCAGCGCCGGGGTGGTGGAGTGACTGGTGATCAGGCAGTCGATGTCCGCGGCGTCCAGCCCGGCGATCTGGAGGGCCCCGCGCGCCGCACGCTCCCCGTAGGACTGCACGGCCTCCCAGGCCGGCGCGGTGCGCTCCTGGACAGTCTGTGGCGCGGGTATCGCCTCAAGTGCGGCGATCACGCGGTCCACGTCCTGCTGGGCGAACCCGTCGCGTGCCAGCGCCTCTTGGGCCGGCCCGACGCCGACAGCCCGCAGGCCGCCGCCGTTGCCGGGCGCGACGGCGGTTTCCAGCGGCAGCATCCACCCGCGGGTCTCGATGCCCGTACTGGCCGCGATGCCGTCGATCCGCGGCGCCCATGCCGCGTGCGGGTGCCGGTCGCGGACCTCGGCCACGATCTGGCTGGTCTTCACGGTGTGCTCGCCGTGTATCACGGCAGGAGGACAGAGGTAAGCGGCCATGGGGCACCTTCCCTGGGGAACTGTGGGGGAACAGGGGGGAACAGCGAGGGGAACAGGGGGAAAGTCACGAGTGCTGTGGCATGGGTCACTTTGGAACTTCGCGCCCAAGAGCATGCGGATAAGCTCCACTTCGGGAGTCGGTATCCGTTTCGAGCATGGACGCTAAATGGACATTTCCGCTGTGATGCAGACAACTTAGACGGCTCTTGAAGTGCGTGACACGGCACACACCGCTGAATCAGGCGAATCCTCGGGGCCGTTCGCGCAGGTCTTACCTGACTTACACCTGACTTACCATCAGTCAGGAGACCACCTGGTCATCAGCGGGTCCGGCCTCGGCGTAGGCAGGCCTCGCCGCTGAACCGAAACGCCGCATCGACGTCGCCCACGAGGGAAGAACATGTGAGCCGCGCCATCCAGCGAAGTCGCCCGCACCGAACATCGGAGTGTCAGTCGCTGCTGTTCAATATTCGCTGGACAGCGCTGAGGGCAGCGGCGAGCGTTGGTGGCATGCAGCAGGGACACATCTGGGACACGGATACCGCGCAGGCGTATGACACGCCCGGGTCCGGTATGTTCGCGCCGGAGGTCCTGGGGCCGACCGTGGAGCGTCTTGCCCGGCTCGCAGGGGAAGGAGCAGCGCTTGAGTTCGCCATCGGGACCGGTCGGGTAGCCATTCCGCTCGCGCGGCGAGGGGTCCCGGTCACCGGCATCGAACTGTCACCGCCGATGGTGGAGCAACTGCGCACCAAGGCGGACGAGGCGACGATCCCGGTGGTCATCGGTGACATGGCGACCACCGTCGTACCGGGGGAGTACACCCTGGTCTACCTCGTCTACAACACGATCTCCAACCTGCTCACTCAGGCCGAGCAGGTCGAGTGTTTCCGCAACGCCGCTCGCCACCTCACACCCGGTGGCCGGTTCGTGGTCGAGCTGTGGGTGCCTGAGCTGCGTAAGCTCCCGCCGGGCCAGACCGCCACCGTCTGGCACCGCGAGCCCGGCTATATCGGTCTCGACACCTACGACATCCTGCGGCAGCAGGTCGTGTCGCACCACTTCCGCTTCGACGAGACCAAGCAGGCGCAGCTGTTCCGCAGCCCCCACCGTTACATCTGGCCGGCTGAACTCGACCTCATGGCTCAGTTGGCCGGGTTCGAGCTGGAGGACAGGTACGCGGACTGGGCCGGCGCTGAGTTCACCGCTGAGTCGCGTTCACACGTGTCTGTGTACCGAATCCCGAGGACGCGGTAGCTCGCTGGACGGCAAGGCCTACTCCGTCTACGCCCCGGACTACGAACGGCTGGGCACGATCGAGCACTTGAAGGAGCTCATCGCCGGGTGCGGCGGCCTGTTGAACATCCCCCTCTTCTACTCGATGACTGCGGAGGCTGTGGCGGCACTGGCCGCCCACGGGCAGCGCGGACAGCGGCCTGCCGACGCGCAGCAGGCACGGCGGGCTCCGCCTGGCGGCTCTCATCGGTCCCCTTCCGCCGACGACCTCGGCGTCGTCTGCCGTCATCCCCGTCCCCGCCGGGCCGCTGACCCTCACCGTGTGCCGGCCCGTCGAGAACCGTGCGCCGTACTACGCGGCGGCACCGGCGGACCGGGAAGGACGGATGTCGTAGGAGATGCGTCCGGCGGGGAGGTAGAAGAGGGCGATCAGGGCGCC
>NZ_JBVHWM010000025.1:0-107858 GCF_055564375.1 Streptomyces sp. NPDC029138
CCCCCCCCCCCCCCCCCCCCCCCCCCCCCCCCCCCCCCCCCCCCCACCCCCCCCCTCCCCCCCCCCCCCCCCCCCCCCCCCCCCCCCCCCCCGCCACCCTGGACACCCTGGTCGGCGTGGCCGTCGCCACCGGAGCGCTGCTGTCGGTCGTCCTCTTCGTCACCACCACCTACTTCATCATCCTGTGCCTCATCGGGATCGGCTTCCTCGCGCTGCCCTATCTGACCCGGGCCGTGCGCTGGCTGTGCGACCTCAACCGCCGCGCCGCCGCGCGCTCCGGCGTCCCGGTGGAGCGGCCCTACCGGCCCGAACCGGAGGAGATCGAGAAGGACATCGTCGGCTGGACACGGCGCTGCAAGTGGATCCTCGCCGACCCCGCGACCTGGCGGGACCTGCTGTGGCTGCTCCTCAACTGCGTCGTCGGCCTCGCCGGCTTCGTCCCGGCCGCGCTGCTCTACTACGCGGGGGAGGGGCTGTTCCTCGCCTGCGGCCTGTGGCAGCCCCTCGCGGACGACGGACACGGCCGCTGGTACTCCTTCGTCACCGTCGACAGCTGGCCGGCCGCGCTCGCCGCGGCCCTGCTCGCGCTCGTCGTGCTCACCGGCTGGCTGTTCCTCGGCCCGCTGGTGCTCAAGGGCTACGCCTACTTCGTCCGCTTCCTGCTCGGCCCCACCCGCCAGTCCCAACTGGCCTCCCGCGTCCAGCACCTGTCCGAGACCCGCTCCGGAGCCCTCGACATCCAGGCCGCCGAACTGCGCCGCATCGAACGCGACCTGCACGACGGCGCCCAAGCCCGCCTCGTCAGCCTCGGCCTCCAACTCGGCGCCGTGGACCGGAAGATGAGCCAGGACCCGGAGGAGGCCCGGCGGCTGCTGCGGCAGGCCCGCACCTCGTCGGTGCAGGCGCTGCGCGAACTGCGCGACCTGGTCCACGGCATCCACCCGCCGGTCCTCGCCGAACGGGGCCTGCCCGACGCCCTGCGCGCCCTGGGCCTGGCCAGCCCGCTCCATGTCACCGTGGTGGTGGACCTGCCCGGCCGACTGCCCGACCCGGTCGAGTCCGCCGTCTACTTCGCGGTGTCCGAGCTGCTCACCAACGCCCTCAAGCACGCCGACGCGCAGCGCGTGGAGGTCGTCGCCTGGTGCGAGGAGGGCATGCTGCACGCCCGGGTCACCGACGACGGCCGCGGCGGCGCCGACGTGTCGGCCGGGAGCGGCCTCGCGGGCATCCGACGGCGGCTGGCATCCTTTGACGGGGTCCTGGAGATCGACAGTCCACCGGGCGGTCCGACCGTGATGAAGATGGAGTTGCCGTGCGCGTTGTCCTCGCCGAAGACCTCTTCCTCCTGAGGCAGGGGATCATCCAACTGCTGGAGGCGTACGACTTCGAGGTGGCCGCCGCCGTCGACAACGGCACGGACCTCGCCGCCGCGATCACCGAGCACCGGCCCGACATCGCCATCGTCGACGTACGGCTGCCGCCCACCTTCACCACCGAGGGGCTCCAGGCCGCCCTGCGCGCCCGTCGCGAACAGCCCGGCCTGCCGATCCTCGTCCTCTCCCAGCACGTCGAGCAGATGTACGCCCGCGAGCTGCTGGCCGACGGCACCGGCGGCATCGGCTATCTGCTGAAGGACAGCGTGCTGGACGACGAGCAGTTCATCGACGCCGTGCGCCGGGTCGCGGCCGGCGGTACCGCCATGGACACCGCCGTGGTCGCCCAGCTGATGACCAGTCACTCCCGGGACGAGCCGTTGGCCGCGCTCACCGCCCGCGAGCGGGAGGTGCTGGAGCTGATGGCGGAGGGGTGCTCGAACACGGCCATCGCCCAGCGGCTCACCATCACCGAGGGGGCGGCGGCGAAGCACATCTCCAACATCTTCACCAAGCTGATGCTGCCTCCGTCGAGCGACAGCAACCGCCGGGTGCTCGCCGTACTGGCCTATCTCAACGCCTGAGCACGCCGGTTGGGGCGGGTAGGGGTGGTCCGCCCCCGTCGTGGGCGTGAGACTGCTGGGGCACCGCCCCCGCGCCCTGCGCCGCAGCCCAGGAAGGGAACGCCCGCCCCCATGACCACGCTCACCGAGCAGGACAGTCTCTGGATCCGCCGCTACCATCCCCGCCCGGACGCGGCGGCCAGGCTGGTGTGCCTGCCCCACGCGGGCGGCTCGGCGACCTTCTACCACCCGGTGTCGGCGAAGATGCCGGCCTCCGTGGAGGTGCTCGCCGTGCAGTACCCGGGGCGCCAGGACCGTCGCAACGAGTCGTGCGCCACGAGCATCAGCGAACTCGCCGACCAGGTCACCGCCGTCCTGCTGCCCTGGGCGGACCGCCCCCTGGTTCTCTTCGGCCACAGCATGGGCGCGACCCTCGGCTTCGAGGTCGCCCGCCGGCTGGAACGCGACCACGGCGTCGTGCCGCGCGCCCTGTTCGCCTCCGCCCGCCGCGCCCCTTCCTGCCCGCGCCACGAGACGGTCCACCTGCGCGACGACGACGGACTCATCGAGGAGATGCGGCAGTTGAGCGGCACGGACGCGACGATCCTCGACGACGAGGAACTGATCCGCATGGCCCTGCCCGCGATCCGCGCGGACTACCGCGCGGCCGAGACCTACACCTACGAGCCGGGCCCCAACCTGACCTGCCCCATCGTCAGCCTGGTCGGCGACGACGACCCCAAGGTCACCGTGGACGAGGCACGCGCCTGGTCGCGCCACACGGACACGGCATCCGAGTTCCACGTGTTCCCCGGCGGCCATTTCTACCTGACGGCACATGCCGGGGACATCCTGGGGCTGCTGGCGAAGTGGGCGGCGCGGTCATGACGTCGGTCCTCATCACCGGGTGCAGCAGCGGCATCGGCCTGGAGACGGCGCTGGCGTTCGCACGGCGCGGGGACCGCGTCCACGCCTGCGTCCGCGACCCCGCCGGCGCGGAGGAACTGCTCCGGCGCGCCCGCGCCGAGCACCTCACCCTCGACGTCCCCCGGCTGGACGTCACCGACGACGCGTCCGTCACCGCCGCCGTCACCGCGGTGCAGGAGAGGCACGGACCCATCGACGTGCTGGTCAACAACGCGGGCATCGACCGCACCGGACCCGTCGAGACCATGCCGCTCGACCAGGCGCGCACACTGATGGAGACCAACGTCTGGGGCCCGCTGCGCGTCTCGCGCGCCGTGCTGCCCGGGATGCGGGCCCGTGGCGGCGGCGTCATCGTCAACGTCTCGTCCCTCGCGGGGCGGACGTTCGCCGTGCCGCACGGCGGGTTCTACGCGGCGAGCAAGGCCGCCCTGGGCGCGCTCAGCGAGGCCCTGTACGCGGAGGTCCAGCCCTTCGGCATCCGGGTGGTCTGCCTGGAACCGGGCAGCTTCGCCTCCCGCATCCAGGGCAGGTCCGTCGCCGGCGCCGACGGGCAGCCGTCCGAGGACGACCCCTACCACGCCGACCACGCATGGCTGGCCCGGTTCCTCGCCCGCGTCGCGGAAGGCGCCGCCGACTGCGCGGAGGCGGCCGAGGCCGTCGTCGCCGCAGCCGACGACCCCGGCACACCGCTGCACACGGTGGTCGGCAAGGACGCGGAAGCGGCACTGGGGTTCCTGACGGGCGTCTCCTACGAGGAGTGGCTGCCCCGCTTCCTCCACCAGGCCGAGTCCCTGGCAGGGCCCCGGCCCGCCAACGCGCCTTGAAAGAACGTCCGTTGACGCAGTGCGTGCGCCTCGGCGGTGGCCTGCCCACCGCCGAGGCGCACGCCTGTGACGAGACGGAGACTCAGCCGTGCACCTGGATCGAGCGCGCCGGGCACAGGTCGGCGGCCCGGTGGACCTCCTCGTGGAGATCCACGGCCGGCTCCTCCCGCAGGACGACGACGAGACCCTCGTCGTCCTGGTCGAACACCTCGGGGCTGAGCATCGCGCACTGGCCGGAGCCCACGCACCGGTCGCGTTCCGCGGTGACACGCATGAGGGGGACTCCGTTCGGGTCGGCCGTCACCAGGTGACGGGGAGTTCGTAGACGCCGTAGACCATGGCGTCGTCCTTGAAGCGCAGCTCGTCCGGCTCGGCCGCCAGCCGGAGGCCGGGGATGCGGCGCAGCAGCGTGCCGTAGACGGTCTCCAGCTCCACCCGGGCCAGATTGGCGCCGATGCACTGGTGGATGCCGTAACCGAAGGCGAGGTGGCTGCGGGCCTCCTTGCGGCGGATGTCGAGGGTGCCCGGGTCCGGGAAGACCGACTCGTCGTGGTTGGCGGCGTTGTTCAGGGCGAGGATGCCCTCGCCGGCGCGGATGGTGACGTCGCCGACCTCGATGTCCGCCGCCGCGACCCGCGCCGTGCCGGAGTCGGAGATGGAGAAGACGCGCAGCAACTCCTCGATGGCGTTCGGAAGGAGAGCGGGATCGTCCCGCAGCGCCGCCAGCTGCTCGGGGTGCCGGAGCAGGGCCAGCACACCGAGGGCGATCATGTTCGCCGTCGTCTCGTGGCCACCGACCAGCATCAGCCGGGCCATCGTCACCACGTCGACGTGGTCGGCGACCCGCTCGGTGCGGTTCTTCTCCAGGAACCGGCTGATGAGGTCGTCGCCCGGCTCGTTCTCCTTGAGGGTGACGAGCTTGTCGAGGTACATGTCCAGGGCCTGCACCGCGGCCCCGTACTCCGCCGGGCTCAGGTCGTGGTTCATCATCGCGGCCGACCACTCCTCGAACTGGGCGTGGTCCTCGTAGGGCACGCCGAGCAGTTCGCAGATCACCAGCGACGGCACCGGCAGCGCGAGCGCGGTGACCAGGTCCACCGGGCCGCCCGTTGCCAGCATCGCGTCGACGTGCTCGTCCACGATCTGCTGGATGCGCGGGCGCATCTCCTTCACCCGCCGCGCCGTGAACTCCGGGATGAGCATCCGGCGTTGGGCGCTGTGCTCCGGCGGGTCCATGTTGAGCATCATCAGCCGGACCTGCGCCAGCATCTCCTCGGGGATGTGGAACTGGTGCGGGTAGCCCGGCAGTTTGAGGTTGGAGCTGACCCGGCTGTCGCCCAGCACCTGCCGGACGTCCTCGTGCCGGGTGACCAGCCAGGTCGGCTTGCCGTTCACCTTCAACGCGGCACGCGAGACAGGGGCGTTCGCGCGCATCTCGGCGTACTCGCGCGGCTCGCTGAACGGACAGGTGCGCCGCATCGGGAACTGCGGGAGCGGCGACCCCGTCTCGGGTACGGCGTCGGCGGACTGGGTCATGGCTGCCTTTCGGAACGTGTCGGTGACGGAAGCGGGGTACGGGGGCGGGGTTGCGGTGTCACCAGGTGACGGGCAGCTCGTACAGGCCGTAGACGATCGCGTCGTCCTTGAACCGCAGCTCCTCGACCGGGGCGGCCAGGCGCAGCGTCGGCACGCGCCGGAACAGCGTCGAGTAGACGACGTCCAGCTCCATGCGTGCCAGGTTCTGGCCGATGCACTGGTGGACGCCGTAGCCGAACGCCAGGTGGCTGCGGGCCTCGCGCCGCACGTCGAGGCGGTCCGGGTCGGGGAACACACGCTCGTCGTGGTTGGCCGCGTTGTTCAGCGGCAGGATGCCCTCGCCGGCCCGGATGGTCACCCCGCCCAGCTCGATGTCCTCCAGGGCGACCCGGGCGGTGCCCGCGTCGGAGATGGAGAAGAAGCGCAGCAGCTCCTCCACCGCCTTCGGCATCAGCTCCGGCTCCTCGCGGACGGCGGCGAACTGGTCCGGGTGCTCCAGCAGGGCCAGCACGCCCAGGGCGATCATGTTGGCGGTGGTCTCGTGCCCGGTGACCAGCATCAGCTTGGACATGCTGACGATGTCGGAGTGCTCCACCGCCGGCGTCTGCCGGTTGAACTCGATCAGCCGGCTGATCATGTCGTCGCCGGGCTCGCTCTCCTTGGCGGTGACCAGCCCGTCGACGTACCGGTCCAGCTCGTAGTGCGCGATGCCCCGGTCCTCGTCGCTGATGTCGTGGTTCATGATGGCCCACGCCCACTCCTCGAACCGGCCGTGGTCCTCGTAGGGGACGCCGAGCAGTTCGCAGATGACGAGGGACGGCACCGGCAGCGCGAGCGCGGTGACCAGGTCGACCGGACCGTCCGCGCCCTTGGCGAGCATCTGGTCGATCTGCTGGTCCACGATCTGCTGCACCCGGCCGCGCAGCTCGCGCATCCGCCGGACGCTGAACTCCGGGGCCAGCATGCGGCGTTGGACGGTGTGGTCCGGCGGGTCCATGGAGAGGAAGGTCAGCGGCACCGACTGGAGCGTCTCCTCCGGGACCGGCACCTGGAGGGGATATCCGGGCAGCTTCAGGTTGGCGCTGACCCGGGAGTCACCCAGGAGCTTCTTGTACAGGTCGTGGCGGGTGATCAGCCAGGTGGGCTTGCCGTTGACCTTCAGCTGTGCCCGGGAGACCGGCTCGGTCTCGCGCAGCTCGGCGTAGGCGGCCGGCGGGCTGAAGGGACAGGCCCGCCGCATCGGGAACTCCGGCAGCGCGGCCTCGTCGGCCGGTTCGGCAGGTGCAGTCATCATGTCCTCTTCGCACGGAGGGAGCGGGACGCGCCGGTATCGGAGCGGGTCCGGGCCCGGCGCCGGTACGGCGCTGTCGGCCGTCCCTCGCACGCTAAGCAGCCACGGCGGGGGCCCCAACCCCTACGCGCCCCTAGGGACCGCACCCCCACGCGCCACCGGCCCCCGGCCGACCGACCGGCAAGCACGCACCACCCCCGGCCAGACCCGCACACGCCCCCGACCGTTCGCCACAGTTCCGGTGCGGTGTCGCGCATCGGCTGTACGGCGTCGCGGGCGGTCGCGGTCTCCTCGGGGCCCAGGGGTGCGAGATGGTCCGCGCCCTGGCCGGCGCTCAGATGCCGGCGGAAGAGCGCGGCCAGGTCCTGCTGGGTCCGCTCGGGCAGGGCCGGGTCCGTGAGGAGTCCCACGCGTGCGCCGGGCGCCTCGATCAGGTGCCGGACCCCGGCTCGCTCCGCCTTCGCGGCGAGCGTCGCCTCGGCTGCGTCCCACGGCCTGGTCCAGGCTGTGGCTGACGGCAATTGGGTGTCAACCGTCGTTCGCGACTGCGGCTTCTCTTTATCGGTGGCCGGGGAAAGAACGCACAAAGCCGGTTCGGCGCACGTGGATTCAGCGGTGGACCCGGGTACCGGGGCACGGTGCGCTCTGCCTTCCTCCTCGTTCGCCTTCGCACAGCGCCGCTCAGCCGGCTGGTCGCCGCCAACGCGATCAGCTCCGTGGGCGACGGCGTGCGGTTCGCGGCGCTGCCCCTGCTGGCGGCGGCTGTCACACGTGACGTGTTCTGGGTCTCCGTGGTCGCGGCGGCCGGCCGGGCGGCCTGGCTCCTCGCGCCCGTCATCGGCACCCTCGTCGACCGCATGCCCGCCCGCCGTTCCCTGGTCGCCGCGGACCTGGTGCGCTGCGCGGTGCCGGCGCTGCTGTGCGCGTACACGGTGACCGGGCGGGTGCCGCTTCCCCTGCTCGTGCTGATCACCTTCCTCACCGGCGTCGCCGAGGTCTTCTTCGACAGCGCGGCCCAGGCGATCGTGCCGTCTCTGGCCGCGGACCGGGAGCTGGAACGGGCCAACGCGCGGATCATCGCCGCGCAGATCACCGGCACCGGCTTCCTCGGCCCGCCGGCGGGCGCGGCGCTCTGGGCGGTGTGGCGGCCCCTTCCGTTCGCGGTGGACGCCGTGTCGTTCCTCGGCTCGGCACTCCTGCTCACCGGGCTTCCCGCGCGGTGGCCGGACGGACGGCGGACCGGGGACGGGCCGGTGGAACGCGGTGTCGGTGGCCTGCTGCGCGACACGTGGGCCGGCCTGCGGTGGCTCGGCGGCCATCGGATCCTGCGCCGCCTCATGCTGGTGGTGGCGGTGCTGGGCGTGGGTCAGCAGGCGGTCTACGCGGTGCTCGTGGTGTACGTGGAGCGACGTCTCGGCCTGCCCGCCCACGGCTACGGCCTGATGCTCGTGGCGGCGGCCGTCGGCAGTCTGGCGGGCGCCAGGGCGGCGCCCTGGACAGCGGCACGACTGGGCTCCGGACGCAGCCTGCTGGTGTCGGTGACCGTCTCGGCGCTCGGCTACCTGGTCGTCGCGGCGGTGCCCTGGTGGCCGCTGGTGGCCCTGATGCTGGCCGTCAACAGCGCCGGTGTGGTGCTGTGGAACGTGTGCACCGTCTCTCTCCGGCAACGGCTGGCACCGGCGGGCATGCTGGGCCGGATCACCAGCGGCTACCGCCTCGCCGCGTGGGGGACCATGCCGCTGGGCGCCGCGCTGGGCGGCGTAGTGGCCGAGGACGCCGGTCTCGACGCCCCCTGGGCCGTGGCCGGTCTCCTTCTCCTGGGCTGCCTTCCCCTCCTGCGGCGCATGCCGTCCACCTCACCGGGAGCGCCGGTCGAGCGCGCGGCGGACGCGACCGAGGACGCGAAGAAGGGCGCAAAGGAAGACGTAAAGGAGAACGCAAGGGAGGACGACCGCATGGAGGACGACCGCATGGACGGGCAGTCCTTCACTTGACTTCCTGAGCCCTCGAAATTCCCTCACGTGTGCCGGAATTCCCGCACGCACGGACTCGGAGCTTTCCGGCTTCCGCATTTCCCCTCCGTGAGTTCATGCTTGGCCCCGCATTCCGGCTCTTCGGCGCCCACCGCCCCCCGCCCGCCGACCCCTAGGCGCTGCCCGGCCGGCCGGACCTCGCCTAGGGGCGGTTAGGGGTCTGGCGGTGGCGCGGCGGCGGTTAGCGTCGGCTGCGGAACACGGGCAGAGGCACGGCGGACCACGACAGGGGCACGGAACCCCACCGCCCCGGCTCTCCCGGTCCCGGCCGGCGTCCCGTCCCCGGCCGCCGCCGCGTCCCGCAGCCGAGCAGAGGTGATCAGCGTGTCCCCGGATCCCAGCGCGAAGGGCACCGTCCCCTTCGGGGAGTACCGGACCTGGTACCGGGTGACCGGTGAACTCGGCGCGGGACGGCCGGCGGTCGTCGCCGTGCACGGCGGCCCCGGCAGCACCCATGACTATCTGCTGCCGCTGGCCCGGCTCGCCGAGGACGGCTGGCCCGTCGTCCACTACGACCAGCTCGGCAACGGCGGCTCCACCCATCTGCCCGACAAGGGCGCCGAGTTCTGGACCGTCGAGCTGTTCGAGAGGGAACTCGCCAATCTGGTCGAGCAGTTGAGGATCGCCGACGACTACGTGCTGTTCGGGCAGTCCTGGGGCGGCCCCCTGTGCGCCCGGCACGCCATGAGCGCCCCGGCCGGTCTGCGCGGACTGGTGATCGCCAACGCGCCCGCGTCGTACCCGATATGGCTTCAGGAGATGGCCCGGCTGCGCGGCGAGCTGCCGCCGGGCGTGCAGGAGACCCTGCTGCGGCACGAGGCGGCCGGCACGTACGACAGCGAGGAGTACCTGGCCGCGATGCGGGTCTTCTACGACCGCCATGTGTGCCGGGTGAGCCCCTGGCCCCGGGACTTCCTGTCCTCCTTCATGGAGATCTACAACGACCCGACCGTCTACTACGCGATGAACGGGCCCAACGAGTTCCATGTCATCGGCTCGCTCAAGGACTGGTCGATCGTCGGCGACCTGCACCGCATCCGCACGCCGACCCTGCTGATCAGCGG
Source organism: Streptomyces sp. NPDC029138 (assembly GCF_055564375.1). Classification (NCBI taxonomy): domain Bacteria; kingdom Bacillati; phylum Actinomycetota; class Actinomycetes; order Kitasatosporales; family Streptomycetaceae; genus Streptomyces; species Streptomyces sp. NPDC029138. The sequence goes on from NZ_JBVHWM010000025.1 coordinate 9,612, forward strand.
TCGCCACGACGAGGCCACGCCGGCCGTCGTCCAGCCGTACCAGGACGAGATCCCCGGAGCGCGCTGGGAGATCTTCGAGGAGTCCAGCCATCTTCCGCACCTGGAGGAACCGGAACGGTTCTTCGCGGTGATGACCGACTTCCTCAAGAGCCTCTGACGCCCTCGAGAGCCTCAGATGTCCACAAGAGCCTCTGACATCCGCGAGTCCGTGAAAGGGGGCGGGGATCCCGCCATGACGCATGACACCGCGCTCGTCTTCCCCGGCATGGGCCCCGTCCCGTTCGCCGAGGTCGGCAGGTTCATGGTGGCCAACCCCTTCGCCCGGGACCTGGTCGCCGTCGCCGACGAGGCGCTCGGCTACTCGCTCGTGGACGCCTTCCGGACCTCCGCGGGCGACTACTCCGAGGCCGCCCAGGTCGCCTTCTTCGTCAACTGCCTGGCCTGCGCCCACTGGGCCCGGGACCACCTCGGCGTGGAACCCGACATCGTGGCCGGGCCCAGCTTCGGCGAGAAGGCCGCCCTCGCCTACACCGGCGCCCTGGAGCTGCCCGACGCGGTCCGTCTGACCGCCGAGATCGCCCGCTGCCTGGAGGAGTACTTCGCCGAGGAGCACCGGGACAAGGTCACCCTGTCCTTCGTCCGCGCCCCGCGCGACGGACTCGACGCGATCCTCGCCGACCTCGACGCGGCGGGGGAGTGGCACGAGATCTCCTGCCACGTCGACGACGGCTTCTACATGGTCTCCCTGTCCGAGCGCCGCGTGGAGTGGATGCAGGAGCGGCTGCGCGCCATCGGCAGCCTCCCGCTGTACACCATGCGGCCTCCCATGCACGCCTCGGCGTTCCGGTCGCTGCGCGACAAGGCCGCGCGCGAGGTGGTGTCCCGGTACACCTTCGCCGACCCGAAGCTGCCCGTCGTCGCCGACCAGGACGGCAGGCTGCTGCACACGGGCGAGGAACTGCGCACCATGCTGCTCGACGGCTTCGACCACCCGATGAACTGGCCGAGCGTCACCGCGGCCCTGAAGGACGCCGGCGCCCGCCGCCTGTGCGTCGCCGGGCCCGACAGCCTCTTCGGCCGGGTTCCCTGCACGACCCGACAGTTCGACGTCGTCGCCGCGCAGCCGCGGCTGGCGATGACCCCCCGGCGCCGCTCGCGCGCCGCCTGACCCCGCCCGACACGTTGGAGGCCCCCATGTGGGACGACCGGTTCGAACAGATACTCCGCCCCTTCCTGCCGTTCCTTCCGCCGCAGGAGGAGCTGACGCCGGAGTCCGACCTGAAGGACCTCGGCCTGGACTCGCTCGGCACCGTCCAGCTCCTCGGCACGCTGGAGGAGGACTACCAGGTCCGCTTCCGCGACAGCGCGCTGACCATGGACACGTTCCGCACCGCCGGCGTGCTGTGGGACACCGTGCGGAGCATGTTGCAGAGCACCGCGAGCTGACGGGACGGCCACCGTGGACCCCACCATGGACGGCACGCTGTCAGGCCGGTTCGCGCGCGGTCTGGCCCTCGCCCCGGACCGGCCCGCGCTGCGCGCCGACGGCGTCGACCTCACCTACCGCGAACTGCACGAACGCGCCCTGCTCCTGGCCGGCTCGCTGCTGGCCGGGCTCCCCGAGCGGCGGCCCGCCGTGGGCGTGCTGGCCGGCAAGGGACCCACGGCGTACGCGGCCCTGCTGGCCGGTCTGTACAGCGGTGTCACCGTCGTGCCCCTCCAGCCGGCCTTCCCCGCCGCCCGCACCCGGCAGATGATCGAGGCCGCCGGGGTCGGCGCGCTGCTCGCCGACGACGACGCCCTGCCCGCCCTGACCGCTCTGCACGACGCCGGTGTCTCGCTGCCGACCCTGTTCGCGCCCGGCGGGCAGCCCGCGCCGGCGCTCGCCGTCGACCCGGACAGCGCCCTCAAGGCGCCCATGCCGGCCCGGCCCTCCGACATCGCCTATGTGCTGTTCACCTCCGGCTCCACCGGCCGGCCCAAGGGCGTACCGGTCACCCACGCCAACACCGCGCACTACTTCCGGCTGCTCGACGAGCGCTACGACTTCGGACCGCACGACGTCTTCTCGCAGACCTTCGACCTCAACTTCGACTGCGCGATGTTCGACCTGTTCTGCGCCTGGGGCGCCGGCGCCGCCGTCGTACCGGTCCCGGCGCGGGCGTACGCGCACCTGCCGGAGTTCGTGGCCGAGCAGCGGATGACCGTGTGGTTCTCCACACCCAGCGCGATCACCCTGGTGCGCCGCACCGGCGGGCTCGGGCCGGGCGCGCTGCCGTCGCTGCGGTGGAGCTTCTTCGCGGGGGAGGCGCTCAGCTGCAAGGACGCCGAGGACTGGGCCGCCGCCGCGCCGGGCGCGACCCTGGAGAACCTGTACGGCCCGACCGAACTCACCGTCACCGTCACCGCGCACCGCTGGACGCCGGGCCGGTACCTGAACGACATGGTGCCCATCGGCGCCGTCCACCCCGGCCACGAGACGCTCCTGCTGAACCCCTCCGGCGTCCCCACCTCCGGTGACGAGGGCGAACTGTGCGTCGCCGGACCGCAGTTGACCCCCGGCTACCTCGACCCGGCCGACGACACCGGACGGTTCCTGGAGCACGACGGCCGGCGCTTCTACCGCACCGGCGACCGCGTCCGGCGCGCCGCCGACGGCGGCTGGCTCTACCTGGGCCGCCAGGACGCCCAGGTCCAGGTGCACGGGGTGCGGGTGGAACTCGCCGAGGTGGACGCCGCCGCCCGCACCTGCCCGGGCGTCGAGGACGCCGTGACCGTGGCGGTGCCCGTGGACGGCACGGTGGAACTGGCCGTCTTCCACACCGGCGAGCCCGTGCCACCCGCCCGGCTCGCCCGGCACCTGAGGGAGCTGCTGCCGGCCGCGGTCGTCCCGCGCGCCTACCACCACCTGGACGCGCTCCCGCTCAACTCCAACCGCAAGACCGACCGCAGGAAGCTCGCCTCCCAGGCCACGGCCATGCGGCAGGCCACCGGGGCGGGACGCACACACGAAAGGCGGCAGGAGTCGCAGTGAACGGTCAACCGACAGCGCAGGCCCGCACCGACGCCCGGGTGCACGACCTGCTCGACGAGGCCACCGCCGAGCGCCCCGACGCCCCGGCGGTCACCGACGGCGCGGGCCGCTGGACCTACCGGGAACTCGCCGCCCACAGCCACGCCGTCGACGCCTGGCTGGAAGAACGCGGCATCGGCCACGGCGACCGGGTCCTCGTCCAGCTGCCCAGCACCCGCGAACTGGTCGCGCTGCTGTACGGCACCGCGCGCCGGGGCGCCGTCCTGGTCCCCGTCAACACCGGAATGAAGGACTACCACCTGCGGTCGGTCGCCGAGAACGCCGACCCCGCGCTGGTCATCGTCACCGACCCCGCCGTCGACCGGATCACCGCCCTCGCCGGCGGCGTTCCGGTCCTCGGCCTCGGCGAGGCCTGGCGGGAGATCACCGCGCTGCGGGTGCGGGGGGCCCGCTCCGGCGGAGCGGACGTCGACCCCGAGGACACCGCCGTCCTCGTCTACACCTCCGGCTCCACCGCCGCCCCCAAGGCGGTCATCTGCCCGCACGGCCGGATGGTCTTCGCCACCGAGGCCATCAACCTCGAACTCGGCTACCGCCCCGACGACGTGGTGTTCTGCCGCTTCCCCATCTCCTGGGACTACGGCCTCTACAAGGTGCTGCTCACCGCGGCCGGCCGGTGCGAGATCGTGCTCGCCGACGGCGAGTCCGACCTGGTGCTGCTGCGCCGCATCCGGGAGACCGGCGCCACCATCGTCCCCATCGTGCCGTCCCTGGCCACCATGATCTGCGCCCTCGCCGAACGCGAACCCGGCCGGGAGTCCCGGGTGCGCATGTTCACCAACACCGGTGCCGCGCTGCCGAAGTCCACCGCCGACGGGCTGCGCACCGCGTTCCCCGGCGCGGAGGTGATCATCCAGTTCGGGCAGACCGAGTGCAAGCGGGTCTCCGTGCTGCCGCCCGCCCACCAGGACGCCAAACCGGACTCGGTCGGCCGCCCGCTGCCCGGCACCCGCGCCTTCGTCGTGGACGACGACGGCAACGCGCTGCCGCCCTGGCAGACCGGCGAGATCGTGGTCGAGGGCCCGCACGTCATGCCCGGCTACTGGCGCGCGCCGGAACAGACCGCACGCGCCTTCCGGCCCGCCCCCGGCGGCGGACTGCGGCTGCACACCGGCGACTTCGGCCATGTGGACGAGGACGGCTTCCTGTACTACGAGGGCCGCCGCGACGACATGTTCAAGCACAAGGGCGTGCGCATGAGCACCACCGAGATCGAGAGCGCCGCCACCGACATCCCCGGCGTCCGCGCCGCCGCCGTCCTGCCGCCCGCCCCCGGCCGCGACCTCGCCGTGTTCGCCGAGGGCGACATCGACCCGCACGCCCTGCTGAAGGAGCTGTCCCTGCGGCTGGAGCCCGCCAAGGTGCCCGGCGTGAGCCGCGTCGTGGCCGAGCTGCCGCTGACCCCGCACGGAAAGCACGACCGCAAGCAGCTCGCCCGCCTCCTGGAAGGAACCACCCCGTGACCGGCCCCACCGAGCTGGCCGAGCGCTTCGGCACCCCCTCCTACGTCTACGACCTGGACCGGGTGGCGGCCGCCCGCGACGACCTGTTCGCCGCGCTGCCCGACGAGGTCGAGGTGTTCTACGCCGCCAAGGCCAACCCGCACCCCGAGCTGCTGCGCGAGCTGCGCACCGGCGGCACCCGAGGCTGCCGCGTCGAGATCAGCTCCGTCGGCGAACTCGACGCCGCCCTGCGGGCCGGCTTCCCCGGCGACCGGATTCTCTACACCGGGCCAGGCAAGACCACCGAGGAACTGACCGAGGCGCTGACGCGTGGTGTCCGCCTGTTCTCCACCGAGTCCTACGGCGACCTCCGCCGCGTCGGTGAGACCGCGCTGAAGCTCGGCCTCACCGCCGACTGCCTGATCCGGGTGAACAACGCCACCGGTGCCGCCGCCACCAGCATCCGCATGACCGGCGTGCCCTCGCAGTTCGGCTTCGACAGCGAGACCCTGCCCGGCCTCGCCGCCGCACTGCGCGAGGTGCCCGGCACCAGCATCGCCGGACTGCACTTCTTCCCGCTGAGCAACGCCAAGGACGAGGCCAGCCTCGTCGCCGAGTTCCGCCACACCGTCGCCACCGCCGCCGCCCTCCAGGACGCCCTCGGCGTCACGTTCCGCTTCCTCGACATCGGCGGCGGGTTCTCCGCGCCGTACGCCGTGCAGGGCGAGCGGCCGGTCTACGACGGACTGCGCGACGCCCTGACCGAGGCCCTGGACGAGCACTTCCCCGGCTGGCGGGACGGCGCCCCCCGGATCGCCTGCGAGTCGGGCCGCTACCTGGTCGCCGACAGCGGCACCCTGCTCACCTCCGTCGTCAACGTCAAGGACAGCCGCGACACCCGCTACCTCGTCCTCGACGCCGGCATCAACACCTTCGGCGGCATGTCCGGACTCGGCCGCATCCTGCCGGTGTCCGTCGAGCCGCACGAGTCCGTCGGCGCGGACGGCACCCCCGCGAGCCTCGCCGGCCCGCTGTGCACCCCGGGCGACCTGCTCGGCCGGAACGTCCCGCTGCCCGAACTGGCACCGGGCGACCTGCTCACCGTGCCCAACGCGGGCGCCTACGGCCCGACGGCCAGCCTGCTGATGTTCCTCGGCCGTCCCGCCCCCGCCGAGATCGTCGTCCGCGGCGACGCCCTCGTCTCCGTCTCCCGCATCCGGCACACCCGCACCTACGACCACGGACAGGCCCTGTGATGAGCCCCTTCCCGACCGCCCCCGCCCCCGGCGACCAGCCCGTGCTCGTGGCCGGCGGCATCTCCGACTCCCACACCTGGAACCTCGTCTACCTCCAGCTCCTCCTGGAGGAGCACGGGCACCGCGTGGTCAACCTCGGCCCCTGCGTCCCCGAGGACCTGCTCATCGCCGAGGCCCTCGCGCAGCGCCCGGCCCTCATCGTGATCAGCAGCGTCAACGGCCACGGCTACCACGACGGCATGCGGACCGTCACCCGGCTGCGCGAACACCCGGGACTCGCCGGTGTCCCCGCCGTCATCGGCGGCAAGCTCGGCATCGCCGGCCCCTGCGGCGGCGACGAGGTGGCCGCGCTGCGCGCCGCCGGCTACGACGCGGTGTTCGACGACAGCGCCGAGGGCGTCGCCGCCTTCCGGCGGATGCTCGACACGCTGCCGCAGCGGGCCCTGGTGTGACCGGCGTCGGGTTCGGCGCGTTCGTGCGCCGGGCTCACGACGCCGGCCACCTGGTGGTCCAGCCCCGGATGGGAATGAGCAGCCCGGAACGGATGCGGGCCGGGCTGCTCGCCACCCGGCGCGCCGCGGCGACCACCGTCGGCACGATCACCCTGGACAGCTACACCCGGGTCGGCGACCTGGAGTCGGCCGAACTGGCCGTCCTGGAGGGCGTCGCCCTCAACGGCTACCCGATCGTGAGCCACGAGACGACCACCACCCTGAACGTCCTCGACGGGGTCCACGGACCCGACTTCCCGGTCCAGGTCCGGCACGGCTCGGCCGCGCCGGAGGACATCTTCCGGGCGCTGACGGCCGTCGGGCTCGACGCCTCCGAGGGCGGACCGGTCTCCTACTGCCTGCCCTACGGCCGGGTCCCGCTGCGCGAGTCCGTCGCCCACTGGGCCGTCTCCTGCGAACTGCTCGCCGCGCTGCGCGAGTCGGGCGCCGAACCGCACCTGGAGACCTTCGGCGGCTGCGTCCTCGGCCAGCTCTGCCCGCCCGGACTGCTCGTCGCGGTCAGCGTGCTGGAGGCGCTGTTCTTCCGCCGGCACGGCATCCGGAGCATTTCGGTGAGTTACGCCCAGCAGACCGACCCGCGCCAGGACGCCGAAGCGGTGGCCGCGTTGCGCAGCCTGTGCGCGCGACTGCTTCCGGACACCGAATGGCATGTCGTCGTCTACGCCTACATGGGGCTGTTCCCGGAAACCGAGGAAGGCGCCTACCGACTGCTCGGGAAAGCGGCCGAACTCGCCGTCGCCAGCGGCTCCGAACGGCTCATCGTGAAAACCGTCGCGGAATCCCGCCGCATTCCGTCGGTCGCCGAGAACGTCGCCGCCCTCGAATACGCGGCGGCGGTCGCCGCGCGGACGCCGCGCGCCCCGCTCGACGGCACCGGAACCCAGACCTACGCCGAGGCGTCGGCGCTGGTGAGCGCCGTGCTGGAACTGGACGACGACCTCGGTGCCGCGCTGCTCGCGGCATTCGCCAAGGGATATCTCGACGTTCCGTACTGTCTGCATCCGGACAATGCCGGATTCAGCCGGAGTTACATCGCCGCGGACGGCCGGCTGTGCTGGGCCGACATCGGAAAGATGCCGCTGCACGGCGTCGCCGACGTACGCCCGGCCCGGGCCATCACCTCCGCGGATCTGCTCGACTCGCTGTCCTATGTACGCCGTTCGTTCGACCGGCGCGACCCCGGGGGCACAGGGCGGGTCGACCTGCCGGCCCCTAGGGGTGCTTAAGGGTGTGGCCTTTCCGGGGCCGTCACTACGGTGTGGAAAAAGGTGAGGAAAACCGGTGTCGGCCGAAAGTGGAGATGCGTGGATGAACGGGCCCGGAACCGACTCAGCTCTGGCACGGCGGCTCGCCACGGCCGTACCGTCCCAGCACCGCAGGCTGGTGACCGAACTGGTGCGCACCGCCGTGACCGAGGCGATCGAAGCGGCCCGGCCGGGCACGGTGGACACCCTCGACCCGGCCGTCCCGTTCGCCGCGCAGGGACTCGACTCGCTCGCCGCCGTCGACCTGCACCGGCGGCTGACCGAGCGGACCGGGCTCGACCTGCCGGTCGGGCTCGCCTACGACTGCCCGACCGTGCACGACCTGGCGGCCCGGCTGCTCGCCGAGGTCCACGGCATGACGGACACCCCCGACGAGCCGGCCGCTGACAGCAGCGCCGACGAACCCATCGCGGTCGTCGGCATCGGCTGCCGCTTCCCCGGCGGCATCTCCTCGCCCGCCGACCTGTGGCGGCTGCTCACCGAGGGCGGCGAGGTGCTGTCCGGCTTCCCGCAGGACCGCGGCTGGGACCTGGACGCCCTCTTCGACGAGGACCCCGAGGTGCCGGGCAGCGCCTACGTCCGCAGCGGCGGATTCCTCGACACCGCCACCGAGTTCGACGCCGACTTCTTCGGCATCAGCCCACGCGAGGCGCTCGGCATGGACCCGCAGCAGCGGCTCGTCCTGGAGACGTCCTGGCAGGCCCTGGAGGACGCCGGGATCGACCCCACGGGCCTGCGCGGCACCCCGGCCGGCATGTTCTTCGGCGCCGAGGTACAGGAGTACGGGCCCCGCCTGCACGACGCCCCGGACGGGCTCGACGCCTACCTGCTCGCCGGGAACGCCAACAGTGTCATCTCCGGCCGCGTCGCCTACGTGCTGGGCGCCGAGGGCCCCGCCGTCACCGTCGACACCGCCTGCTCCGCCTCCCTGGTCGCCGTCCACCTGGCGTGCCGCTCGCTGCGGCAGGGCGAGTCCTCGCTCGCGCTCGCTGGCGGCGTGGCCGTCATGGGCGGTCCCGGCGTGTTCACCGCCTTCAGCCGGCAGCGGGGCCTCGCGCCCGACGGCCGCTGCAAGGCGTTCGCCGCCGCCGCGGACGGCACCGGGTTCGCCGAGGGCGTCGGCGTGCTCGTCCTGGAGCGGCTGAGCGACGCGCGCCGGGCCGGGCACCGCGTGCTGGCCCTCGTGCGCGGCTCGGCCGTCAACCAGGACGGCGCCTCCAACGGCCTGACCGCGCCCAACGGCACCTCGCAGCAGCGGCTGATCCGCCGGGCACTCGCGGACGCCGGCCTCACCGCCGCCGACGTCGACGTGGTCGAGGCACACGGCACCGGCACGCGGCTCGGCGACCCCATCGAGGCCACCGCGCTCCTCGCCACCTACGGCCAGGGGCGGCCCGCCGACGCCCCGCTGCTGCTCGGCTCGGTCAAGTCCAACCTCGGGCACACCCAGGCCGCCGCCGGTGCCGCCGGCATGATCAAGACGATCCTCGCCATGCGGCACGGCCGCATACCGGCGACCCTGCACGTCGACGCCCCCACCCCGAACGTCAACTGGTCCTCCGGCGCCGTGGAACTCGTCACCGAACAGCGCCCGTGGCCGCAGACCGACCGGGCCCGACGGGCGGGCGTGTCGTCGTTCGGCGTGAGCGGAACCAACGCCCACGTCATCCTGGAGGAGCCGGACCCTGCGGACGCGGGTCTTCCGGCGCGGTCGGAGGGCGCGGGCGGCGGGGCGGACGCGGGTCTTCCGGCGCGGTCGGAGGGCGCGGACGGCGGTGCGAGCAGCGGTCTTTTGGTGCCGTCGGAGCGCGGGCACGGCGTTCATTCGGTGCGGGAGGAGCCTGCGGATTCCGAGCTTCCGGTCCGGTCGGAGCATTCGGGCGGCGGTCCTTCCGGACGCTCGGACTCCTCGGGCGGTGGCACTTCCGGGCGTTCGGAGTCTTCGGGCGACCGTCCTTCCGGGCGTTCGGAGTGCTCAGGCGGTGGCACTTCCGGGCGGTCGGAGTCCTCCGGCGGTGGCACTTCCGGGCGTTCGGGGTCCGTGGAGGACGACATTCCGGGACGCCCGGAAGCAGCGGCCGAGAGCGCCGGCGCCCGTCCGGCCCCGCCCGTCGGCACGCCCCTGCCCTTCGCCCTGTCCGCCCGCGGCGAAGCCGCTCTGCGGGCCCGTGCCGGTGATCTGTTGGTTCTCGTGGACGAGGCCGAGCCGCTCGATCTCGCGTACTCGTTGGCCACCACCCGGGCCGCCCTCCACGACCGGGCCGTTCTCGTCGCCGCCGACCGTGACGAACTGCGCGCCGCGCTGCGGGACCTGGCCTCCGGTGCCTCGCCCCTCACCGGACGCGTCGACGGCGAACTGGCCTTCCTGTTCACCGGGCAGGGCAGCCAGCGGATCGGCATGGGCCGCGAACTGGCCGCCGCCTACCCGGCGTTCGCCGACGCCCTGGACGACGTCTGCGCCCACTTCGACCTCCAGCTCGCCCGGCCGCTGACGGACGTCCTGTTCGCCGGGCCCGGCACCCCCGAGGCCGAGCTGCTGCACCATACCGAGTACGCGCAGCCCGCCCTGTTCGCCGTGGAGGTCGCCCTCCACCGGCTCCTGGAGAGCTGGGGCCTCGCCCCCGACCAGCTCGCCGGGCACTCCGTCGGCGAGATCGCCGCCGCGCACGTGGCCGGCGTGCTCACCCTCCAGGACGCGACGATCCTGGTCGCCGCCCGTGGCCGGCTCATGCAGCGACTCCCCGAGGGCGGCGCCATGGTCGCCGTACGCGCCGCCGAGGACGAGGTGGCGCCGCTGCTCACCCCGGGCACCGGCATCGCCGCCGTCAACGGGCCCGCCGCCGTCGTGGTCTCCGGCGACGCCGCCGACGTGGAGCGCATCGCCGCCGAACTCGCCGCGCGCGGCCACGACACCAAGCGGCTGCGGGTCAGCCACGCCTTCCACTCGCCGCTGATGGAACCGATGCTGGCCGAGTTCCGGCGCGTGGTGAACGTGCTCGACTACGCCGAGCCGAGGCTGCCGGTGATCTCCACCGTCACCGGCGGGCCCGTCACCACCGAGCTGTGCGACCCCGAGTACTGGGTGGAGCACGTCCGCGCCCGGGTCCGCTTCCACGACGCCGTCCGCGCCCTCGCCGACGCCGGCGTGCGGACCTTCCTGGAGGTCGGCCCCGACGCGGTGCTGACCGCCATGGGCCCCGACTGCGCCGACGTATCCGGCACCGCCTTCCTGCCGGTGCTGCGGCGTGAGCGGCCCGAGGCCCGCGAGGCCGTCGGCGCGCTCGCCGCCGCCCACGCCCGAGGCGTCCCCGTCGACTGGCGGCGGCACTTCACCGGCCTCGGCGGGCACCGGATCGACCTGCCGCCCTACCCGTTCCAGCGGCGCCGCTTCTGGCTGGAGCAGCGCGCCGCCACCGACGCCGCCGGCCTCGGCCAGCTCCCCGCCGGCCACCCGCTGCTGGCCGCCGTGGTCGCCGTCGGCGCCGAGGGCGTCGTCCTGACCGGGCGGCTGTCCACCCGGACCCAGCCCTGGCTCGCCGACCACGTCATCGCCGGGCGGGTGCTGTTCCCCGGCACCGCCTTCGTCGAACTCGCCCTGCGCGCCGGCGAGCACGTCGGCGCGCACACCCTGGAGGAACTGACCCTCGGCGCCCCGCTCGTGCTGCGCGCCGACGAGGACGTCGCCGTCCAGGTCGCCGTGGGCGAACCCGACGAGACCGGCCGCCGCCCTGTCACGGTCCACGCCCGCGCCGACGAGGCCGCCCCCTGGACCCAGCACGCCGCCGGCGTCCTCACCACCACCGCCCCCGCCGCCACGGCCGACCTGACCGTGTGGCCACCCCGGGACGCCCGGCCGCTCGACACCGCTCGCGTCTACGCCGACCTCGCCGACCAGGGCTACGGGTACGGCCCCGCCTTCCAGGGCCTGCGCGCCGCCTGGCGGCACGGTGACGACGTCTACGCCGAGGTCGCCCTGCCCGAGGAAGCCGGCACCGACGCCGCGGAGTTCGGCCTGCACCCGGCGCTGCTCGACGCCGCCCTGCACGCCGCCGACCTCGACGCCCCGCCGCGTCCCGAGGTCCTGGTGCCGTTCGCCTGGACCGGCGTCACCCTGCACGCCACCGGCGCGCCCGCCCTCCGCGTGAAGATCACCCGTGCCGGCGGCGACACCATCGCCCTGCGCCTCGCCGACGCCACCGGCGCCCCGGTGGCCGACATCGAGGCCCTGACCTCCCGTCCCGTACCGGACAGTGACGTCCTGTACGCGGTGCGGTGGTCGCCGTACCCCCGACCGGCGGCCACCGCACCACCTCCGCGCACCGCCGTCCTCACGGACTCCGTGGACGCCCTGCTCGACGGCCCCGCCCCCGACGCCGTCGTGCACCGCGTGCCCGGCCCGGCGGACGCCGACGCCACCGCGGCCCGCGCCCACGTCCACCACGTCCTGCGGCTGCTGCGCACCTGGCAGACGGACGAGCGCCTGGCCGACACCCGGCTCGTCGTCGTCACCCCGCCCGGCAGCCCCGCCCACGCGGCCGTCCGCGGCCTGGTCCGCTCCGCCCAGGTGGAGAACCCCGGCCGGTACGTCCTCGTCGAGCACGAACAGCTGCCCGGTGAGGCCGACCTGCGTCAGCTCCTGGCCACCGGCGAACCCGAACTGTCCCTGGCCGACGGCGCCTTCAGTGTGCCCCGGCTGGCCGTGCAGCCCTCCGGGGAGGAAGCCGGCGCCGACTGGGGCACCGTCCTCGTCACCGGCGGCACCGGCGGCCTCGGCGCGCTGCTCGCCCGGCACCTGGTCCGCGCCCACGGCGTACGCCGCCTGGTGCTCGCCGGCCGCCGCGGCACGGCCCCCGGCCTGCACGCCGAACTCACCGCGCTCGGCGCCGAGGTGACCGTGGCCGCCTGCGACGTCGGCGACCGCGAGGCACTGCGCCGCCTGCTCGCCGAACACCCCGTCGACTCCATAGTCCACGCGGCGGGCACCGTACGCGACGGCGTCGTGGACACCCTCACCGACGCGATGGTGGACGAGGTCTTCCACGCCAAGGCGCTGGGTGCCTGGCACCTGCACGAGCTGACCCGGGACCGCGACCTCGCGCACTTCGTGCTGTTCTCCTCCCTCGCCGCCGTCCTCGACGGCCCCGGCCAGGGCAACTACGCCGCCGCCAACGCCTACCTCGACGCCCTCGCCGAGCACCGCGCCGCCCTCGGCCTGCCCGCCACCGCGCTCGCCTGGGGCCTGTGGGACACCGACAGCGGCATGGGCGCCGCACTGGACGAGGCCGCACGGGAGCGCATCGCGGCCTACGGCGTCCCCGGCCTGTCCGCCGCCCGCTCCCTGGAGCTGTTCGACGCCGCCGTCCGCTCCCGCGCGCCCCACCTCGTCCCCGTCGAGATCGACGCCGCCGCCGTACGCCGCCGCCCCGACGGCATACCCTCGCTGCTGACCGGACTCGTCCGCCCGGCCGCCCGCCGGGCCACGGCGAACGCCGCGCCCGTCACGGCCACGGACGGACAGCTCGCCGCGCTGCCCGCCGCCGACCGCGACCGCGCCCTGCTCGACCTGGTGCGCACCGAGGTGGCGGCCGTGCTCCGGCACGACGGGCCGTCCGCCATCGATCCCGGCCGGGCCTTCACCGACCTCGGCTTCGACTCGCTGGCCGCCGTGGAGCTGCGCAACCGACTCAATGCCGCCACCGGGCTGCGGCTGCCCGCCACCCTCGTCTTCGACCACCCCACCTCCCGCGCCCTCGCCGAGCACATCCGCGACACGCTCTTCGGCACCGGTCCGCAGGACACCCCCGCCGTCGCCACCCGCACCGCACCGGACGACGACCCGATCGTCATCGTCGGGATGAGCTGCCGCTATCCCGGCGGGGTCCGCTCCCCGGAGGACCTGTGGCGGCTCGTCGCCGACGGCGTCGACGCGGTCGGCGACTTCCCGGCGGACCGCGGCTGGGACACCGAGGCGCTGTACGACCCCGAGCCCGGCACCCCCGGCCGCACCTACACCCGCGAGGGTGCCTTCCTGTACGACGCGGCCGAGTTCGACGCCGGCTTCTTCGGCATCAGCCCCCGCGAGGCCACCGCCATGGACCCGCAGCAGCGGCTGCTCCTGGAGGTGTCCTGGGAGGCGCTGGAGCGCTCCGCCATCGATCCGCACCGGCTGCGCGGCTCCCGCACCGGCGTGTTCGCGGGCGTCATGTACCACGACTACGGCACCTGGCTCGCCGAGGTGCCCGAGGACCTCGCCGCCTACCTCGGCAACGGCAGCCTCGGCAGCGTCGTCTCCGGCCGGGTCGCCTACGCCCTCGGCCTGGAGGGCCCGGCCGTCACCGTCGACACCGCCTGCTCCTCCTCCCTGGTCACCCTGCACCTGGCGGCGCAGGCGCTGCGGCAGGGCGAGTGCGACCTCGCCCTGGTCGGCGGCGTCACCGTCATGTCGACGCCGGACACGTTCATCGACTTCGCCCGGCAGCGCGGGCTGGCCGCCGACGGCCGCTGCAAGTCCTTCGCCGCCGCGGCCGACGGCACCGGCTGGGGCGAGGGCGCCGGCATGCTCGTCGTGGAACGCCTCTCCGACGCCCGCCGCAACGGCCACCGTGTGCTCGCCCTGGTCCGTGGCTCCGCCGTCAACTCCGACGGCGCCTCCAACGGCCTCACCGCCCCCAACGGTCCCTCCCAGCAGCGCGTCATCCGTGCCGCGCTGGCCGCCGCCGGGCTCGGCCCCGCCGACGTCGACGCCGTCGAGGCGCACGGCACCGGTACCACCCTCGGCGACCCGATCGAGGCCCAGGCGCTGCTCGCCACCTACGGCCAGGACCGCGCCGAGCCGCTGTGGCTGGGCTCCGTGAAGTCCAACATGGGGCACACCCAGGCCGCCGCCGGTGTCGCCGGTGTCATCAAGATGGTGATGGCGATGCGCAACGGGGTCCTGCCGCAGACCCTGCACGTCGACGCGCCGTCCCCCCAGGTCGACTGGGAGGCGGGCGCGGTGCGGCTGCTCACCGAGCGGCGCCCGTGGCCGGCCCCGGACCGGCCGCGCCGCGCCGGTGTGTCCTCCTTCGGGATCAGCGGCACCAACGCCCATGTGATCCTGGAGGAGTTCCCCGAGCCCGAGCCCGCCGAGCCGGACCCCGCCACCGCCCCGCCGGTGCTCGCCCTGCCCGTCTCCGCCCGCTCGCCGGAAGCCCTGCGCGGCCAGGCGCGGCGCCTGCTGGAGCTGACCGGCACCACCGCGGCCGACCTCGGCCTGGCCCTGGCCACCGCCCGCGGCACCCACCCGCACCGCGCGGTGCTCCTCGCCACCGGCGACGACCGGGCCGCCGCCGCGCTGGACGCCCTGGCCCGTGGCGCTGAGGCACCCGGGCTGCTCGTCACCGGCTCCGCCACCGACGGCACCCTGGCCTACCTGTTCTCCGGGCAGGGCGCCCAGCGCCCCGGCATGGGCCGCGACTGGTACGACGCCTTCCCCGTCTACGCCGAGCACTTCGACCGCGCCGCCGCACTCTTCGACAAGCACCTCGAACGGCCCCTGACCGAGGTCGTGTTCGGCGACGACCCCGAGGCCCTGGAGCAGACCGCCTACACCCAGGCGGCGCTGTTCACCACCCAGGTCGCGCTCTACCGGCTGCTGGAGTCCTTCGGGCTGAGCCCCGACTGGCTGGCCGGCCACTCCGTCGGCGAGTTCGCCGCCGCGCACGTCGCCGGCGTGTGGTCGCTGCCGGACGCCGTCACCGCGGTCGCCGCCCGGGGCCGGCTCATGCAGGCGCTGCCCGAGGGCGGCGCGATGATCGCCGTACAGGCGGCCGAGGAGGAGGTGACCCCGCTGCTGGACGGGCGGTGCGGGATCGCCGCCGTCAACGGCCCCCGCGCCGTGGTCGTCTCCGGTGACGAGGACGCCGTCACCGAGGTCGCCGCCCACTTCACGACCACCCGCAGGCTGCGCGTCTCGCACGCCTTCCACTCGCCCCGCATGGAGCCCATGCTGGCCGCGTTCCGGGAGGTCATGACCGGCATCGAGGCCGCCGAACCGGCCGTGCCGATCGTCTCCACCCTCACCGGCGCCCCGGCCACCGCCGCCGAACTCGGCTCCGCCGACTACTGGGTACGGCATGTGCGGCAGACCGTGCGCTTCGCCGACGCCGTCACCACGCTGGCCGCGAAGGGCGCCGACACCTTCCTCGAACTCGGCGCCGCGCCCGTGCTCACCGCCCTGGGCCCCGACTGCCTGCCGGACACCGAGGACACCGCGTTCGTCCCGGCCGGCCGGAAGGACACCGCCCCGCTGCCCGGCCTGCTCGCCGCCCTGGCCGCCGTGCACACCCGGGGCTCCGACGTCGACTGGGCGGCGCTGTACGAGACGTACGAGGGCCGCCGCATCGAGCTGCCCACCTACGCCTTCGAGCACCGCCGGTACTGGCTGCCCACGCCCGCCGTCGCCGTCGGCGACGCCGCCGGGCACGGGCTCGCCGCCACCGACCACCCGCTGGTCAGCGCCCGCCTGGACCTGCCCGGCGACGCAGGAGTCCTGCTCACCGGCCGGATCTCCACCGCCACCCACCCCGTCCTCGCCGAGCACGCCGTACTGGGCACGGTCCTGGTGCCCGGCGCCGCGCTGGTCGACCTCGCCCTGCACGCCGGACGCCTCACCGGACGCCCCGTCCTGGACGAACTGACCCTCCAGGCCCCGCTGGTGCTGGCCGTGGACACCGCCGTACACCTCCAGGTCGCCACCGGCCCCGACGGCACCGTCGAGATCCACTCGCGCCCCGAGAACGCCCCGGCGGACGAGGGCTGGACCCGCCACGCCACCGGCACCCTCACCGGCCCCGCCACCGCGCCCCCGCCCGCGCCCGGCGCCTGGCCGCCGCCCGGCGCCACCCCGCTCGACGTCACCGGCCTCTACCCGCGCCTGCACGCCGAGGGCTACGACTACGGCCCGGTCTTCCGTGGCGTGAAGGCCGCCTGGCGGCACGGCGACTGCCTCCTCGCCGAACTCGAACTCCCGGACTCCGCACGGCAGGACGCCGCACGGCACGCCCTGCACCCGGCACTGCTGGACTCCGCCCTGCACGTCACCTCCCTCACGGACGGCGAGCCGGACGAGGCGTCCGACGGCATCGCCCTGCCCTTCGCCTGGACCGGCGTCGCCCTGCACGGCCAGGGCACCCTGACCGCCCGCGTCCGCGTCACCCCCGGCACCGACGGCACCCGCATCGACCTCACGGACACCGAGGGCCGGCCCCTCGCCACCGTCGGGTCGTACGTCACCCGGCCCGTCACCGCCGACCGGCTCACCCAGCGGCAGCGCCACCTCTACGCCGTCACCGACGAACCGCTGCCCGAGGCCGCCGGGCGCCCCGACCGCCGTACCTGGGCGGTCCTCGGCGACGACGACCTCGGCCTCGGCGTCCCCGTCCACGCGGGCCTGGACGCGCTCGGCGCCTCCGTCCCCGACGTGGTGATCCTGCCGGTCACCTCGCCGCCCGCCGACGGCGAGCGACTGCCGGGCGCCGTACGGACCGTCCTCGGCCGCACCCTTCAGACCCTGCGGGCCTGGACGGCCGACGACCGGTACAGCGGCTCCGTACTGGTGGTCCTCACCGGCGGCGGCCTCGCCGATGCGGCCGTGCACGGCCTGGTGCGGGCCGCGCAGGCCGAGGACCCCGGCCGGATTCTCCTCGTCGGACGGACCGGCCCCGACGGCCCCGTACCGGACCGGGCCGCGCTCGCCGCCCTCCTCGACTCCGGGGAGCCGGAGGTCCGCTGGCGGGACGGCCGCGCCCACGCCCCGCGCCTGGTGCGTGCCGACGACTCCCCGGCGGAGGACCGCCCGTGGGGCGCCGTCCTCGTCACCGGCGGCACCGGCGGACTCGGCGCCCTCGTCGCCCGCCACCTGGCCGACCGGCACGGCGTCACCCGCCTGGTGCTGACCAGCCGCCGCGGACCCGAGGCGCCCGGCGCCGGCGCCCTGCGCGCGGACCTGGCGGAACTGGGCGCCGAGGCCCAGGTCGTGGCCTGCGACGTGTCCGACCGCGCCGCGCTCGCCGACCTGCTCGCCGCGCATCCCGTCGACAGCGTCGTCCACACCGCCGGCGTCCTGGACGACGGCCTGGTCGCCTCGCTGACCCCGGAGCGGCTGGACACCGTGCTGCGGCCCAAGGCGGACGCCGCCTGGCATCTGCACGAACTCACCCTCGGCCGGGAGCTGTCCCGCTTCGTGCTGTTCTCCTCGGCCGCCGGCACCCTCGACGCCTCCGGCCAGGGCAACTACGCCGCCGCCAACGTCTTCCTCGACGCGCTGGCCGCCCACCGCGCCGGGCTCGGCCTGCCCGCCACCTCCCTCGCCTGGGGACTGTGGGCCGGCGGCGGCATGGGCGCCGCCCTCGACCCGGCCGGGGTCCAGCGCATCGAACGCTCCGGCATCGGCGCGCTCGACCCGGACGAGGGCCTGGAGCTGTTCGACGCCGCCGTGGCCACCGGCAGCCCCGCCCTGGTACCCGTACGGCTGGACACCGCGGCCCTGCGCCGGCGCGGCGACGACGTCCCGGCCGTGCTGCGGACCCTGGCCGGCGTCACCGCCCGCGCGGACGGCGACGACCGGACCCGCACCCTGGGCGAGCGGCTGGCCGAACTCCCCGCCGCCGACCACGAGCACACCGTCCTGGAGGCGGTCCGCACCGAGGTCGCCGCCGTCCTCGGCCACGCCGGACCGGCCGCCGTCGAACCGCGCCGCGCCTTCACCGAGCTGGGCTTCGACTCGCTCGCCGCCGTGGAACTGCGCAACCGGCTGAACGCGGTCTGCGGACTGCGCCTGCCGTCCACGCTGATCTTCGACTACGCCACCCCGGCGGCCCTCGCCGCCCACCTCCTCGAACGGCTCCTCCCGGACACCGCGGACCCCGAGCCCCCGGCCGCCGCGCACGGCGACGACGAGCTGCGCGCCCTGATCTCCCGCATCCCCGTCGCCCGCATCCGGGAAGCCGGCCTGCTCGACAGCCTGCTGAAGCTGTCCGAGCAGCCCCCGGCCCCCGCCCCCGCCGACCGCGCCCTGGACATCAAGTCCATGGCCGTCGCCGACCTGGTGCGCGCCGCGCTCGACCGCAGCGGCACCCAGTGACCCCGCCCCGGGGGGGGGGGGGGGGGGGGGGCCCCCCCCCCCCCCCCCCCCCCCCCCGCCCCCCCCCCCCCCCCCCCCCCCCCCCCCGGGCCACCCGTACCGGCGCATCCTCCACCGCGTCACCAGCGCCGCCGAACCAGCAGGGAGCGACACCGACCGTGGACACATCCGTCGAGCAGATCGTCGAGGCGCTGCGCGAGTCATTGCTCGAGAACGAGCGGCTGCGCCAGCAGAACGCCCAGCTCACCGAGGCGGCGCAGGAGCCCGTCGCGATCGTCGCCATGAGCTGCCGCTACCCCGGCGGCGTCACCACCCCCGAGCAGCTGTGGGAGCTGGTCGACACCGGCACGGACGCCGTCGGCGACTTCCCCGCGGACCGCGGCTGGGACGTCGAGGGCATCTACGACCCCGACCCCGACGCCCCCGGCAGGACCCATGTGCGCGAGGGCGGGTTCCTGTACGACGCGCCGGAGTTCGACCCCGGCTTCTTCGGCATCAGCCCCCGCGAGGCCATCGCCATGGACCCGCAGCAGCGGCTGCTGCTGGAGACCGCCTGGGAGGCCTTCGAACGCGCCGGCATCGACCCGCACGGCCTCAAGGGCAGCCGCACCGGCATCTACGCCGGCGTCATGTACCACGACTACGGAAGCTGGCTCACCGAGGTGCCGGAGGGCGTCGAGGGCTACCTCGGCAACGGCAACCTGGGCAGCGTCGCCTCCGGCCGCGTCTCCTACACCCTCGGCCTGGAAGGGCCCGCCGTCACCGTCGACACCGCCTGCTCCTCCTCGCTCGTCGCCCTCCACCTCGCCGTGCAGGCGCTGCGCACCGGCGAGTGCGATCTCGCCCTCGCGGGCGGCGTCACGGTCATGTCCACCCCGGACACCTTCATCGACTTCTCCCGCCAGCGCGGGCTCGCGCTGGACGGCCGCTGCAAGTCCTTCGCGGAGGGCGCGGACGGCACCGGCTGGGGCGAGGGCGCCGGCCTGATCCTGCTGGAACGGCTCAGCGACGCCCGACGCAACGGCCACCACGTACTGGCCCTCGTACGCGGCTCGGCCGTCAACCAGGACGGCGCCTCCAACGGCCTCACCGCCCCCAACGGCCCCTCCCAGCAGCGCGTCATCCGCGCCGCCCTCGCCGACGCCCGCCTGGAACCCCGACAGGTGCACGCCGTCGAGGCCCACGGCACCGGCACCCCGCTGGGCGACCCGATCGAGGCCCAGGCCCTGCTGGCCACCTACGGCCAGGACCGCGCCGAACCGCTGTGGCTCGGCTCGGTCAAGTCCAACATCGGACACACCCAGGCCGCCGCCGGTGTCGCGGGCGTCATCAAGATGGTGATGGCCATGCGGCACGGCCGGCTGCCCAGGACCCTGCACGCCGAACAGCCCACCTCCCAGGTCGACTGGGAGGAGGGCGCCGTCGAACTGCTGAAGGAAGCCCGCGACTGGCCCGCCGACGGCGAGCCCCGCCGCGCCGCCGTGTCCTCCTTCGGCATCAGCGGCACCAACGCCCACGTCATCGTCGAGGCCGCCCCCGAGCCCGAGGTCCGCGCGCAGGAGCACTCCTGGACCGGACCGCTGCCGCTGGTGCTGTCCGGCCACGGCGAACAGGGCCTCGCCGCCCAGGCCCGCCGCCTCCTCGACCACCTCACCACCGGCACCGACCCCGTCCCCGACATCGCCCACACCCTCGCCACCGGACGCGCCGCGCTCACCGAGCGGGCCGTCGTCACCGGCGCCGACCTGCCCGCCCTCATCGCGGGTCTGACCGCCCTCGCCGAGGACGGCACCGCCCCGAACGTGGTGCGCGGCAGGCCGGCGGCGGAGTCCCGGATCGCCTTCGTCTTCCCCGGCCAGGGCTCCCAGTGGGCCGGAATGGCCGCCGACCTGCTCGACACCTCACCCGTGTTCGCCGCGCGCATGGCCGACTGCGCCGCCGCCCTCGCACCCGTCACCGACTGGGACCTCATCGAGACCGTACGGGCGCGGCAGCCGCTGGAGCGGGTGGACGTCGTCCAGCCCGTGCTGTGGGCGATCATGGTGTCGCTCGCCGAGGTGTGGCGCGCCCACGGGGTCCGGCCCGCCGCCGTCATCGGGCACTCCCAGGGTGAGATCGCCGCCGCCTGCGTGGCCGGCGCGCTCTCCCTCGCCGACGGCGCCCGCGTCGTCGCCCTGCGCAGCCAGGCCATCGCCCGCGAACTCTCCGGCCTTGGCGGCATGATGTCGGTGGCGCTGCCCGAGGCCCGGGTGCGCGACCTCGTGGCCCGCTACGACGGCCGGGTCGCGGTGGCCGCCGTCAACGGAGCCTCCTCCGTGGTGCTCTCCGGCGACGCCGACGCCCTGGACGAACTCCGCGAGACCATCGTGGCCGGCGGCGACCGCGCCAAGCGGCTCCCGGTCGACTACGCCTCGCACTCCGCACACGTCGAGTCGATCCGGGACCGGCTGCTCGCCGACCTGGCGGGCATCCAGGCCCGGCCCGCGGACGTGCCGTTCTACTCCACCGTCACCGGCGCCCGGCTCGACACCACCCGCCTGGACGCCGGCTACTGGTACACCAACCTGCGCCAGAGCGTGCTGTTCGAGCCCACCACCCGCACCCTGCTCGACGCCGGGTACGGGGTGTTCGTGGAGTGCAGCCCGCACCCCGTGCTGCTGCACAGCATCGAGGAGACCGCCGACGCCACGGGCGCCGACGTCACCGGTCTCGGGTCGCTGCGCCGCGACGACGGCGGCCCCGAGCGCGTCCTGACCGCCCTCGGCGAGGCCTTCGTCGCCGGCGTCCCGGTCGACTGGTCGGCCGTGTTCCACGGCATGCCCGTCCGCGCCGCCGACCTGCCCACCTACGCCTTCCAACGCGAGCGGTACTGGCTCGGCCGGTCCGCCGCCACCGGCGACGTCACCGCCGCCGGCCTGAAGACCACCGGCCACCCACTGCTGGGCGCCGCCGTCCCGGTCGCCGAGGGCGGCACCCTGTTCACCGGCCGCCTCTCCACCGCCACCGCCCCCTGGCTGGCCGACCACGCCGTGTCCGGCACCACCCTGCTGCCCGGCACCGCCCTGGTCGAGCTGGCGCTCGGCGCGGGCCACGACCTGGGCTGCGGGCACGTCACCGAACTGACCCTCCAGGCACCGCTGCCGCTGCCCGAACGGGGCGCGGTCCAGCTCCAGCTGCACGTGGCCGCCGCCGACGACACCGGACACCGCGCGCTGACCGTCCACTCCCGCCCCGAGGACGCCGACGACACGGCCTGGACCCTGCACGCCACCGGCCTGCTCGCCCCGCAGACCGCCCCGCCGTCCTTCGACCTCACGGCCTGGCCACCCCAGGGCGCCCAGCCCGTACCGGTCGAGGACGCCTACGACCACCTGGCCGGCCTCGGCTACGACTACGGGCCCGCCTTCCAGGGGCTGCGCGCGGCCTGGCGGCGCGGCGACGAGACCTTCGCCGAGGTCGAACTGCCGGTCGAACGCGAGGGTTTCGCCCTGCACCCGGCCCTGTTCGACGCCGCCCTGCACGCCGACGGCCTCACCGGCGACGACCTCTCCGCCGACGGCCAGGCCACCGCCCGGCTGCCGTTCGCCTGGACCGGGGTCTCGCTGCACGCGGCCGGGGCCACCGCCCTGCGGGTCCGGCTGCACGGCGGCGAGACGCTCTCCCTCCAACTGGCCGACCCCACGGGCGCCCCGGTCGCCGAGGTCGAGGCCCTCGTCTCCCGGCCCGTCGACCCGGCCGCGCTCACCCCGGCCGCCCGCCCGGACGACCTGTACCGCCTGGACTGGCCGGCACTACCCGTGCCCGAGGCGCCGACGCCCGAGTACGCCGTCCTGGACGAACAGGGCCCGGCCACGCCGGACACCGTGCCCGCATGGGTGGTGCTGCCGGCCGGTGACGGCGACCCGGTCACCGGCGCGCGCCGGGCGGCCGAGCGGGTGCTGGCCGCCGTACAGCGGTGGCTGGCCGACGAACGCACCGCCTCCGCACGGCTGTTGGTGCTGACGCGGGGTGCCGTCGCGGTGGGGGAGGAGGACGTCACCGATCTGGCGGGGGCCGCCGTGTGGGGCCTGGTCCGGGCCGCGCAGGGTGAGCACCCGGGGCGGTTCGTGCTCGTCGACGGCGCCGACGCCGAAACCGCGGTGGCCGTCGCGGCGGCCACGGGAGAACCCCAGCTCGCCCTGCGCGACGGCACCGCGCACGTGCCCCGGCTCACCCGCGCCGTCCCGGCAGGACAGGCGCCCGCCCTCGACCCGGACGGCACCGTGCTGATCACCGGCGGCACCGGGGTGCTCGGTGCCCTGGTCGCCCGGCACCTGGTCGCCCGGCACGGCGTGCGCCGCCTGGTGCTGGCCGGGCGCAGCGGCACCGCCGCCGACGACTTCGCCGACCTGGACGCCGAGATCGTGGTCGCCCGCTGCGACGCCGCCGACCGCGACCAACTGGCCCGGCTCCTCGCCGACGTACCGCCCGAGCACCCGCTGACCGCCGTCGTCCACCTCGCCGGCGTCCTCGACGACGGACTGGTGACCGACCAGACGCCCGAGCGCCTGGACGCCGTACTGCGCCCCAAGGCCGACGCGGCCTGGCATCTGCACGAGCTGACCCGCGACCTCGGCCTCGCCGCGTTCGTGCTGTTCTCCTCCGCCGCCGGCACGGTCGACGGCGCCGGACAGTCCGGCTACGCCGCCGCCAACGCCTTCCTCGACGCCCTGGCCGCCCACCGCAGGCACCACGGCCTGGCCGCGCACTCGCTGGCCTGGGGCTTCTGGGAGCAGCGCACCGGACTGACCGCCCACCTCACCGACGCCGACGTGGCCCGCATGGCCCGCGCGGGCATCCGCCCCCTCCCCACCGAGGAGGGCCTGCGGCTGCTCGACGCCGCCCTGGCCGCCGCCGAGCCGCTGCTGCTCCCGGTCGGCCTCGACCTGGCCGTCCTGCGCCGCGCCGGCGACGTCCCGGCCGTGCTGCGCGGCCTGGTGCCCGTACGCGCCCGCCGTACCGCGGCCTCCCGCGCGGAGTCCGGATCGCTCGCCGACCGGCTGGCCGCCCTCGGCCCCGCCGAACGCGACGCCGCCCTCACGGAACTGGTCCGCACCCATGTCGCCGCCGTCCTCGGTCACGGCGGCGACATGACGCTCGATCCGCGCCGCTCCTTCCGCGAACTGGGTTTCGACTCGCTGACCGCCGTGGAACTGCGCAACCGCCTCGGCAACGCGGTCGGCCTGCGCCTGCCCGCCACCCTCGTCTTCGACTACCCCGACGCGGGCGCCCTCGTGGGATTCCTGCGCAGCGAACTCCTCGGAGACCAGGCCGAGACAGCCGCCGAGGCCGCCGTGCGGGGACCGGACGAGCCGGTCGCCATCGTCGCCATGGCCTGCCGCTACCCCGGCGGCGTCAGCACCCCCGAGGAGCTGTGGCGGCTGCTGGCCGACGGCGGTGACGGCATCGGCGCCTTCCCCACCGACCGTGGCTGGGACCTGGACGGCCTCTACGACCCCGAGCCGGGCAAGGCCGGCCACTCCTCCACCCGGGCGGGCGGATTCCTCTACGACGCCGCCGACTTCGACCCCGACTTCTTCGGCATCGGCCCGCGCGAGGCCCTCGCCATGGACCCGCAGCAGCGGCTGCTGCTGGAGACGTCCTGGGAGGCGCTGGAACGCGCCGGCATCGACCCGCACTCCGTGCGCGGCAGCCGCACCGGCGTCTTCGCCGGCGTCATGTACCACGACTACGGCAGCCGGCTGCGCCACGTCCCCGAGTCCGTGCGCGACTACCTCGGCAACGGCAGCCTCGGCAGTGTCGCCTCCGGGCGGGTCGCCTACGCCCTCGGCCTGGAGGGCCCGACGCTCACCGTCGACACGGCCTGCTCGTCGTCCCTGGTGGCACTGCACCTGGCCGCGCAGGCACTCCGGCAGGGCGAGTGCACCCTGGCCCTGGCGGGCGGTGTGTCCGTGATGTCGACCGTCGACACGTTCGTGGACTTCAGCAGGCAGCGCAACCTCGCCGCCGACGGTCACGCCAAGTCCTTCGCCGACGCGGCCGACGGCACGGCCCTGTCCGAGGGTGCCGGCATGCTCGTCCTGGAACGGCTGTCGGACGCCCGGCGCAACGGGCATCCGGTGCTGGCGGTGGTGCGGGGCAGCGCGGTGAACCAGGACGGCGCGTCCAACGGTCTGACCGCGCCGAACGGTCCGTCGCAGCAGCGGGTGATCCGGCAGGCGTTGGCGTCCGCCCGGTTGTCGGCGGCCGACGTGGACGTGGTGGAGGCGCACGGTACCGGTACGACGCTGGGCGACCCGATCGAGGCGCAGGCGCTGCTGGCCACCTACGGCCAGGAGCGCACCGGACCGCTGTGGCTGGGGTCGGTGAAGTCCAACATCGGGCACACGCAGGCCGCCGCCGGTGTCGCGGGCGTCATCAAGATGGTGATGGCGATGCGCAACGGCGTGCTGCCGAAGACCCTGCACGTGGACCAGCCGTCGACCAAGGTCGACTGGGACGCGGGACAGGTGCGCCTGCTGACGGAGGAACAGCCCTGGCCCCGGACGGACCGTCCGCGCCGGGCCGGTGTTTCCTCGTTCGGCATCAGCGGCACCAACGTCCACACCATCATCGAGGAGGCCCCGGCCGACGAGCCCGCACCGGAGACGGAAGCGGCACCGGCCCCACTGCTGCCCCTCGTGATCTCCGGGGCCACCCCCGAGGCACTGGCCGCGCAGGCCGCACGGCTGCGCGCGGTCGCCGACCAGCCCCTGCCCGACCTCGCCCGCTCCCTGGCCACGGGCCGCGCCGCCCTCACCCACCGGGCCGCCGTCATCGCCCGCGAGCCTGACGAACTCCTCGCCGGACTCGCCGCGCTGAGCGACGGCACGGCCTCGGACACCGTGGTCCGTGGCCGGCCCGCCGGCGGCAAGGTCGCCTTCCTCTTCACCGGCCAGGGCGCCCAGCGCCCCGGCATGGGCCGCGCCCTGTACGCCGCCCACCCGCCCTTCCGGCAGGCACTCGACGAGGCCTGCCAGGCGCTCGACGCCCACCTCGACCGCCCACTGCGGGACGTGATGTGGGCCGAGCCCGGCACCGAGGAGGCCGGCCCCCTCGACCACACCCTCTACACCCAAAGTGCCCTGTTCGCCGTCGAGACCGCCCTGCACCGGCTGCTGGAGTCCTACGGCGTACGGCCCGACTGGCTCGCCGGACACTCCATCGGCGAACTGACGGCCGCCCACGTCGCCGGCGTCTGGGACCTGGCGGACGCCGCCCGGCTGGTCGCCGCGCGCGGCCGGCTGATGCAGGCGCTGCCCGGCGGCGGCGCGATGCTCGCCGTCGACGCCACCGAGGAGGAGGTGCTGCCGCATCTCGGCCCCGAGGTGTCCGTCGCCGCCGTCAACGGGCCCCGCGCCGTCGTCGTCTCCGGCACCGAGGCCGCCGTCGCCGCCGTCGCCGAGGCCTTCACCGACCGCCGCACCAAGCGGCTGCGGGTCAGCCACGCCTTCCACTCACCGCTGATGGACCCGATGCTGGCGGAGTTCGAGAAGACCGCCCGCGAGCTGCGGTACGCGCCGCCCGCACTCCCCGTCGTCTCCAACCTGACCGGGGCGCGCGCCGGTGAGGACGAGCTGTGCGCGCCCGAGTACTGGGTCCGGCACGTCCGCGAGGCGGTCCGCTTCGGCGACGGCGTCCGCACGCTGGAGGCCGACGGCGTACGCACCTTCCTCGAACTCGGGCCCGACGCCGTCCTGTCGGCCATGGGCGCGCAGGCCACCGCCGACGCCGAACGGTCGGCGTTCGTCCCGGCGCTGCGCCGTGACCGCGACGAGGAGCAGACCTTCGCGACACTGCTCGGCGCCGCCCACGTGCGCGGCGTGACCGTCGACTGGCACCGGGTGTTCGCCGGCACCGGCGCCCGCCGCACCGATCTGCCGACCTACGCATTCCAGCGGCGGCGGCTGTGGCTGGACGACGAGCCCGGCGCGGTCACCGACGCCGGCGGGCTGGGCCAGGCACCGGCCGGGCACCCGATGCTCGGCGCCGCCCTGGAACTCGCCGGCGACGACCAGGTGGCCCTCACCGGCAGGCTGTCCCTCGCCACCCACCCGTGGCTCGCGGACCACGCCGTGGCCGGCGTCGTCCTCGTCCCGGGCAGCGCCTTCGTCGAACTGGCCGTCCAGGCCGGCGACCGTACGCACTGCCCGCGCGTGGAGGAACTCACCCTGGAACGGCCCCTGGTCCTGCCCGAGCAGGGCGCCGTCCACCTCCAGGTGGCCGCGACCGCCCCCGACCCCGACGGGCGCCGACGGCTGACCGTGCACGCCCGCCCGGAGGGCGCGGACGGCGAGTGGACCCGGCACGCCACCGGCGTCCTCGCCCCGCACACCGCCCCGGAACCGGCCGCGGTCACCGACTGGCCGCCCGCCGGAGCCGTACCCGTGGACGTCACCGGCACCTACGATCACCTCGCCGAACAGGGCTACCACTACGGCCCCTCGTTCCGCTGCCTGCGCGGCGCGTGGCGGCTCGGCGAGGAGGTCTGGGCCGAACTCGCCCTGCCCGACGCCGACGCGGCCGACGGCTTCGGACTGCACCCGGCGCTGCTCGACTCCACCCTGCACGCCATCGACCTGCTCGACGGCCAGGACCCGACCGTGATGACGCTGCCCTTCTCCTGGGAGGGCGTCACCCTGTACGCCACCGGCGCCACGACGGTCCGACTGCGCCTCACCCCGCACGGCAGCGACCACATGACCCTGCGCCTGTACGACGGCACGGGCGCCCCTGTCGCCGAGGTGACCGCGCTGCGCGTCCGCCAGGTCACCACCGAGCAACTGAACGCGGCCACACCGGCCCCCGGCGACCTGTTCCGAGTGCGCTGGACCGAACTACCGGTCACCATCGCCGACTCCTCTCCGACGCCGCGCATCCTCGCAGTGACGACGAACACCGACGCCGCTGCCGACCTGGCGGATGGCTCCGCGTCCGCTACTCCCGCCGGGGCCGCAGACGGGGGCTCCACTGCCGACTTGGCGGACATCTCCGCGTCCGCGACCGCAGGCGCCGACGCCGATCCGGCCGCAGGCTCCGCGCCGGCGCCCGGCACCCTCTCCGTGACTGCGGACGGGGACATGGACGCCGACCCGGCCGACGGCTCAGCGCTCCGTACCGTCATTGGTGCCGACCCGGCCGACGGCTTCGCGTCCGCTCCCCTCGCCGCGAACGCAGGCGGCGACGCCGACGCCGACCAGGCCGAAGGCTCCGCGCCCCGTACCGTCACCGGTGCCGACCCGGCCGGCGGCTCCGCGTCCCGTACCCTCCCCGTGACCACGGACGGCGCCCCCGGTGCCGACCTGCCCGCTCTGGCCCGTCGGGCCGCCGTGCGGGCCCTCGCGGCCCTGCGGCGGGACCTCGGTGACGTGTCGGACGGTGGGCCGCTGGTGGTGGTGACCCGGGCCGCCGTCGCCGTTCACGCCGACGCCGTGCCCGATCCGGCGCAGGCCGTGATCTGGGGCATGGTGCGGGCGGCGGCGGTCGAGCACCCCGGGCGGTTCGTGCTCGTCGACACCGACGACGACCCCGCCTCGGCCGCCGTCCTCCCGGCCGCCGTCGCCACCGGCGCACCCGAACTCGCCCTGCGGGCGGGCACGGTCTACGTGCCGGAGCTGGCCAAGGCCACCGACGCGGAGCCGGGCCGGGCGCCCGCGCTCGACCCGGACGGCACGGTCCTCGTGACCGGCGGCACCGGCAGCCTCGGCCGGCTGCTGGCCCGGCACCTGGTCACCCGGCACGGCGTACGCCACCTGCTGCTGACCGGCCGAGGCGGGCGGCTGCCCGAGCCCGGCGCGCTGGACGACCTGGCCGCCCTCGGCGCGACGGTGACCGTCGCCGCCTGCGACGCCACCGACCGGGACGCGCTCGCCGCCCTGCTGGCATCCGTGCCGGCCGAACACCCGCTGACCGCCGTGGTGCACGCCGCCGGTGTCCTGGACGACGGGCTGCTCACCGACCTCACCCCCGAGCGGCTGGAGGCGGTCATGCGGCCCAAGGCCGACGCCGCCTGGCATCTGCACGAACTGACCCGCGACCTCGGCCTCGCCGCGTTCGTCCTGTTCTCCTCCGCCGCCGGCACCCTGGGCGCGGCGGGGCAGGCCAACTACGCCGCCGGGAACGCCTTCCTGGACGCCCTCGCCGCGAGGCGCCGCGCCGAGGGGCTGCCGGCCCTCTCGCTGGGCTGGGGACTGTGGGACACGGGGGAGGGCATGGCGGCCGGGCTCGGCGAGACCGAGCTGCGCCGACTGGCCCGCGACGGCATCCTGCCGCTGCCCGCCGACCGGGCGCTGGACCTGTTCGACCGGGCACTGACCGAGGCGGGCGCCCCGGCCGCCGACCGCGCCCTGCTGCTCCCGGTCCGCGTCCAGGTCACCGCCGACGCCCCCGCCCTGGTACGGGGCCTCGCGCCGGCGGCCGTACGCCGTACCGCCCAGGGGGCGGCCACCGAGGCGCCGGCAGCCGAAGAGTCGCTGACCCAGCGGCTGGCCCGGCTGAGCGGCACCGACGCCTTGCAGTTGCTGGTGGAGACCGTGTGCGGGCATGTCGCCGACGTCCTCGGACACGGCTCCGGCAGTGCCGTCGACCCCCAGCGCTCCCTGGGCGACCTGGGCGTGGACTCGCTCGCCGCCCTGGACCTGCGCAACCGGCTCAGCGCCGACACCGGCCTCCGGCTGTCCACCACCCTCACCTTCGACTACCCGACCTCAGAAGCCCTCGCCCGGCACCTCTTCGAGGAACTGGGCGGGGACACCTCCGGCGACCTGGTCGACATCGAGGCGGAAGTGGTGCGCCTGGAGACGCTGTTGGGTACGGCGCTGGACTCGGCGGCGCTGGACGAAGAGCAGCGGGCCCGGGTGGCCGCCCGGCTGCGCACCCTGAGCGCGCGCTGGGACGGCACCGGCGAGTGGCGGGACAGCGGCACCGGCCCCACCGGGGACACGGGCCTGGAGACGGCCACGGCCGACGAGCTGTTCGGCATCCTGGACGACGAACTCGGCAGCTTCAGCTGAGGCACACGCCCGACAGAGCGCGGCCCCACCGGAGGTCTCTCCGGTGGGGCCGCGCTCCGTACCGTGGTTGTGTGGACGCCGAGTCGCCCGGACCGCTCAGCCCGCGGACGAGTGCGTGCTGGCCCAGCGGTCCGACAGCTTCGGTATGCGATGGTCCAGCATCTTCGACGGCAGCTCGGAACGGTTGGCCACGTTCAGCTTGCGGTAGACCCGGGTGAGGTGCTGCTCCACCGTGCTGATCGTGACGTGCAGGCGGGCACTGATCTCCCGGTTGGTGTACCCGAGCGCGGCCAGCCCGGCGACCCGGCACTCCGCGTCGCTCAGGATGGCGGGGCCGGCGTCGGACTCGGCGCTGTCGGTCCGTACCGGGTCCTCCAGCAGGTGCGCGTCGACCGGCGACTCGATGCGGCAGGCCTCGGCCTCCCGTGCCGCCTGCCGCGCCACCAGCCGGGCCCGGGCGTACTCGCCCAGTTCGTAGTGCGCCGCGGACAGATCGGCGTACGCCTGGGCCAGCGCGTACCGGTCGCCGCACGCCTTGAGCAGGTCGATCGACTCGCGCAGCAGCGAGGCCCGGCGGTGCGGCTTGCAGGTCGCGGCCAGCAGGCGCAGCGCCATCGCCCGGGCCCTGGAACTGTGCCCTCCGGGCAGCCGCAGCTGTTCCTCGGCCCATTCCCGGGCGGTGCGGGCCTTCCCGATGCGCAGGTTGGCCAGGGCCAGGTCGGACCGCCAGGGGATGCCCTTCTGAAGGCTGGGGTTGCCTTCCCGGAGCAGCCGCCCGCAGGTCTCGAAGTCGCCCAGCGCCGCGAAGGGCCGGTCGGTGGCGAGGAAGTGGTGACCGCGGGCCCGCAGGTACTGGATGCCGAACACGGTGCGGAACATCGGTTCGGGCACGTCGTGTTTGAGCAGTTCCTCGGCGTCGTCGTAGGAGCCCATGGCGGTGTGCGCGGAGATCGCCGTCGACAGCGGGAGGCCGATGAGAACCCCCCAGCTCTCGGCGCGCAGTGTGCCGAGCGCGGCGAGCGCTCCCTGCGACGCGGTGGTCACGTCCCCCTGGAGCAGGGCGATCTCCGCCCGGATGCTGCCGAGCAGGGCCTGCCAGGTCGTCGCCTGGCGTTCCACGGCGCGCTCCAGCAGCGCGTCGCAGGCCTCGGCGGCGACCGCGGGCCGGTCCGCGTGGGCGACCGCGAGCAGGGACATGGCGACCAACTCCAGGTTGAGATGGTCGAGTTGATGTCCCTGGAGGGCCTGGGCGACGGCCGCCGCGGAGTCGTCGGTGGCCTCGCCGCCGATGAGTGCGGCCACCCGGGCGGCCAGTCCGCCGGTACCGGCGTGCGCCTGGCGGCGGCGCGGGTCGAGGCCGGCCACGGGGGCGCCCTTGCCGGGGAGCGCCACGCCGTAGAACCACTGCCGTACGAACTCCACCTCGGCGACGATCTGGGCGTCGGCGGGGGACTGCGCGGGGACGAGGGTGGCCACGGCCTGGGCGGCCAGCTCGGTGTCGCCCTGCCACAGCAAATACCGCAGGACGGTGGCGGTGTCCCGCATGCTCAGTTCGCCGGCGAGCGCGGCCTCGCGCAGCGGCTCCAGATGGGGGGCTGCCGCCGCCGGGTTGGTGCGCCACTCCGCGCGGGCGAGGGCCACCGACAGCGCGTGGCGTTCCCGCTCGTCGGTGCAGTCGCGCAGGACCAGGCCGAGGTAGTCGGTGCAGCGCTCCAGGTCGTCCGCGGCCAGCGCCTGTTCGGCGGCGGAGCGCAGGATGCCCGCGCCCCATCCCGCCGGGACGAGGTCCGCGAGACGGAGGTGGCGTGCCACCTCGACGGCGGGCGCGCCGGAACGGTACAGCATGTGGGCGATCCGGCCGTGCAGCCGGGTGCGGGCGACGGCGTCCATCTCCTCCAGGACCGCCGCGGCGGCGGTCGGGTGCCGGAAGGCGTAACCGTCCAGCAGGCCCGATGAGTTGAGGACGTCGACGGCTTCCTGGGTGCCGGCCGGTGTGGTGCCGGCCAGCTCTCCCACGAGGACGGTCCCCGCCAGGGTGCCGAGTGCGGCCAGGGCCCGGGCCACCCGGACATGGCCCGGCTCGCCGCGGTGCAGCAGGGACAGCACCGCCTGGCGGTAGGCGGCGCCGGCGATGGGCGGGCCGATCTCGGGGGCGAAGTGGGTGCTGTCGTCCAGCAGGGCGTGCACCAGGAGCGGGCTGCCGGCGGTGGCCCGGTGGTAGGCGTCGCGGATGTGTCCCGGCAGGGTCCGTCCGGCCTGCGCGGCGAGCAGTTCGCCGACGCTCGCCTCCGACAGGGGGGCCAGGCGTACGCGTCGGTGCGGCTGGCGAAGCAGCTCCGCGTGCGCGGGCGAGCGGGTCTCGCCGAAGTGCCCTGAGGTGGCGCAGACCACGAGCACCGGCCGGGAGCGGCTGCGGTGCAGCAGGTGGACGATCGTGTGCAGCGAGGCCCGGTCCATGGCGTGGGCGTCGTCCACGGCGATGACGAGGGGGCGGTCGTCACCGGCGAGACCCAGGAGCGTTTCGACCGCCGTCTCGTGCCCGGCGGACGCGTCGACGGGCTGGTACGCGGGGCCCGTGGGGCGGTGGTGTTCCGCCGGGGAGTTCACGGCCGGCGGGGCGTGGTGTGACATCGCGTACTCCGCCTCGGCGTTGCGGAGTAATTGCCGGGCCAGACTCATCAGCTGATCTCGTTCGGCCGAACCGGCAGTACCGGTCAGTAGGCGCGCGTCGGTGCTGTTCAGCGTGGTGAGGAATTCATGCACCAGCTGGGTCTTGCCGGAACCGGGACCACCCGTGATGATCACGAGTCGACCGTGTCCCCGCGCGCTGTCGGTGAACGCCTCACCCAAGGCCTGTAGTTCTCGCGTGCGGCCGAAAAGGTGCATCGAGGATCCCCCCTAGATTCATTTTTTCGAGCGAGGTCGTGCCCCGTTTCCCCCATGACGAGGCGGCGTCGTACGACGGTGCGTGGAGAGTTTGTAAGGCGACGGCACTGCCGCGAAGGCGGCGCGCCGGGCCGGACGGGACTCGGGCGGAATGGCCCCTGACCGGCGGCGAAGAGTATCGCATCGATGTACCCGAATGATTTCGGCCAATTTCTGGCTGACTTTGGTTCGGATGTCCGTGGATTTGCTGGTGAAGTACCGAATAAAGATTAGGTGCTCATAGCAGGCAGAAACGCTATCTGTCTAGGCCAACGTTGTCAACTCTCGCCCCTGTGGGCCCCTGCCTACTGTGCGGACGGTCCACCGAGACGTCCTTTTACAGTCTGTTGATTTACCGGACGGTTAAAGAAAGGGGCCGGACACGGTCAATCGTGACATCGGTCACGGGAAAGCGCTTCCGCTGTCCGTTCGGGCAACGCCCATTGCTCCAGGAAGCTTCTGATGCCCTTTCAGAATCCGGGCGGTACTCGCCCAGGGTCGGGGGAGTTGGTATACGAAGAGAGCGAGCAGGCCGCGAAGTGCCTCCGTTGCCCACCCCTCCCGCTCCCGCTGGTCGCGCCCGGTTTCCCCCGCGCGGATGCGATGGGCGACGGGAAACCCGTCGACCCCGTGCGGCCGGGGCGGGACCGTGATGTCGTCACCATCGAGCAGGACCTGCGACGACGCAGGAGAACCGCAAGGGGGAACGGATGCGCAAGATGATGCGCGGAGCCGCCGCGTTCGCGACCGCCGCGGCGGCGGTGCTGGCCATGAGCGGCGCCGCCCACGCCGAGCCGGCCGCCGACCCCTGGGCCGGCTGCCCGGACGGGGCGGTGTGCGTCTACCCGCAGAACCAGGACCCGGCCCAGTCGCCGAGCCTGGCCTTCTACAGCTACGGGCCGCACAACCTCCGCAACCAGGTCGGCCGGCACTGGGTGCTCAACAACCAGTACGGCGGCGCGACCGCGAGCCTGTGCACGGGCTACAACGGCACCGGCTGCGGCGACCGCATCCCCGCCGGTACGGGCGTGTACGCCGACCTGACGCCGGTCAACTCCATCACTCTCTACCGGCCGTGACCCGGAGCCGGCCGTCCCACGACGGCCGGCAGCCGAGTCCACGACCCCGGCCCGCCGTCGCCCCACTCACGGCTGACCGAGGAACACACGGGGGAGCTTCCGGAACCGCGCTCGCGGTTCCGGATGCGCGTTTTCGGCCACTGTGCACACATGGCTGGGCCACCTGTCACACCCCCGCAGTAGCCTGGGCTCCCGCCGTCTCACGGCTTGGGCACGCTTGCCATGGGGGACGGCCTTGGGGGAGCCGCACGAGGGTGCCGACACCGGCGACCGGAACGAGAACGACGGGGAGCGGACGGTGCCGACCACACCGCCCTTCCCCGCACAACTACGCCGACTGAGGCAACAGCGCGGTCTGTCGCTCGCCGACCTGGCCAGACAGACCCACTACAGCAAGGGGTACCTGAGCAAGATCGAGACCGGCGCGAAACGCGCGACCGTCGACGTCGCCCGCCGCTGCGACCAGATCCTGCGCGCCGACGGCGAGTTGCTGCGCCTGGTCGCACCACCGCGCACGGCGAAGCCCGGCGCCGCCACCGAGGACACCGGCCGAGCCACCGATGCAACCGGCCGCGCCCCCGCTGCCGGCGGCCGCGCCACCGAGGACACCGGCCCCGCCTGCCCCTACCCGGGCCTGTCGGCGTTCACCACGCAGGACGCGGACCGTTTCTTCGGCCGGGAGCGGGCCACCACATCACCCTCTACCTCGGCGCCGGGAAGATGGTGGAGGCCCGGCAGTCCGGCACCAGGGTGATGGTCAGTCATGTCCGCCTCGGCGGCGACTACTTCGGTGCCGTCCGCGTCAACACCGGCACCGTCGAGGGCCCCGTCCTCCGCACCTGGGGCACCGGCGTCTGGACCAAGGCCCAGCCCTCCGTCCGGGCCGCCCGCGTCTACGCCTTCCCCGGCCCGACGACCGTCCGCGTCGCCTGCCAGAAGCACGCCGAAGTCGGGTCACCGCCGAGGGCTACACCAACGACGCCTGGTCCTACCTCCCCGACTACCGCGCCTGGGTCACCAACATCTACATCCAGGACCCGGCCTGGCTGGACGGCGTACCGACCTGCCCCAACTGACCCATCCATACGGGACCTTTGGTCAGGCACTCGTGAGGACGACCAGCTGCCGGGTCGCCCGGGTCATGGCGACATAGTGGTCGACCGCTCCTTCGACGCCCTCGCCGAACTTCTCCGGGTCGACGAGGACGACCAGGTCGAATTCGAGTCCCTTCGACAGCTCCGGCGTCAGGGAGCGGACGCGGGCGGTCGGCCGGAACGTGGGGTCGCCGATGACACAGGCGATCCCGTCGGCGTGTGCGGCGAGCCAGGTGTCGAGGATCGAGCCCAGGTCCGAGACGGAGCCGTGGGCGACGGGGACGCCGTTGCTGCGGATGGAGGTCGGCACGTTGGCGTCCGGCAGCACCGCCCGGATGACGGGTTCGGCCTCCGTCATGATCTCCTCAGGCGTCCGGTAGTTGACGGTCAGGGACGCCAGGCGGATCCGGTCGAACCCGACCCGTGCGAGCCGTTCCTGCCACGACTCCGTGAACCCGTGCCGGGCCTGGGCGCGGTCACCGACGATGGTGAAGCTCCGGGACGGACACCGCAGGAGCAGCATCTGCCACTCGGCGTCGGTCAGTTCCTGCGCCTCGTCCACGACGATGTGCGCGAACGGCCCGGCGAGCAGGTCGGGGTCGGCGGTGGGCAGGGCGCTGTCGTCGACCAGGGAGTTCCGCATGTCCTGCCCGTGGAGCATGACCAGCACCCCTTCGCCGTCGTCATGGGTGTGGGCTTCGAGCAGGTTGTCGATGACCCTGTCCATGCGCTCGCGTTCGGCGGCGACGGCGGCAGCGTGCCGGCGCTTCCGCCGGGCCGTCTCCGGGTCCCCGAGCCGCTGCCGCGCCGCGTCCAGGAGCGGCAGGTCGGACACCGTCCAGGCCTGGGCGTCCGCGCGCTGCAACAGCCGCACCTCGTCGCGGCTGAGCCACGGAGCGCACATCCGCAGATAGGCCGGCACCGACCACAGGTCTCCGACGAGGTCGGCCGCCTCCAGCAGCGGCCAGGCGCGGCCGAAGGCGGTGAACAGGTCCCTGTTCCGCAGCAGCGACCTGCGCAGCAGTTCGGGCGGGACATCGCCGCCGTGCTTGTCCACCAGGATCGTGAGCAGTTCCTCCCACACCTGCTCGCGCGCCTCGTTGTGCGGAGTACCGGGTTCCGCCGCCTCGAACGCCACCGCCCAGTCGTCGGCGCTCAGCCAGATGTCGGACCAGTGGGTGGTGACCGTCATCCCCTCGGTGGGCGGCTCCTCGTAGAACCTGACGGCCTTCTCGATCGCCTTGACCATGTCCGCGGACGACTTCAGCCGGGCCACCTCCGGGTCGGCCTCGGCCACGGCCCCGGCTCCCTCGGCGACCAGGTCCCGCAGGGTGCACGTCTGCACGCCCTCCTCGCCGAGGCTGGGCAGGACGTCGGCGACGTAGGCCAGGTACGGCCGGTGGGGACCGACGAACAGGACGCCGCCCCGGCGGTGACCGAGCCGGGGGTCGGAGTGCAGGAGGTAGGCGGAGCGGTGCAGGGCGACGACGGTCTTCCCCGTGCCCGGACCGCCGTCCACGACGAGGGCGCCGCGCGAACCCGCCCGGATGACGGCGTCCTGGTCGGCCTGGATGGTGCCGAGCACGTCCCGCATCCGCGGCGACCGGCTGCCGCCCAGGCTGGCGATGAACGCGGACTGGTCGTCCAGCGCGGCGTGCCCGACCAGCCCGTCCGGAGTGAACACCTCGTCCCAGTAGTCGGTGATCCGGCCACCGGTCCAGCGGTACCTGCGGCGGCTCACCAGGCCCATCGGGTTGGCGTGGGTGGCTCCGAAGAACGGCTCGGCGGCGGGGGAGCGCCAGTCGACCAGCAGTCGGCGGCCCGCGCTGTCCGTGAGCCCGAGCCGCCCGACGTAGACGGGCTCGGAGTTGTCCGCGCCGACCATGCGTCCGAGGCACAGGTCCAGTCCGTGCCGGCGCAGGGCGCGCAGGCGACTCGTCAGCCGGTGGATCTCCGCGTCCCGGTCCATCGCCTGCCGGCCCTTGCCGCCGGGCGCCCTGCGCTCGGCGTCGAGACGGTCGGAGAGTTCGGCGATCGACTCCTCGAGACACTCAGCGATGGCCGCGAAGTGCCGCTCGTCGTCGGCGATCAGCGCCGGGTCGGCCTTCGCGGCGAGGCGGTCGGGAAGACCGAAGGCACGGGTCGGCAGGGGATGATTCACGTCTTGGGCTCCGTTGTGAGGCTGGGTGGCCGCTCTGGGCACAGATCGCCGGGGTCAGCTGTCCGTGCGGTCGCACATCCGTCCCGCCAGGGTCCGACGTCCCCGCGCGACCCATACGTCGACAAAAGCGCACGCACTTCGTGAATCACCTATTTCGCAGCTTCCTGGCCCAGGCCGGTAATTCTGCGGTACGACGGGGGCCTTGCCGCAAGCCCCCCAGTGCGCTATATGTTGAGAGTGGCAAGGAGTGGGTGACTCCTTGCTTTTGTTTTTGCGGCCACCTGTGCCGCTGTTTGTGCGGCAGCAAGGTGCCGGATGCCCGGCGGTGGGTGATTCTGTAGGGGTGTGGGGTGAGCGAGGTGCCCGGCTCCCGGCGGCCTACGCCGCCTCCGGCCGCCGTGCGCTGCGCGTGACCCTGGTCGCCGCAGCCGGTTTCTACGTCTTCCGCTACGGCCTCGACCGCCCCGTGGCGGCGACCTACGCGCTGTTCACGGTGGTGGCGCTGGGAGGGCTGGCCAGGATTCCCGGTACCGGCCGGCAACGCGCGGCGGTGATGACGCGCCTGCTGCCGGTGTGCTGGGTGCTGGTGGCCGCCGGCACCTATCTGTCGGTGCGGACGTGGAGCGCGGTCGTCGGCATGCTGGTGATCGGCTTCACGCTGGCCTTCTCCGCCGTCGGCGGACCCCGCCCGGCCGGAGCGGCCCCCGGCCTTCAACTCCTCTACATCCTCCCTTCCTTCCCGCCGTACGACCCCGGCTCGCTCGGCGACCGGCTGATCGGTACGACGACGGGGCTCGCCCTGTTCGTCGCCGCCGAGACCCTGCTCTTCCGCGAGCCCGCTCCCCCCTCGTACCGGGAGCGGGCCGCCCGGGCGGCGGTGACCGCCGAGCGCTGCGCGACGAAGCTCGCCGCACACCGGGGTGCCCTGACCGGCCCGGACATCCAGGAGGCTCAGGAGCTGAGCCAGTCGCTTCGATCACTCAGCGTGCCGGAGGCGGAGCGGCCGGCGGGGCCCGGGGTGCGCGCCCGCGCCCTCGCCCACACCGGCCTGGCCACCCGTACCCTGCTCGGCAGACTGGCCGACCTGTCCGCCCTGCCGGAGAAGGGCACGGCACCCGAGGTGACCGCCGTACTGCGGGCGGTCGCGGGACTGGCCACGGCGACCGCGAGCTGTCTGCGCGCCGGGACGTCTCCCGCGGCACCGCAGAAGGAGCTGGTCGCGGCGCGCGCACACCTGTCCGCCGTGTCCGCGGGCCCGCCGCTCACCACGGCCGACGCCTGCTTCCCGCCCGCCGTGCTGCGCTGCCACGCCGCCGTGCTGGAGATCGCCGACGCGGCGCTGGCGATGGGCGCGGCCGCCGATCTGGCGGTGCGGGGCCGGCACATCTCCGTGGACCTGCAACCCGGCCGGTTCTGGTACGCCACCACCTGGCCCCCCGTCCTGTGGTGGTACCGGCTGCGCGGCCACGCCGGGCGCCGGTCGGTGTTCTTCCAGAACGCGGTACGGATCGCCCTGGCCCTGACGGCGGCCCGGCTCGTGGCCGGGGTGGACACGCTGCCGCACGGGTTCTGGGCGATGCTGGCGACGCTCACGCTCACCCGCACCACCATGGGCGAGACCTGGAGCACCATCCGCCTGGCGCTCGCGGGCACGCTGGCCGGGGCCCTGCTGAGCGCCGGTGTCCTGATTCTCGCGGGCGCCGACACCACCGTGTACGCCGTACTCCTGCCGCTGTGGATGCTGCTCGGCTTCACAGTGGGACCGGTGAGGGGCGTCGGATGGGCGCAGGGGCTGTTCACCGTGCTCGTGGCGCTGGTCTTCGCGCAGCTGGCGCCGCCGACCTGGCGGCTGGCGGAGGTCCGTGTACTGAACGTGCTCATCGGCAGTGCGATCGGCGCGGTCTTCGGCGTGCTGGCGTGGCCCCGGGGCGCCCATGACGAGCTGCGCCGCACCGCGGCGGAACTGCTGCGCAGGGCCGCGGAGATCGTCGTGGCCACCAGTGCCTCGGTGGCGTGCGGCGCGGTCTCGCCCGTGCCGTCGGGGGCCTCCCGCCACCGGTGCCTGCAAAACGCCGTCGTCCTCGCGGAGTCCGCGTACGCGCAGGTGCAGAGCGAACCGACCCCCTTCGGGGGCAGCGGGCGCAGGGCACCGCCGCCCGGCGTGGTCGTGGACTGGCAGGCGACACTGATCGCCGGGCATCACACCCTGTGGGGATCGGCACGGCTGCTGGAGCCGCCGCTCACGCCGCTGAGTCCGGCGGCGGCCCAGTCGACCGGCATGCTGGGGGAGCGGGTGGCGGGCCGGATGCTGCTGGTCTCGGCGGCGCTGGACCCGGGAGACGACACCCCCGTCGCGGTGACACCGCTGATCGATCCGGCCCTCCCCGGCCTCACCGCCGAGCCGCCCGGCGCTCCCCGCCGGTACTACGCGACCGTGGCATGGCTGGACTCCCTCATGACCGACCTGACACGCATCACGCACGCGGCCCCGTGGCACGCGTCAGCGAAATCGACGGCGGACACCTCCTGAGCCGAGCCGGGCCCCTGGCGCGTCCGCCTACTGGCCCACCCGTCCGTCGACGCACTCGCGCAGCAGATCCGCGTGTCCGCAGTGACGGGCGTACTCCTCGACCCTGTGCACCAGCAGCTCCCGCACCGCGATCCGGTCCTTCCCGAGACGCTCACCCAGATCCGGGTGCTCCGCCAGCGCGGCGTCGGTCGCGGCCTGCTCGCGCTCCAGATCGGCATACGCGGCGTCGACCACGGCCTGCTCGGCGACAGCTCCGTGGAAGTCCCCGTCAGGCTCGCCGTACAGCTTCGGCAGAGGGTCACCGTCGGTGATCCAGTTGCGCCAGTCGCGTTCCACCTCGGCGAGGTGGCGCAGCAGGCCGAGCAGCGACATGGTCGACGGCGGCACCGACCGACGGGCCAGCTGCTCCGGGTCCAGGCCCTCGCATTTCATCCGCAGGGTCATGCGGTACCCCGTCAGGAAGTCCTCCAGCGTCGCCAACTCACCCTCGGGACTGCCTCCTTCGCTGTGGCGGGGGTCCTCTCCCGGGTCAACCCACATGTCGGGGTGGACGGTTGCCTGGCTCCAGCGTGCGGGTTGCTCACTCATGCGTGCCATGTTCGTCCGACAGCGCCCGGGTCCGCCAGTGCCAGGTCGACGCACCTCGCGCCGTACTGCCCACACTTGCTGAGGAGGGCGTCCGTGAGGCAGTGGCCGACGACCGGTAGCCCGCAGCCGCGCTTGACCGGCGTCCCGGCCGGGCAGGACCGCTCCATGACTGACCTCCCCAAGGAGATCCGCGAGCGGATCGAAGCACCGGAGATCTGGTACGTCGCCACGGTCGACGCCGACGGGGCGCCGCACGTCAGCCCCATGTGGGTCGGACTCGACGGCGACCTGGTCTTCTTCAACACCGCTGTCGGGCGTGTCAAGGAACGCAATCTGCGCCGGGATCCACGCGTGTGCCTGTCCCACGCGGTCCGGTCCGACCCGTACGACCGCGTCCAGATCCGGGGCCGGGTGGTGCGGTTCGTGGAGGGCCCGGAAGCGGAGCGGAACATGGACCGGCTGGCGGCCGAGTACGTCGGTACCGAGCGGTTCGAGTGGGGGATTCCGGGCGAGCGCCGTGTCATCGCGTTCGTGGAGCCGACGAAGGTACGGCACGTGGTCGGGGTCGAACCCCTCCCGCCGGGCGCGCCCGGCGCGGTGTGACGCCCACCGCCTCCCCGGAACGGGCCGGGGAGGCGGTGAGGCCGGTACGCGTCAGGTGGTGCCCTGTGCCGTGACGCAGCCGATCGAACCGGCGGGGACGTCGTTGCCGGTCGACGTGGCGGTGAAGCCGAAGGTGACACTGCCGTCGGCGGGCACGACCCGGTTGTGGTCCGCGTTCCGGACCGTCACCGTGCCGTCGGTACCGGTGGACAGCGTGCCGTTCCACAGGCTGCTGATCTTGGTGCCCGCCCCGGGCTGCCAGGCCACGGTCCAGCCGTCGAGCGGCGCCGTGCCGTGGTTCATGACCTCGACGGACGCCTGGAAGCCACCGCTCCAGGAGTTCACCACGGAGTACGTGGCCATGCAGGAACCGGTGTGCGGATCCGTGGGGGTCGGCGTGGGCGTGGGCGTCGGTGTGCCGCCGGAGGTGCGGATGCCCGTGACCTCGCCGTGGCCGCCGTCGAAGACGATGTCCGAGCAGGAGAAGAAGTTCTCCTGGCTGTCCGAGCGGACCCACTGGATGAACACCAGGGCGTCACCGGACCGCCCGGAGGGCAGCTTCAGGTCCCAGTAGTAGTGGCCGCCGTCGGTGCCCGGTGACCCCTGCTGCGGCGGGTTGGTGACCGTCTGGATCAGATCGAGGTCGGCCCACCGCAGGGCGGAGGTGGGCGACCAGCCCTGCTTGGTGACGTAGACCCGGAAGTCACCCGGGTGCGCCGCCCAGTTGCTGTACTGCGCCTGGATCGTCGCCCCGCTGGTCAGATGGGTCCGGGGCCAGTCCGAGCGGGCCGCGTTGTAGCCGCGGAAGTCGTACGGCGACCGGTCACCCGCACTGCACAGGGTGCCGTCCGGAACGTAACCCGCGCCCCGGCCTCCGGCGTTGGAGTCGAGTACGGCGAACCAGTTGTACAGCGCCGTCGCCCCGCTCTTGGCCAGCGCGTCCCGGCACGCCGGGTTGGTCGGGTCCAGCCCGCCGGTCGTCGTGTGCGCGTCCAGATAGCACAGGTAGGTGCGGGATCCGGGCAGCATCGCCACCCCGTGCGCCTGGGCGCTGGTCTGCCCCAGGAGGGTCAGGGCGAGTGCCGCCAGCAGCGTCGACAGGGCCGCTGCCACCGACATCAGTCTGTTGCGTCGAGCCACGTTCAGCTCCTTTCGATTCGGATCAGACGGGCGGTGAACCCCAGGCGGGCGTCGTACCGGAGTACGCCGGGATCGCCGGGGCGTCGGGATACGTCGTACGGGT
Source organism: Streptomyces sp. NPDC029138 (assembly GCF_055564375.1). NCBI lineage: Bacteria > Bacillati > Actinomycetota > Actinomycetes > Kitasatosporales > Streptomycetaceae > Streptomyces > Streptomyces sp. NPDC029138. The sequence continues at coordinate 51,577 of NZ_JBVHWM010000025.1, forward strand.
GCCGGGGCCGGAGTCGTCGGCTTCGGTGGAGGCGTCGGCGCCCGCCGGCGTGCTCGCGGCACCGGCGAACGGGGTGCCGGCGTGGGCCTCCGTCGCGGCGGGGTGCGCGGTGAGCTGCCCGGCCAGGCCCAGCGCCAGGGTGGCGAGCGTCGCGCCCAGCGAGGCCGCCCGGCGCCGTCGGCGCCCCGGTCTCGGCCGGTGTGGGGGTGTTCGGCGGGTGGGGTGTGTCATGCGTCCTCCTCGTGCGGGGCTGCGGGTGGTACGAGGCGGGTGCGGTTCAGCTCCCGGCGCAGTGCGGCGCGGATGTGCCGGCGGTGCCCTCGGCGGTGAGGCCGAAGGAGGTGGTGGCGCCGGGCCGCAGGGAGCCGTCGAAGGCGGCGTTGCGGACGGTGGCCCGGCCGTCGGCCGTGGTCAGGGAGCCGTTCCAGAGGCTGGTGACGCGGGAGCCGCCCAGGTCCCAGTCCACGGACCAGCCCGTCAGCGCGGCGGAGCCGGTGTTCTCCACCGTCACCTCCGCCTGGTGACCGCCCTGCCAGGAGGAGGCCGTGCGCGACCGCGCGGTGCACGACCCCGGCGTCGGCGTGGGGGTGGGGGCGGGCTCGGAACCGGGGTACGTCAGCCCGTACCCGTACGGGAAGAGCGGGTCCTTGCCGTCACCGTCGTTGACCGGCTCCTGGGAGGAGGTCCGTGGCCAGCTCACCGGCAGCTTGCCGGTGGGGGCGTAGTCGCCGAACAGGACGTCGGACACGCCGGCGCCCTCGGTGCCGGGCAGCCAGGCGGCCAGCAGCGCCTTCCAGTCGGGCAGGTGGGCGGAGACGTCGAGCGGACGGCCGGAGACCAGGACCACGACGACCGGCACCCCGCTCGCCGTCAGCCGGGCGAGGGTCTGGAGGTCCTCCTGGTCCAGCCCGAGGCCGCCCGGCCGGTCGCCCCGGCCTTCGGCGTACGGGGTCTCGCCGACCACGGCGACAGCGGCGCGGTAGCCGGCGTCGATACCGTTGCCGTACCGGTCGTAGGTGACCCGGGACGGGTCGGTGACGGCGGCCCGGATGCCCTGGAGCACCGTGGTGCCGTCGGTGACGGGACCGCTGCGGCCCTGCCAGCCGACGGTCCAGCCGCCGCTCTGGTTGCCGATGTCGTCGGCGGACTTGCCGGCGACGAACAGCTTGGCCGACTTCGGCAGGGGCAGCACGCCGCCGTCGTTCTTCAGCAGGACCTGCGAGGCGCGCACCGCCTGCCGGGCCAGCTCCCGGTGCGCCGCCGAACCGACCGTGGCGGTGTACGAGCGGTCGGTCAACGGATGCTCGAACAGGCCCAGTTGGAACTTCCTGGTGAGGATGCGCCGGTTGGCGTCGTCGATCCGGGACTGGGGGACGCGGCCGGCGGTGACCTCGCCGCGCAGCAGGGTGAGGAACTTCTTGTAGTCGTGCGGGACCATCACCATGTCGACGCCCGCGTTGACGGCCGTACTGATCTCCGCGCCGGTGAAGCCGCTCTGCCCGTCGAGCTGGTCGACCGCGGCCCAGTCGGACACGACGAACCCGCTGAAACCGAGTTCGCCCTTCAGCACCTCGGTCACCAGGTACTTGTTCGCGTGGGACCGCACCCCGTTCCAGCTGCTGTACGACAGCATCACCGCGCCCACACCGCGGCGCACCGCCTCCTTGAAGGGCGGCAGGTGGACGGCGCGCAGCTCGGTCTCGGACACCTTCGTGTCACCCTGGTCCACACCGCCGGCCGTGCCGCCGTCGCCGAGGTAGTGCTTGGCGGTGGCGAGCACGGACGCCGGACCGGCACCCAGGGTGTCGCCCTGGAGGCCGGTGACGAACGTCGTGAGGGCGGAGGGCAGTTCGGGCGTCTCGCCGTACGACTCGTAGGTACGGCCCCACCGGTCGTCGCGGGCCACGCACAGGCACGGCGCGAAGTCCCAGTCGATGCCGGTGCCCGACACCTCCTCGGCCACCGCTCGCCCGATCCGCTGGACGAGCGCGGGGTCGCGGGTGGCGCCGAGACCGATGTTGTGCGGGAACAGCGTGGCCCCGCGCACCGCGTTGTGGCCGTGCACCGCGTCGATGCCGTAGATCATCGGAATGCCGAGCGGAGTGGTCAGGGCCGTGCGCTGGAGGGAGTCGTACGTATCCGCCCAGGTCTGGGCGTTGTTCGGGCTGACGGTGGAGTCGCCGCCGGAGAGCACCGAGCCGATGCGGTAGGCGGCGAGGTCGGACCGCGGGACGAGGGCGTCCTTCTCGATCTGCGTCATCTGGCCGAGCTTGTCGTCCAGGCGCATCCGCGCCAGCAGGTCGGTGACGCGGTCCGGCACGGGTAAGGACGGGTCCTGGTACGGGGGGACCGCGGCCGGGGAGACGGCGACGGGCTCCGGTGCGGCGGCGGCCGGAGCGGTGAGGGCGAGGGCCGCGGCACACACGGCCAGGGCCGTCACCGGGCGGCGGCGGGCGAACGGGAGGCTCATGCGGGCGGGCCTTTCCTGGAGCGGTCCGGGAGCGGGGCGGCGCTGGGGCGGAGCCGGGAGCGGGGCTGTGCTGTGGTGGAGCCGGGAGTGGAGCGGCGCCGCGGTGGAGCCGGGACCCGCCCGGTCGGCCGGTGCGAGACGGGCGGGTCCCGGAGCGGATGGGTGTGTCACGCGGGCGGTGCGGCGGTGTGCGGGTCACGCGGTGGTGCAGGCGGCCCCGTTGAGGCTGAATCCGGCGGGCTTGGCGAAGGTGCCGCCGTAGCCGCCCTGGAACCCGAAGGACACCTGGCCGCCGGGCGCGATCTGCGCGTTGTAGGCGAGACCGCTCGCGGTGACCGCCCCGGAGGACGGCGTCACGGCGGCGCCCCAGGCGCTGGTGATCCGCTGCCCCGCGGGCAGGGTGAAGGCCAGCTGCCAGCCACTGACGGGGGAGGAGCCGGTGTTGGTGACGGTGACCTCGGCGGTGAAGCCGCCCTGCCAGACGTTCGTCCCGTACGCCACCTTGCAGGCCGCCGGGCTCCCGGGACCGCCGGGGTCGCCGCTGCCGGTCTCGACCGTGGAGGAGAACGAGGTCACCGCGAGACCGGCGCCGTTCTGCCAGGGCTCGAAGCCCGCCTGCACGCTGGTCAGGTACCAGCTGTCCTGCGCGAGCCCCCGGGACACGGCCTGCCGGACGAAGTCCATGACGTCGAAGCCCCAGCTGGTGATCGCCGACGGCGCGACGAAGGACAGCACGTCGTTGGAGCCGTTGTTGCCGGACCACACCTGCCACTGACGCCCGGCGACGGTCGCGGTGCCGACCTGGGAGCCCACCGGCTGGATGGAGCCCACCTTGTTGAACCACACCATGATCTCGGTCCTGTTGACACCGTCGGTGCGGGGCGTGGGGTCGAGCCAGATGTCGTACGCGGCGTCGTACACCGCGTTGCTCACATAGCTGTAGGAAATGCTGGTCGGCGCCCGGGAGATGGTGCTGAGCCGGGCCGGAAGGCTCGTCCCGGGCGAGCAGTTGGTGTAGTGACAGCCGTTGTAGACGGACGGGTAGGACTTCGGGGCGCCGTTCGTCGGTACCGAGCCGTCGGCCTGGGTGACGCGGAACCCGGAGTCCGTGACGCCGATGCACTGGGTCTCGCTGGTGCCCCAGCGGTTGTTCTGGACGACGTAGCGGCCCTGGATCGTCGTCGAGCCGTACTGTTCGCAGATCGTGGTGTCGGCCTGGGCCGCCGGAGCGACGGTGAGCAGCGCCGCCAGGGCGGCGAGCGCGGTGAGCAGCGCGCCCAACAGGCCGCGCGCTCCACGGACATGGTGCTTGTACGGTCGCATGCGGGTCCTCTCCATGACGGTGAGGGGAGTCCGGGAGCGCTCCCAGGCGCAGCTGGATGGGAGCGCTCCCATTCCCTCCGTTGGGCAGGGACTGTAGGGAGAGTTCATGTCCCTGACAAGACTCCCTGCGGAGCGAGAGTCGAAGAAGCTTCGAAAGCGCTGCTCAAGGCGGTCCGTTCCGCACGCCCGTCGCTTTCTGGGAGCGCTCCCGATCCCTGCCAGGGCCGCAGCGCGCCCGCCGGTCAACGGCACTCACGCCGACTCGCGCACCACCAGCTCCGTACGGAGGATCACATGCCGCCACGCCACGGACGACTCCTCCATCTCCTCCAGGAGCAGCCGCACCATGGCCCGCCCGATCTCCTCCAGCGGCTGCCGTACGGTGGTCAGCCGTGGCTCGGTGCGCTCGGCGAGCGGGAAGTCGTCGAAGCCGATGACCGCGACGTCCTCCGGCACCCGGCGCCCCGCCGCGCGCAGCGCCCGAAGGGCGCCGGCGGCCGTGGTGTCCGAGGCGGCGAGCACGCCGTCGATCTCCGGGTGCCGCTCGATCAGCCGGGCCATGGCGCGCCGGCCGCTCTCCTCGGTGAAATCGCCCTCGGCGACCCAGGACGGCGGGGCGTCCAGCCCGGCCTGGGCCAGGGCTTCGCGGTAGCCGAGCAGCCGGCACCGGGTGACGTACATGTCGAGCGGCCCGGTGATCGTGGCGATCGTCCGCCGGCCCTTGTCCAGCAGATGGGCGACCGCGCTGCGGGCGCCGCCGACGTTGTCCGCGTCGACGTAGCTGACGCGCTCGTCGGCCGAACGGCGGCCCAGCAGGACGGTCGGCAGTCGGGCCTCGGCGAGCATGTCGGGCAGCGGGTCGTCGGCGTGCACGGACATCACCAGCACCCCGTCGACCCGGCCGCCACGGGCGTACTCCAGGAAGCGCTCCCGCTCGGTGTCCGAGCGGACCAGGGTCAGCAGCAGCTGCATCCCGGTGTCGGTCAGGGCGTCACCGAGCGAACGGACGATCTCGGAGAAGAAGGGCTCCGCGAACTTCCGCCAGTCCGGCTCCGTCATGACGAGCGCGACGGCGTCGGCCCGCCGGCCGGCCAGTGAACGGGCCGCGAGGTTGGGCACGTAGCCCAGTTCCGCGATGGCCTGCTGCACGGCCCGGCGTGTCGACTCCTTCACGCCGGCCGCGTTGTTGACGACGCGGGAGACCGTGCCCCGGCCCACTCCGGCGTGAGCGGCCACCTCCTCCAGCGTCGGCGAGCCAGGGCGCCGCTTGCCCATGACCACCTCCCCCCAAGAGATCACCGATATTACGGGCCTGGCGATGGCGGGCCCACAGAAAGTTTCGAACGGGCGGGTCGTACGGAGGAGAGGGCGGGGATTCCTCGGGCTGACGGCGTGCGGGGTGTCCCTACGCCGTGCGCCGCCCCTCGCGACCCGGTCACGCAGCGTTGCGTGTCCCTCCCATACAGTGGGACGTATGGCATATTTCGGGTGATCCCGATGAAAGGTGTGTCATGAAGGTCGCAGTCCTCGGCGGTACCGGGCTGATCGGTTCGCAGGTCGTCAAGAAACTGAGCGCCGCCGGGCACGAGGCGGTACCGCACTCGCACTCCACCGGAGTCGACGTCGTCAGCGGCCAAGGGCTGGACGCGGCGGTGGCGGGAGCCGACGTGGTGGTCAACGTGACGAACTCACCGACCTTCGACGCGGCGTCCCTGGAGTTCTTCCAGACCTCGATGGACAACCTCCTGGCCGCGGCCCGAAAGGGCGGCGTCGGCCACATCGTCATCCTCTCGATCGTCGGCGTGGACCAGGTGCCCGAGCTGGACTACTACCGGGCCAAGGTGCTCCAGGAGAAGATCCTCGCGGCCGGTCCCGTCCCCTACTCCATCGTCCGGGCCACGCAGTTCATGGAGTTCATGGACGACGTCCTGTCCTGGACCACCGACGGCGACACCGTCCGGCTGCCCGCCACGCCGATCCAGCCGATCGCCGCCAAGGACGTGGCCGACGCAGTGGCGGAGGTCGCCATGGGCGCCCCGCTGAACGGCATCCGCAACATCGCCGGGCCCGAGATCTTCACCCTCGACGAGCTGGGCAGGATGACCCTGGCCCGCAAGGGCGACAGCCGCGGCGTCGTCACCGATCCGACCGCCGGCATGTTCGCCGCCGTCAAGGGTGACGTGCTGACCGACCAGCACGCTCGGCTCGCTCCCACGCGCTACGAGGACTGGCTCTCCTGACCCGGCCGCCGGTGGCGGAAGCCTCTCCTGACCAGGCCGCCCGTATCAGAAACCCTGACGTCAGATACCCAGGGCGTCCAAGAGGGCGGAAGGGTCCGGTTCCGGGGCGCCCTCCAGCGTCTGCTCCGCCCAGATGACCTTGCCCCGTGCCGCATAGCGCGTGCCCCAGATGTCCGCGAACTGGGAGACCAGGAAGAGACCGCGGCCGCCTTCGTCGGTGGTGGCGGCGCGCCGCAGCCGGGGTGAGGTGTTGCTGCCGTCCGCCACCTCGCACACCAGGGTGCGGCCCAGCAGCAGCCTGACCCGTACGGGCGGGGCTCCGTAGCGGATCGCGTTGGTGAGGAGTTCGCTGAGGATCAGTTCCGTGCCGAACGCCGTCTCCTCCAGCCCCCAGTCGGCGAGCCGCCGGCTCACTTCGCCGCGTACCCGGGGCACGGCCTCCGCGTCGAACGGGACGTCCCAGGTCGCCACGCACGCCGGGTCGAGCAGCCGGGTCCGGGCGACCAGCAGCGCCACATCGTCACTGGGGTGCCCGGGCAGCATCGTCTCGACGAGGGTGCGGCAGGTCTCCTCCGGTGTCCTGTCCGGTTCGGCGATGGCCGAGGAGAGCATCTCCAGGCCCTCGTCGATGTCCCGTCCGCGGTTCTCGATCAGCCCGTCGGTGAACAGGACGAGACGGCTGCCCTCGGGCAGCTCCAGCTCCCCGGCCTCGAAGGGGTGACCGCCCACACCCAGAGGCGGCGACAGCGGAAGGTCGGGAAAGGACACCCTGCCCTGCGGATCCACCACGGCGGGCGCGACGTGCCCGGCGCGGGAGAGGGTGCAGTGCCCGCCGACCGGGTCGTAGATGGCGTAGAGGAGGGTGGCACCGGTGAGCGGCACCTGGTCGTCGTCGGCGGCGGTCGCGGTCTGGGTGTCCAGCCGGGTCACCATCTCGTCGAGATGCCCGAGCAGTTCGTCCGGGGCCAGGTCCAGCGAGGAGAAGTTCAGCACGGCCGTGCGCAGCCGTCCCATGGTCACCGCGGCCTGGAGCCCGTGGCCCACGATGTCCCCGACGACCAGCGCCACCCGGAAGCCGGGCAGCGGGATGACGTCGAACCAGTCACCGCCCACCCCGGACTCCGCCGGCAGATAGCGTGAGGCGATCTCCAGCGCGTCCTGCTCCGGCAGGCCCAGCGGCAGCAGGTTGCGTTGCAGCGTCACCGCCAGCGCGTGCTCGCGGGAGTAGCGGCGCGCGTTGTCGATCGCGACGGCGGCCCGGGCCACCAGCTCCTCGGCCACGGCGACGTCCTCCTCGTCGAACCGGGAGGAGCCCGTGCCACGCCAGAAGTTGACCATGCCGAGGACAACGCCGCGCGCCCGGAGCGGCACCGTGATCAGCGAGTGGATGCCGTAGTCCAGGGCCCGCCGCGCCCCCTCGGGGTCCTGCGCCCGCCAGTCCTCGGCGGTGTGCAGGTCCTGGACCAGGACGGCCTTGCCCCGCCGCAGCGCCGCCGCCATCGGCGTGTCGGCCACCATGAAACGGATCACCTCACCCACCGCCTGCAAGGGGTATCCGTCCCGGGAGGCACGCAGCGCGGTACGGCGCATCTCGCGGACCGCGCTCGTGGGCTCCTCGCCGCGCAGCACGGAGTCGAGGAGTTCCACGGTGACGCAGTCGGCCATGCGGGGGACCGCCACCTCGGACAGCTCCTCCGCCGTACGCCGTACGTCGAGTGTCGTGCCGATCCGCACGCCCGCCTCGTACAGGAACGACAGCCTGCCCCGCGCCATTTCGGCCTGCCCGGAGAGCGCCCTCAGTTCCGTGGTGTCACGGAAGGTGGCGACCAGCCCCTGGGCGCCGCCGTACGGGGCGGTGGGCCGGGTGTTCACCGCCAGCAGCCGGTCCCCGGCCGGGACGACCTCGTCGGACGCGGTCTCGTCCGACAGCAGCAGCCGCGCCAGCCCCGGCCCCAGCCCCAGCTCCCGCACATGCCGTTGGTCGGCGTTCTCGGGCAGGTCCAGCAGCCGGTGGGCCTCGTCATTGGCGAGCAGGACGCGCCCGTCGCCGCCGACGATCAGCACCCCCTCGCGGACAGCGTGCAGCACGGCGTCGTGGTGCTCGTACATCCGGGTCATCTCGGCCGGGCCGAGTCCGTGGGTCTGCCGCAGCAGCCGGCGGCTGACCAGCGCCGCGCCGCCGGTCGCCAGCAGCAGCGCACCCCCCGCCATGCCGAACAGCATCGGCAGCTGCCGGTTCAGCAGCTGGCCCACGTTGCCGTACTGGATCCCGGCGGTGACCATCCCGACCACGCGCCTGCTGGAGTCCATCACCGGTACGACCGCCCGCACGGCGTCGGTGGGCGCGCCGTGGAACGCCTCGGTGAACGTCTCGCCCGCGGCGGCCCTGCCGACGCCCTCTGTCTTCGTGCCGATCAGGGCGGGGTCGGAGTCGGTGAGCCGGATTCCGCGCCGGTCGAGGACGCTGACGAAGTCGACGCCGGACCCCTTCTGCGTCTGCTCCGCCGCCGGCTGCAACCGGGCGGTCGGGTCCGGCGACCGCAGCGCGAGCGCCGTTCCGGGCGCGTGCGCGAACGCCTCCGCCACGGCAAGGGAACGCTGCTCGGCGCTGCGCTCGGCGTCGTACCGCCCCTGCACCACCAGGGCGGCGGCCCCCGCCGCGACCAGCATCAGCATGATCAGCGCTTGCAGCAGAAAGACCTGCGCGGCGAGCGTGCGGACGCTCAGGGACGGCGAAAAACGGCGTCCGCGTGGCGGCCAGAGCCTGCGGCGACGGGACGGATCGGATGACCCCCGTGCGCCGGGCGGCGGCGCCGCGCTCGCCCATGGCCAGCGGGAACGTCCGCTCATCTCCCTTTTCTAGCACTGCGGCCGCGTGATCGGCGACCGGTGTGTGCGCCGATGGGTGGAAGGGCGTGTCAGGCGGTGTGTGCGCCGATGGGTGGAGGTGGGGGCATGTCAGGGGCGGCGTCCGGCGCGGCGGCGGAGGTGCCGGCCAGTTTCACAGCCTGCCGGGCCTGGTCAGGCAGGTCCTGCGGACACCGGGGACTCGCGCGTCGGACGCCTCCCGTCTGCCGTGGACCGTCACCCGGCCCGTGTCACGTGACGCCGGGTGACGGCCAGGGCCGCGGCCATGATGCTCAGCTGGGGGTTCACCTCCGGACAGCTCGGCAGGACGGAGCCGTCGGCGATCAGGACGCCGTGTACGCCGCGCAACCGCCCCTCCGGGTCGGCCGGTGACCGCTCGGGGTCGGCGCCGGCCGCCGCCGTACCGGTGGGGTGGAACGCGGAGAGGTGCAGGTCGCGCGCGCTCACCGGGGCGAGCAGGGCCTCTAGCTGGGCACGGGTGCGGGCGCGCGGGGCCCGGGGGACGCCCGTCAGCACCTCCTCGGCGCCGGCGGCGAACAGCAGACGCCCCATGGCCCGTTGGGCCCGCAGCAACCGGCCCGCGTCGCGCGCCGCGAGGTCGTAGCGCGGCAGGGGGCGGTCGCGGCCGAGGACACGGCCCGAGGGACGGTCGGCGATCATGGCGCCGAGCGTGGCCAGCCGTTCCGTCTGTTCGAGTTCCTGTCGCAGTTCGCGGCCGATCCCCGGCAGCACGAAGGAACTCATGCCCGGGGGCGCCGCGGTCGCCTCGATCAGGATGCCGTCGGCCCGCAGCTGGTCCACGCCGACGCTCTGGAGGACGCCCTGCCAGGCGGTGACCGGATGGTCGAAGCGGCCCGCGACGCTGATCGCGGGGTGCACGCTGAGGTTGCGGCCCAGCCGGGGGTGCCCGCCCAGGCCGGAGCGGCGCAGCAGCGGCGGGGTGTGGAGGGCCCCGGCTGCGACCACGACCAAGGGGCTGAGGATCTCCAGCTCGCTGCCGTCGGGGCGGTGGACCAGCACCCCGGCGGCCCGTGGACCGTCCGGCCCGTCGCGGTCGGTGAGGATGCGCCGTACCCGCGCGCCCGTCACGATGCGGGCGCCGGCCGCGCACGCCTCGGGGAGCACGGACAGCTGGACGCTCTGCTTGGCACCGGTGGGGCAGCCGACGACACACTGGCAGGAGCCCCGGCAGCCCGGGGCGTTGCGCCGCAGGGGCGCGGCGGTCCAGCCGAGTTCCCCGGCCCCGGCCAGGGCGAGCCGCCCGTTGGCGCCGATGACGTCCAGCGGCTGCGGCGCCACGCGCAGAACGCGTTCGACCTCGTCCAGACGCGTGTCGAAGCCCTCGGCGGCGGCGAACCCGTGGTTGCTCAGCCAACGGGCGACGACCTGTTCCGGCGTGCGGTAGCACGTGCCGGAGTTGACGACGGTGGTACCGCCGACCGCCCGCCCCACGGGCAGGACCAGTGGCGGATTCCCCACGGCGACGGTCGCGCCGCCGTCCCGGTACAGGCTCATGAAGCGGTCGAGCGGCGCCCGCCGGCCGAACGACGCGGTGGAGTGGTGCTCGCCCTCTTCCAGGACGACCACGCGCATCCCGGCCGCGGCGAGCGTCCGCGCGGCCATCGCGCCGCCCGCGCCCGATCCCACGACGACCGCGTCGGCAGTGGACCGCGCGGGCCAGTCGGAGGAGGGCGTGCAGTCGAGCGGGGGGTCTTCGGGGGCGGATATTGAAGCTGTGGGGACGGTGGGCGTGGGGGGCGTGGGCGGAGGGTTCGAGGGCGTGGGCGTGGGGTCTGAAGCTGTGGGGCGCGTGGGCGTGGGGGCTGTGGGCGTGGGGTCTGAAGCTGTGGGGCGCGTGGGCGTGGGGGGCGTGGGCGTGGGGTCCGAAGGTGTGGGGCCGGAGGGTGCGGGGCCCGTGGGTGTGGGGTCCGAAGCCGTGGGGTCCGCGGGTGTGGGGCCAGAGGGCGTGGGACCCGAAGCCGTGGGGTCCGAGGGCGTTGGGCCAGAGGGCGTGGGACCCGAAGCCGTGGGACCCGAAGCCGTGGGACCCGAAGCCGTCGGGCCCGAAGGCGTGGGGACCGAGGGCCTGGGGCTCGAAGCCGTGGAGCCGCGCGGCGGTTCCTCGGGTGCGGGCACCGCAGGCGTGCCGCCGTGGTGCAGCATCCGTTCGGTGCCGGCGGCCAGCAGGAGCGGTACCTTGACCGCGTCCAGCAGCGGCAGCAGGGCCGGGCGTGCGGCGAGCGACGCGATGACGTGCTCTCGTTCCTCCGCGTCGAGCGCGGACAGCCGCCGGCCCGTGCGGGCGACGGCGTAGGCGTCGATCGCCAGGGCCGCGCCGCGCACCGCCGCACGTACCGGTGCCGGCATGACGTCGAGCAGGGCCGCGACGCGCCGGGGCACGGCCCTGGTCCACTCGGCCGTGCCGTCGTCGGCGAGAACCGCGGCCACGAGTCCCGTCAGAGCCGGAGAAGTTCCACTCATCGGCTCCCGACCTCCGCGTGCGCGGTGCCCGTCAGCCGCCATGCCGCCTCCGGCCGCCAGCGGCCCCACCAGCGCTCCACGCGCACCTCCGCGTCCGCCCGTTCGCTGTTGCGGCACAGCGCGGCGGAACCGTCCGGGTCGGTGTAGTCGAGGGCGAGCGTTGCCTCCGGCGGCTGGGTCACCGTCACCCGGATGCGCCGCAGGCCCGCTCGGCCCTCGACCCGCCAGCGCGGCAGACCGATGTCCGCGCGGAACCGGCCGATGCCCGCCCACCCCACGGCGGTCCGCTCGACCCGCCGGGGCCAGGTGCGGCCGTTCCGGTACAGGCGCAGGAACACGAGAGGCGGCAGCCGGTCGAGCCCGCGCCGCATCGACACGGCGGCGACGATCTCCAGGACGTCACCGCCTCCGAGGTCGGCGTGGAGCCAGGCCCAGCGGCGGGCGTTGCCGTGGCCGAAGATGCGGGCGCTCGCGCCGGGCGCGTCGGTGAGCCGTAGCTCGTGGGTGCCCCGGCGGACGGTTCCGCTGTAGCGGGCACGGGCGGCGGGCAGCAGGTGCGTGGCCGGCAGCCAGGGGTGCCGCCAGGACCAGCGCGGAAAGGTGTGCAGCGGCGGGCCCTCGAATTCCTCGGTGAGCGCCCAGGCGAACGGCCCGGCCGAGCCGGTAAGACGGCCGGGTACGGCACCGACGTCCCCGGCGGTGAATCCGTCCGCCCGGCCCGCCCAGTCGTCGTTCCACCCCGTCCGGCCGTCCGTCTGGCCCACCCGGCTGCCCTTCTGGCCCACCCGGCCGTCCCTCCGCCCCGTCCGACCGTCCTTCTCGCCCGTTCTGCCGTCCTTCCACCCCGTCCGGTCATCCCTCCGCCCCATCCGGTCATCCCTCCGCCCCGTCCAGGGCACCGGTCCGAAACGGGCGTGCTCCGCCGGGCCCTCCTTGGGGAACACGGCGACCCAGCCGTGGGCGTAGGCGGGGCCGCCGTCGCGTGGCGCGACGAGTTCGTGATGCAGCCAGACACCACTGCCGGTCGCCGGATCGGTCAGCGTCGTGTACCAGACCTCCGTCCGCCCCGGTGCGCCGTCCCAGCGCGGTTCCAGGTACCGGTCGGCGGCGGGCTCGGCCGCCCGGGGGAACCGGAAGCCGGCGAGGAAGGGCAGCAGACCGGTGGCGAGGGGGAAGCGCAGGGTGCCCTCGCCGACGCGTGCGCCGTCCTCGTAGAGCGTGTACGGCAGGACGGTCATCGAGGACAGGGGACGCCTGAACGAGACCGACTTCCAGCCGTCCAGCAGCAGCCGCCGGCCCTCCAGGTCGAAACCGAGCCGGTAGCGGATTCTGCGGCGCGCCAGCGGCGAGATCTCCAACTCGCCCTCGGCGGCCGGGTCGTCGGTCCGCCCCGCTATCCGGATCCGTCCGGTCAGCCGTGCCGGGGTCGTGCGGTGGGGCAGCATCAGGCTGTCGGCACGGGCCAGCAGGTCCAGCCGCACCGGGCGGTCGGCCGCGTCGTCGGCCAGGCGGACCCGGCCCAGCATCGTCTCCCGGAACGTCGTTCCGCGCGGGGTCACGAGGCATCCCCTCGGTGCCCGCCGGAGCGCGCGAGCCCTTCGAGCATGATGCGCTCCGTCGCCGACAGGTAGTGTCCGGCGGCGATGCGCGCCGCTTCCGGGTCGCCGGCCGCCACGGCGTCGACGACCGGCGCCAGGCGGTCGTGCGCGGCCCGCGCGTCCTCGAACGGTCCGGCCAGCGCGGCGCGCACCGGCAGGTACGCGTTGAACAGGGTGTTGGTCAGCAGCACGTACACGCGGTTGCCGGTGGCCCGGGCCAGTGCCCGGTGCACCTCGGCGTCCGCCAGCTGCGCCGGGTCGCCACCGCCCGCGTCCGCGACGGCCGCCAGCAGCCGGCGCAGCTCGGTGACGTCCGCCGCCGTGGCGCGGGCCCCGGCACGTTCCGCGATCAACGCGCCGATACTGCGGCGGACCTCGAAGATCTCACCGATCCAGTCGGAGTTGTGGCGCACGAGCATGGGCAGCAGATCGGCTCCGCCCAGGCGCAGGAAGTCCCGTACGCGCGTCCCCACCCCATGGCGCGTCTCCAGGAGCCCGGTCTGCACCAGCCGGCCGAAGGCGTGCTTGAGGGTGGTGCGGGTGACTCCGAACCCGTCGGCGAGTTCCCGCTCGGGCGGCAGATAGCTCCCGGCCGGGTGGCGCCCGGCGAGGATGTCCTCGCGCAGCTTCCTCTCCAGTACGTCGACGATCGTCTCGCGTGGCAGTGCTTCCACTCCGGCCTCCAACGACACAGTGGTGATGCGGTGAGTGGTTCAGTGGCTGAGCCACTGAACCAACGCATGCCCATGGAGTCAATCCCCCTGACGGAACATGCCGTTGAGTGGAGCAATCACGGCGCGCCGCGCCCCCGCGCACCAGGCTGGAAGTCTTGTCGAGTTCCTGTGACAGGAGTCCGTGTGCGCAGACCACGTATGCCGAAGGCTGGACATACCGGTCGGGAGCCGGAGGACGGAGCCGGTGCGCGGACGCGGTTGCCGGCCCCTCCGGCATGGATGCGATGGCTACCGGCCCTGTACGTCGCGGCCCTTCTGCTGCTGGAACCCGCGACACCGGTGGAGTGGCCGGTGAGCTTCGTACTGATCGCCCTGCCGCTCGTGGCGGCCTTCGCCCACGGCCCGGTCGTCGTCGGCGGCGCCACCGTGTTCGCCGTCGTGCTGGAAGGAGTGCTGGCCGGCACCCCGTGCTGCGCGGGCCGCGAGGTCGGCTACCTGTGGGACCGCCACTACGTGGCCTCCTACATCTGCACCGGCCTGGTCGGCGTCCTCGGCATGATCCTGGCCGCGCACCGCGTCCGCCGTGAACGCACGCTGGCCGACGTACGCTTCGTGGCCGACATCGCCCAGCGGGTCCTGCTCCGACCGGTTCCGCACCGGATCGGCAGCCTCCACCTGGAGAGTCTCTACCGGTCCGCCGCCGCGGAGGCACGCATCGGCGGCGATCTGTACGAGGCCGTCCCCACCCGGTACGGCGTCCGGCTGCTCATCGGCGACGTCCGGGGCAAGGGGCTGCTCGCGGTGGAGACCGCCGGGGCCCTGCTCGGCGCGTTCCGCGAGGCGGCACATGACGAACCCGCTCTGCCCGCGCTGGCCGACCGGGTGGAGACGAGCATGAACCGCAGGGCCGTGCTGCTGGGCGGCAGCGAGGTGGGCGAACGGTTCGTCACCGCCGTCTTCGCAGAGATCCCTCTCGGCGAGCCGCTGATCCGGGTCGTCAACTGCGGCCATCCGCCCCCGGTCCGCATCCGCTCCGGCGAGGTGTGCGAACTGGACCGGGGACGGTCGGCGCCGCCCCTGAACCTCGGTGTGCTGCTGGGGGAGCCGTACCACGTCGACGCCTACTCCTTCCGGCCCGGTGACCAGCTCCTGCTGTACACGGACGGCATCACGGAGACGCGCGACGGGGCCGGCTCCTTCTACCCCCTGCTCGAGCGCCTTCGTTCCTGGTCCTCCCTGCCGCCCCGGGAGCTTCTGGAACGGCTCCGCCACGACCTGCTGGCCTACAGCGGCGACCGTCTTCAGGACGACATCGCGGCGCTCGCCGTCTGTCTCCCGGCCGACGCACCGCTCGTAGCGCTTCCGTCACCGCCCGGATGAGTACGGCGCGCAGTGCCCCGCCCCGCCACCGGATCAGAAGGCCGTGTGCGCGGACCAGCGATCGAGGACCGTGACGTCTCCCGAGACGTCGAGGACGGGCTCCTGGTACGACCGCCGCCCGTAGAGCAGCAGCAGAAGGTCCGCCGCCTCCCCGCGCACCGCCACCGTGTCCGGCTCGGACTCCGCGTCGCCGCCGGTGAGCGGCAGCAGCCGGAAGCCGTCCGCGTCCAGCCGCACCCGCCACTCCTCGCCGGCCGCGCCGCCGGAGCCGGTGCACCGGAACGCGATGATCTCGCCGTCGCCGCGCAGCTTCGTGACACCGGGAGCGAAGAGCCCCGCGTAGGGCAGGTTGACGAGGAACTCGTCCACGCCGTCCGCCGCCAGCACGGGGTCGAGGTCCGGCTCCCGGCCGACGGCGCGTTCCGCGTCCACGCGGTGCACCAGCGTCTCGCAGAGCATCCGTCGGGCCCAGAACCGCGCGTGCTGGTCCTCGCCCCACGCCCACATCGGCGCGTCGGGGTCCGTGTCCCGCAGTACAGCCGCCACCTCGGGCACCCCGGCCGCCACCCAGTCGGCGTAGTCCCGCGGGTCCTCCGGCAGCCCCAGCTCCACGTCACGGCTGCGCGGAGGCTCCTGCACCCGCTGGGTCAACAGCGTGCCGAACCAGCGCTGCAACGCTCCCACGTGCCGGGTGAGATCGGCCAGCGTCCAGTCGGGGCAGGAGGGCACCGCGCTCGCGGGGTCGGCGCCCCGCACCGCCTCGGCGAACCGACGGGTCTCCCGCTCGATCGCCTCACGGTAGGTGTCGTACGGCAGGGGATGCCCCGTCCCGCGCGTCGTTGCCATCTGCTGCCGCCGTTCTTTCCTGGCACGGATGCCGGTCTTCTCGTCGCGATCAGTGTGGCGGCCGGAGCGCACTCGAAGGCAAATCGACGCGGCGGGGTGGCGCCGCCGGAGACGAAGCGGGGTTACGGAACGCGGGCCACCGCCGCGTAGATCCCGCTGCCCTCGGGCGCCGTGCCCGTAGCCGACACGCCCCACTCCGTGGCGGTCACCAGGCCGGGCGGCACGAGGTCCAGGCCGTCGAAGAAGCGCTCCACCTCCGGACGCGACCGGAAACCGAGCTGGATGCCGCCCTTGGCGTACTCGGCGGTGACCTGCGCGGCGAGTTCCGGGTAGAGGTCGGACGCGGCGTGCGACAGCACGAGGTAACTGCCCGAGGGCAGCGTGGCGACCAGGTTGCGGACGATTCCGTGGGCGTCCTGCTCATCGGTGACGAAGTGCATCAGCGCGATCAGCGACAGCGCGATCGGCCGGTCGAAGTCGAGGACACGGCGGGCGTGCAGGACGATGGAGTCCGGCTGGCGCACATCGGCCTGTATGTAGTCGGTGACGCCCTCGTCGCTGCTGATCAGCAGGGCCTCGGCGTGGCGCAGGACGATCGGGTCGTAGTCGGTGTAGACGACCTTCGCCGACGGCACGATCTCCTGGACGATCTGATGGAGGTTGGGCGGGGTGGGGATGCCCGTGCCGACGTCCAGGAACTGGTCGATCCCCTGCGCGGCGAGCCACGCGGCGGCTCGGTGCATGAACTGACGGTTCTGCCGTGCCGCGTCCCGCGCCTCCGCCGGCAGCCGCTCTCCCACGGCCTCGTCGACCGGGTAGTTGTCCTTGCCGCCCAACAGCCAGTCGTAGACCCGCGCGGGATGCGCCTTGCTGGTGTCGATCTCCAGGGGCGCCGGTGAGTCGGTCGTCATAGCAGCTCCGTTGCGCGGGTGAGCGGTTCAGGCCAGGTGTTCGATCATCCTACTCGGGCGCCTGACGTGCCTCGCGCCGGACGGAGAACGGCAGTTGGAGCGGACACCCGACACGGTCACGTGTCACGCCGACCGGCCTCCACGCGCCGCCCTCGCCCGCTGCGACTCCGGCGTCGTCAGATGCCGCACGGATGCCCCTGCCGCCCCGGTGCCGTGTGCGCGGCTGCGCGGCGGACCCGGCACCGGGGCGGCGGCTTCCGGCCAAGGGGGCAGGACCGGGCGGCCAGAAGGTCAAGGGGTCAGGGCTGGGCGGCGAGTTGGAAGCTCTGGGCGCCGGAGCCGTCACACGTCCGCTGCGTGAGCTGGACGCTGTCGGTTGCCGTGCTGGACGCGGTCAGGCACTTTCCGCTGTGCCGGGCGGTGAAGTGGTACCGCCCGGCGGCCTCTTTCACCGGCAGCCACTGCTGGTTGGTGCCGCCTCCGTAGGACCACAGCTGCAAGGGTGCGTTGTCGGCGGTGGAGCGGTCGACGACGTCGATGACCTGCTGCGGATTGCCGCGAGCGGCGATGCGTGTGTATCCGCTGTCGGTGGACCGGAACTGGAACTGCTGTGCCGTGGTGGAGTTGCAGGTGTACTGCTGAACGGCCGTCCCGTTGGCGGTGGCGGCGGCACGGGCGTCGACACACGTCCCGTTTCCGACGTTGCGCAGCGCGTACCAGGCGGTCTCGGAGATGCCGTCCGCGGGCGGCTGGGACGATGCCGCTCCGCCCAGCCACTTCAGCCCGTCCAGGACGAACTGGTTCTGCGTGGCGCTGGCGAAGGTGGAGGACAGGGCCGTGTTGGTGTCGTAGTTCATCGCGTTGTGGCCGAAGTTCGCGTACAGCATCTTGTACTTGGTGTTCGTCCACAGAATCGGGTAATAGCCGCTGTACCAGGTCTGGTTGGGATCGGTGCCGAGCGGGAAGCTGCTGGGGTCGACGGAGGCCAGGATCTTGATGTCGGGATTCTGGCGCAGGTCGTTGGACCAGCTGTACCACTCACTCACGGACGAGGTGAAGGTGGCGGGCAGGTTCTGCGTCGAGGGGTGCGTACGGTCCTCCACGCGCAGGACGGCCGTGGTCGGACCCCAGGTGTTCGAGCGGAAGTTCCCGCTGCCCAGGAACTGGTTGTGGTACCACGGCCAGCTCTGCGCGTCGGTGGTGAAGGCGGAGACGTGGAAGCCCATCCAGGCGCCGCCGTTGCGCATGTACTGCTCGAAGCCTGCCCGTTGGGCGGCCGACTGCGGCAGGTCGTCGAGGAAGAGGACCACCTGGTAGTTGTTGACGCCGCCGTTCGCGAGGAGATCCCAGTTGTTGCTGGCGGTGTAGGTGAAGCCGTTCGCGGCCGCCTGCTGGGGGAACCATTGGTTGGCTTCGCGGACGAAGCTGATGTGTGCGGCGTCCCACGTGCCGTTGTACAACGCGAGTACGCGGAACGGCTCCGCGGCTGCCGCGGCCTGGGCGGGTGGCTGCGCTGTCAGGCTGACCAGCGCCGCGAGGAGGAATGCCAGCCACATGGGGAGGCGCGCCGCGCCAGTTCTCACCTGTTGCATCCGATGCTCCCTTCTCGGCCGGGCCCGGGAAGGGCCGGGCATGAACGAAGGTGTTCATGTACGTGCATGCTGGTCGTATGCCTAGATGCTGCTGGCCGGTGAACCTAAAGGTCTGGACCAGTCCCGTCAAGAGGTGACGTCAAGAAAGTCCCTTACTGCCCCGGCGAGTTAAGCACTTGTAGGAACCGTCGCCGCGCAGGACTGGATAGGCTTCAGCAACTCCACTACAGGGGGGTCATGTGACGGAGCGTAAGGACCGCTCGGAGTCGATCGAATCGATGGAGCAGCTCGCCGTGGTCTGGCGCGCCATGGTGCTCGACCGCGCCACGGATGCCGATGTGCGGGACCTGCCGGGCATCGCCGTCCGCTGGGCGGACTGCCGGTTCTCCTTCTGGAACTGCGTCACCTTGACGGACGTGGACGCGGACACGGCACTGGTCGAGGAACGCCTGAGCCAGGCGGCGGACATCATGCGCGCGAAGCGGCAGCCCGGATTCCTGTGGCTCTTCGAGGACCTTCTCAGCGAGGAGGCGCGCGCGGGAGTGCGGACAGCGGCCGAGCGGGCGGGCCTCGAGTACGCCTTCCCCGGCACCGGAATGGCGGGCGACCTCCTCCCGATCCCCGAGCCCTCCCACCCGGACCTGACGTTCGTACGCGTGACCACCGACGCACACCTGGAGGCGTACGCGGACCTGAACTCACACGCGTACGGCTTCCCGCTGGAGGACGGCCGCGACGGGCTCCTCGGATCGGTGCTGTGGAAGAACCAGGTGTATGCCTACCTGGCGCTGCGGGACGGTGTCCCGGTGGCGTGCGCCGGAACGGTGGAAGCGGACGGCCGTCTGTTCGTCGTGCTCGTCGCCACCTCCCCGGACTGGCAGCGCAGAGGCTACGGAGAGGCGGTGACGCGCAAGGCCCTGTACGAGGCCTCCCGGGCCACCGGCCTGACCCGCGCCACCCTGCACGCGACCGCGGCGGGAGCCCCGGTGTATCCCCGCATCGGCTTCAAACCGAACTCGCCGATGCACTTCTACACGCTGAGGCGGTGACCGGCCGCCCGGCCCCGCACCCCATGTCAGTCGCCGGGCGTCAGGCGTCGGTCCAGCGCGTCGAGGGCTGTGATGATGTCGGTCGGCTCGGCGCGGGTGGTGTAGTCGGTGTTCACGAAGGCCCAGCGGATCGTGCCCGCCCGGTCGATCACATACGTCGCCGGCAGCGGCAGGGTGCGCGGGTGGCCGTCGTTGACGCGCTGGAGGTCGAAGCCGAGCCTGTCGTACACGGCGGCGAGATCGTCGGGAAGGTCGAAGGCGAGGCCGTACTGCTTCGCGGTGTCGGAGCCGATGTCGCTGAGGACGTCGAAGGCGAGGTCGTGCTTCTCGGCGAGGCTCAGGGACTCGTCGGGGATCTGCGGGGAGACGGCGACGAGCCGGGCGCCCCGGGCGGTGATGTCGGTGTGGTGCTGCTGGAGGGCGCGGAGGGCGATGTTGCAGTACGGGCACCAGGCGCCGCGGTAGAAGGTCAGGACCACGGGGCCCGTGGCGAGCAGTTCGTCCAGGGCCACCGTCCGGCCGGTCGCGGAGGGCAGACGGAAGCGAGGGGCCCGGTCGCCGACCGTCAGGGCACGGCCGGCCTGCCCGGAGTCGGCCAGCTCCTGGCTCGCCCGGCGCATGACCTCCCGTACCTCGGCGGGGATCTGCTGCTGGCGGGCCTCGTAGAAGGCGTGTAGTTCGACGTTGAGGCTGGTCATGGTGTGTCTTCCTCCCGTTGGACGGCCTGGGGCCGACGGCGGGCACAGGGCACGGCGCCCGGCCACATTTCTCGAAACGCTCGTTCCAAGATAGTGTCACCCTTGGAACGAGCGTTTCAAGATGGCGGGGTGAGACATGCCGGACGTCAAGCACTTCGATCCGGACGGGGCTTTGGACACGGTGGTGCGGCTGTTCTGGAAGCAGGGCGTGGCCACGACCGGGATCCAGGACATCGTGACCGCGACCGGTCTGAACCGCTCCAGCCTGTACGCCACCTTCGGCGGCAAGCAGGAGCTGTATCTCGCCGCGCTGCGCCGCTATCTGGAGCGGCGCTCCCGGCCCACGTTCCGTCGGCTCGCCCAGGACGACCGTGGACTGCCCGCCGTCGCGGACTTCTTCGACGGCCTGATCAAGGCGCGGTGTTCGGGCGAGTACGCCCGCTGGGGCTGCATGGTCTCCAACGCCCATGCCGGCGCCGAGAACGGCGACCCCGACGTCCGCGCCCTCCTCGACCGGCACCACCACGAGCTGCGGGACGCGATGCACGCGGCGCTCGTCACGGCCGAGGCCGAAGGGCAGCTCGCCGCAGGCGCCGATCCGGCAGCCGCGGCCGACCTGCTGGCCTTGCTCGCCTACGGCGTGAACCTGCGCTCCCGCGCGGGCGCCGACGCCCAGGCGCTGAAGAAGACGGTGACGGCGGCACTGGAGTCGATCGGCCGGCCACCCACGGCGTGAAGAAGGGCGCCGCAACTTCCGTTGGCCTACGGCGGTTCCGGGCGCGCGTCCAGACGGTGACCCGAATGGCGTACCGAGGAAATGATTCGGCAGGTGAATTCGGGAGGCAGCCGGCGTATCCGGCCGCCGCGATCCGTGACCATGGGCGCGTGCCCGACCGAGCGGCCCAGCCGTCCCGGGCGGCACACCTTCCGCCCTCCCGCATCCCACGAGGAGTTCGTCGTGCGTGTCCGTCGTCTGCTGACCAGTACCCTCGGTTCCTTCACCCTCGCGTTCGCCTTCCTGGGCGCCGGCACCGCCACCGCGACCCAGGCGGCCGCCGATCCGTGCGGCTTCTACGAGACCGGCTCCGACGCCTACTACAACCACTGCACCTCCGACGGCTCCCACGTGGTGATCAAGGTCGAGGTGGCCTTGGCGCCCGACTACGAGCGGTGCGTGGCCCCGGGCAGGACCTGGCTTGGCTCCGCCACCAAGATCCAGGGCGCCCACTACGTGGGCCGCACCTGCTGACCAGAGCGCATCACTCCCGCAGCCGACCGGGGCCGCCCCTTCGTTCGGGGTCGTCCCGGTTGTCCGCGCCGTCCCTGGATCGCGGTGCCCGGACGGCCTTCGACGCGTGCGACCCGGTGTTCTCCGAGTGCACCGGCATTGTGCTGTGAGTGCACTCCTGCGCGGGTACCGGCAGACGCGCCACAGCAAGAGCGGCAGCCCTTCTGTGCGCCCAGGGACCAGCGGCGGTGCGCTGTGAGGCAATCGCCCGGCGTTTTCCCGCCCCGGCGGGCCGCCGACGGGGTTGTCCGCCGCCGTACTACCTCGATCTGACAGGTTTTACGGCGTCCGGCAGGGCCGTCCGCACCTTGTCGAAGATTTGTACCGCCCCTTTCACGGCTTGTAGAAAGGCCGCGTCAGAGGGAGGGAGACGCCATGGCCGAGCGGCGACAGCGAGTGCGGGTGGGCAGTGACGCGCTGCAAGAACTGATCGAGGAACTCGCGGAACGGCTGCAACGCTCTGTGGTCGTCGACGACCCCCTGGTACGGCTGATCTGCTCCAGCCAGCACTTCGGCGACGAGGACCCGGTCCGCATACGCAGCCTGCTGCGGGGCCGGGCCGACGACGAGATCATCCGGTACGTCCTCGACCAGGGCGTGGCCGGCTGGCAGAAGCCCGGCTTCGTCGAGGGTCGGGACGATCTGGGGCTGCTCACCCGCTACTGCGTTCCGCTGCGCGAGCGCGGCGAACTGCTCGGCCTGCTGATGGTCGTCGCGCCGGAGGGAACGCTGACCCGCGAGGAGACCGGCACGATCGCGGGCGCGGTGCCGGCCCTCACCGCCCAGCTCCGCGCGGACCAACTCGCCGCCTCCGTAGGCGAGTCGGACCTGCACGAGACGCTGCGCTCCCTCTTCGGCACCGGTGAGGCGGCCCGCGCCGCGGCGCGTCGGCAGATCCTGGACAGCGGCGTACTGCCCGACGCCCCGCACGCGGTGGTGAGCGTCGTGCAGGTCTCGCGCTCGGTGGAGCCGCCGGGGCAGGTGGAGATCGCGCTGCGCGCGTCCCTGGAACAGTTCGTGCGCACCCGCGCGGCGGACGGCGTCATGGCCGCCACGCCGGACGGCGCGGCCCTCCTCCAGGTCTCGGCCCGGCCGCTGACGGCACAGGAACTGGGGGACCAGGCCACGGCCGTCCGGGAGGCCCTCGCCGCCTACCTGGACGCCTCCGCGGCCCCCGTACTCGGCATCGGCGGCACCCACGACGGTCTGGCCGACGCCTGGACCTCGCACGCGCAGGCCCTGGTCGCGGCCCGCGCCGCGCGCCGCCTGCCCCACCTCAAGGGCGTCGGCGCCTGGGAATCGCTGGGCGAACTCGCCGTACTCCTCCAGGTACCCGAGCACGCCCTGGCCCCGTCACTGCTGCCCACGCCGCTGCGCCTGTTGCTGGACAGCCCCGGCGGCCAGCGCCTGGAGGAGACACTGCGCTGTTTCCTCGAACACGCGGGTTCCATCCCGCGCACGGCGGAAGCCCTGCGCATCCACCGCACCTCGCTCTACTACCGGCTGCGTCAGATCCAGGAGATCACCGGCCTCGACCTGGACAGCGGCGGCGACCGTCTGGTCCTGCACCTGGGCCTGCGCACCCTTGAACTGCTTCAGTCGGAGACCGACGCCCAGCTCGCCGTATGACCGGGTCGCCGCCCGGCGCATGAGGGCGTGGGACGGCGGCGGTGCCGGTGGGCGGAATCGGGCCCGCCCTACAGAGTGACGAAATACGCGCCGGCCGATTACTACGCGGCGCCGGGGTGCGGCACCAGCCCCCTACAGAATGACGAAGATTTCGCCGGTCGATCACTACGGAGCGCGGTGGTGCGCGAGGTGTCGGGTGGCACAGAATTTCGGTATGCCGCAGCGGCGGAGTGCGAGGAGGAATCGACGTGGGGGCCGTGGGCCAGCTGACGACCAGCGACGGAGTACGTCTGGTGTACCGGGACAGCGGGGGAGAGGGATTCCCCCTTGTCATGCTGCACGGCTGGGGACAGACGCAGGAGATGTTCCGTCATCAGGTGACGGGGCTTTCGCCCACCCGCCGCGTCGTCACCCTGGATTTCCGGGGGCACGGGGTGTCCGACAAGCCGTACCAAGGTTATCGCATCGCGCGTTTCGCGGCCGATGTGACGAACCTCGTGGACCACTTGGGCTTCGACCGGTTCGACGCGCTGGGCTGGTCGATGGGGGCCTCGGTGTGGTGGAGCTTCATCGACCAGTACGGCACCGGTCGTATCCGGCGGCTCGTCGCCGTGGACCAGCCCGCGGCCGTCGCCGCGGTCCCGTGGATGTCGGTCGAGGAGCAACAGCAGTCGGGTGCCATCTTCGATGTGGCCGGTCTTGTCGCGCTCGGCGCGGAGCTTGCCGGTCCGGACGGTGAGCAGGCGCGATACGCGTTCGTTCGCGGCATGTTCTCCGGCGACCCCGACCCCGGGATTCTCTCCTTCGTGGCCGAGCAGATCAGCGCCACCCCCGCTCACGCGGGAGTGCCCCTGCTCTTCGACCACTGTGCCCAGGACTGGCGGGACGTGCTGCCCCGTATCGATGTGCCGACGCTGGTCATCGGATGCGACGGCAGCCATGTCCAGCCGCGGTCGCAGCAGTTCGTCGCCCAGCGGATCCCGGGCGCGCGGCTCCATGTCTTCCCGACCACGGTGGCCGCCTCGCACTTTCCCTTCCTGGAGAATCCGCCGGCCTTCAACGACGTCGTCGGCGCATTCCTCTCCGAGCAGCCGGATCCAGTGGATCACGCGGACGTGAACGTCTGAATCCGCCTTCTTCTCCGAAGAACTGAACAATGATAAGGAAACGACGGGAGCCCGATGTGACCCGGTCGATCACCCCTGCCATGCCCGAAACCCCCGAGAAAGAGCCGTCCAGTGCGGCTCCGGGAAATGATTCAGGCCCTTTCATCAACCTGCCCTGGCCGACCGTCGGCGACGACGACCACCTTTATCTGGCCGTCAACGTCTCCGACGAGACGGTGTTGTTCCACCACGATTCCCTTCTGCGGTTGGAGCCCGGTGACCTCGTCATCGGCGCCGCCTTCCGCCCCGACCTCCTTTCCCACGGCGAGAACCTGGCCCTCTTCCGGATTCCCCTGTGCCTGCTGGACGCGTCGGCGGCCGACCTGCGCGGGGTCTCGCACACCCGTCTCAGCGGCCAGAGCGGTCTGGCGTCGCTGGTGTCGCAGTTCCTGACCGCCCTGGCCAGAACGCCACGCCACCAGCGCCTGACCGGCGGCCGGCGCCTCGCACTCAACACGGCCGATCTCGTGGCCCTCCTCGTCGGGGAGGTCCTTCAGACGCACGGGCCCCGCTCGGCCCCCGCGAGCCACGACATGCTGACGCGGATTCAGCGGCACATCCAGGACAACCTCATGGACCCGGACCTGGCACCCGAGTCGATCGCCCGGGCACATCACATCTCGGTGCGCTACCTGCACAAGCTCTTCCAGTCCGGCGGCACCACCGTGAGCGCCTGGATACGGCAGCGCAGACTCGACGCCTGCCGTGCCGAGCTGCGCGGGCGGCGCCGTACCGTGGCAGCCGTCGCCCACAGCTGGGGCTTCGCGAGCCCCTCCCACTTCAGCCGCCTCTTCCGGCAGACCTACGGCATCACGCCCAAGGAGTGGCAGGCCACCGCGTCCTCCGACGCCTGAGCGCCCCGGAAGCCGACCACTGCCCCGAGGCCACCCGTGCGAAGCCGTCGAGGCCGCCGGGCACACCAGCGCCCGCCCCCCTCGCCGACACACCCGTGAACCGGGAAGGAACCCCCCCGCCATGCCCACCCCCACCGTCGTCCTGGTCCACGGAGCGTTCACTGACACGGCGATCTGGTTCGGCGTGGTAGCCGAGCTGCACAGCCACGGCATCCCGGTCGTCGCTCCGCCGAACCCGCTGCGCGGCCTCACCGCCGACGCCGCGCACATCGCGTCGGTGGCGGCGCAGATCGACGGCCCTGTCGTTCTGGTCGGGCATTCCTACGGCGGCGCTGTGATCACCGTGGCCGGCACCACCGACAACGTCGTCGCCCTGGTCTACGTCGCCGCCTACGTGCTGGAGGAGGGGGAGAGCCTGGGCGAGTTGCAGGGCCGTTTCCCGGCCACCGGACCGGCGGGCGACCTCCGGCGCCGGAGCTACCCCGCCCCCGGTGGCGGTGAGGCCGTCGAGGTCACCCTCAGCGCAGAGGCGTTCGTGACGGTGTTCGCCGCCGATGTCTCCGCCCCGGTCGCCCAGGTGCTCGCCTCCTGTCAACATCCGCTGGCCGTCACCGCGTTCGAGGAGAAGGCCACCGCCGCCGCGTGGCGGACCAAGCCCTCGTGGGCCTTGGTGGCCGGTGCGGACCGGGTGATCGCACCGGATGCGGAGCGCTTCGGCGCCGCGCGGGCCGGGGCGCGGGTGGTCGAGATCGACGGCGCCTCGCACGCCGTCACCCTCTCGCGGCCCACGGCCGTGGCCCGGCTCATCCGCGACGCCGTCCACGCGGTGAGCTGACCCCCGCAAGAACCCCGGGCACGGCCTACCCGAACGAATCCGCACGGACGAATCCGCACGCACGAATCCGGCCCCCACGAACCTGCCGCACGCCCCCCCCGCATGAGACCGCAGCCGAAAGGAAGGACCAGCCGATGACGACGCAACTCAAGCCGCTTCTGCGGACGTGGGAATGGCAGGCCGAGGCCGCCTGCCGGGGCATGGACAGCTCGGTGTTCTTCTCACCGCCCGGTGAGCGGGGCTCCGCGCGGCGGCGGCGCGAGCAGAAAGCGCAGGAGATCTGCCGGTACTGCCCGGTGCGCGTTCCGTGCGCCGGCTTCGCCGCCGCGTCCGACCAGCGGTACGGCGTGTGGGGCGGCCGCACGGAGGCCGAACGCCGCACCGCCCCCGGGACCTCGAATGCCCCGAACTCCTGAACCTCTCAGCCTCAGGCGCGAGTCGTCAGGATCATGTACGGCGCGATCCGCGTCTCCGCCGGGGCCTCTTCGGAGGGGCCGTCGAAAGGCACCGTGGGCAGGTCCACGGTGGGGGAGGGAAAACCGGCACCGGTGAGCAAGGACCGGTACCCGTCGAGGCAGCGGTAGTACGTCGTGCTGGTCATCACGCTGCCGTCGCGCAGGCGCAGCAGGGTGGGGACGGTGTCGCCGTCGCCGTACACGGCTCCCGGCTCGCCGTGGCGCAGGGTGGAGAAGGCCGCGCCGGTCGCCGCCGGGTTGAGGTCGGCCAGGAGATAGGGGGCGCCGGGGCGCAGGACGCGCCGGACCTCCGCGGTGAGGCCGGCCAGCCGGCTGTCGTCGGGATCGGTGCAGTACACCAGGCAGCACACGGCGGCGTCCACGCTGTCGTCGGCGAGCCAGTCGAGGCTGCGGCCGTCGAACTGCCGGTAGGAGATACGAGGGTGTGGGCGGTCGGCCCGGGCGATGGCCAGCATGTCCGCCGAGGGGTCGAGCCCCTGGACCGCCCACTCGCCGGCATCCGCGAGCCGCGCGGCGACCGCGCCGGTGCCGCAGCCGATGTCCAGGGCCAGCCCGCCGGGGCGTGCTCTGCCGGCGAGCCGCCGCAGCACGGCGGGAAAGACCAGTTCCTCGGCCAGCCGCATGTCACGGTCCCGGTAGGCGCCGGCCGCGGCCATCGTGTCCCAGCCGAGAGGGCCTTCGTCGCCGATCAAGATCGCTGCCTCCCGCGCTGAAGCCGGCTCGGACGAAACGAGGGCATGCGCCCACGCGGCAGCCTGGCACACGGTACGACCCGTCAGGGTCCCCGCAGCCAGAAGATCCCCCGACAGCGCACCCGCGCCTGCGGACGGTTGACGGTGGAGGCGGACCCGCGCCGCCTGCGCCGGTGTCCCGGAGGGCGTACGCCGCGCCTCGGGACTGGCGCGACCGGGGTGCCCAGAACGCCCGGGCACCCCAGCCGTGGGTCACGTCACCGGACGACGACCTCGGTGCCACCCGTGACACCGCCGGCGGTCACCGAGACGGTGACGGTGCCGGGGCGGTGGGCGGTCAGGGCGCCGGTGGCGGGATCCACCGTGGCGACCTTGGGATCGCTCGACGTCCAGACATGGGAGGCCGGGTCCGCGATCGGGATCGTGAGCGGTGCGATGTTGTCGCCTCCGACCTGCTCGCCCGTCGCGGTCAGGGCGATGTGGTCGCCCTTGGCGACAGGGTCCTTAGGGCCATGGACCGTGATCGAGGCGAGCGCGGGCTCGACGGTGTACTGAAGGTCACCGTCGTCACCGATGCGGATCAGACCGAAGTGGTAGATGCCGCCCTGGTCGGCCGGGGCGTAGGCCGGCATGCCGAGGTCGGCGAAGGTGAACTGCGGGATGCCGCCCTCGGCGGTGGTCACGCTCCGGCCCTCGGGATCGAGGATCTGCTCGGCGAAGCCCCGGGCGTGACCGTACATCGTGATCACGTGCTGCTCGGGGTGCGTCTGCTGGTAGCGCTGCACCAGCCGCAGATACATGCGGGCCTCCCAGCGGTCCGTGAACTGGCTGTTCGCGGCCGGGTGCGGGTCGTAGGCGGGCATGTGCGTGATGACCAGGACGTCCTTGGCGGTGGTGTCCGTCAACTGCCGTACCAGCCACGGGTACTGGGCACCCTCCGGGTCCTGGAACGGGTCCGAGGACTCGAGGCTTCCGTGCGAGTTGTCGGTGACGATCAGCCGCGCCGCGCCCTGCGTGTAGGCGTAGTGGGTGTCGCCGAAGGTGTCACTGTAGTTGCCGTTCTCGGCGTCGGCGCCCTGGGTGATCTCGTGGTTGCCGACGATGTCACGCTCGGGAATGCCGAGGGCGTCCATCTTGGCCTTGGCGAACCGCAGGTCCGCGAGCTTGCCGTCGTCGGCCATGTCGCCGAGGAACTGGGCGGCGTCCGGCCGGGCCTGCGGGGTGAGCGTGGGCAGCCGCTTGGCGATGGAGTCCATCACGTTGCTGCTCACCGATCCGGGGTCGGCGGCGAGCAGGTGGGCGTCGTCGCCGGTGAGGAGGGTGGTGCCGCGTCTCGCGAAGTCCGCGGAGTCCTCCTCGAACGACAGCCACTCGGGGTTCTTCGGAACGGCGTGGTAGGCGGGCGCTGTGGCGGGCCGCGGCGAGTACAGCGCCTGGAGGCCCGCGACGTTGAGCGAGCCGCTGTAGGGGGTGCTCGGGCTGATCGCCAGGAAGTCGATGAAGCTGATGGTCAGCGGGAACTGCATACCGGCGGGGAGCTGAGCGACCGCCAGGTGCCAGTCCTTCCAGGTGACATACGTCGGGTACAGCGTGGTCGAGGAACCGTTGACGCCGATGTACTTCTCGGCGAGTTCGATGCCGTTGCCGTCACCCTTGATCCACACACCGATGCCGGTGGGGACCTGGCCGTTGTTCGTGTCGGTCTTCAGGGTGGTCTTGGGGGAGAGCACCAGCTGCTTGACGCCGGACCCGGCCGGCATCGAGTAGTCCAGCCTCAGCGATCCCGACTCGCCGGAGCCCGGCGGGACGACTCCCGGGTCGGCGGCCAGGGTGGCCGGCTTGCCGGTGGTGTTGTTGCTGAGCCGCCAGACGTCCAGGCTGGTCATCGGATCGATGACCTTGCGGACGCTGCCGACGGCGATCGACGCGGTGCCGGTGGCGCCCGCGACCGTCGCGGTCACCTCGGCGAGCCCACCATTGTCGGCGTCGGCGGTGAACAGGCCGTGGGAGTCGACGCCGCCGAGGCCCGCCGGGCTCACCTTCCAGGTGGCCGCCTCGGCGGGGATGCGTACCTGGTCGCCGTCCTTGTCGGTGGCCGACAGAGTCAGCTGCTGGGTGGCGCCGTTGTCGAGGTCGGCCTTGCCGGGCGAGACGGTGAGGGTCTTGAGCTTGCCGACGACCTCCAGCTTCTCGGAGGTGGAGGCCGTACCGTCGGAGGCGATGATCCGGCCCGTGCCGGTGCGACGCGGGGTCAGCTCGCCGTCCTCGTACGTGGCGAGATCGGAGGGCTCGACGCGGACCCGGACGTGGCCGGCCGCCGGGTTGGCGAACCGGTCGACGGCGTACACCGGCAGCGGGACGGCGCCTCCGGCGACGGTGGTGAGCGTCTTCCCGCCGTTGACGACGACCTTGGCGGCCGGTCCGGGGTCCTTGGCGGTGGAGTAGAAGAAGATGCCGTTGGCGACCGGGCGTTCGGTGTTGCCGGGCAGGTCGGACGGCGTGTTGACGACGTCGGCCCGGTCGGCGCCGGGAGCACGGCTGACCATGGTGGTGGAGCCGCCGCCGTCGAACAGCATCGCGGTCCAGGCGCCGTGGGCGACCATGTAGCCGGCCACCTGATCGCGCGTCACGCCGAAGGCCGTGTCGGCGCCGCCGTGGCCGTCGACGGCGACGACGACGGTGTGCTTGCCGTCCTTGGTGATGCCGACGGCCGTCTCCGGGTTGGCGCCGCTCGGTGGGGTGCCGGTCGGGTCCTGGTAGACCTTGCCGTCCTTGACCAGGGTGTCGACACCGCTGATCAGCTGGGTGACATCGTTGTCGGGGGAGAGGCGGGTGGCGATGCCCACCGTGTCCCCGGTGTGCAGGCTGTCGACGAGCCACTGCCCGCCGTCGCCGGCGCCGAGGAGGCCGAGCCGGCCGGCGGTCAGCCTGGGCACGGTGGTCACGCCGGTCTGCACACTGTCGACGACGAAGCCGCCGTCCGTGGCCCGGCCGAGCACCAGCGTGGACGGCTTGGCCAGGCCCGGGGTCTCGCCGAGATCGGGAGTGACCTCGGTGATACCGCCGGTCGTCACGTCGTTCACCGTGTTCACCGAGGTGAGCGAGCGGGTCGCGGAGCCGGCGGTGAGGGTGCCGGAGAACGTCTCCGGGCCCATCACCATGGCCCCGTCGGGCTTGACGCCCAGCTGGGAGGCGAAGCCCGGCTTGGGGCTCTTCAGCAGGTGCCCGTTGGAGACGATGCCGCCGAGCGGGCGTCCACTGGCGTGGATCTCGAAGTAGTCGCCGTTGACCCCGGCCACCGCGCCGGTGCGACGGGCCATCGAGGACGGCGTCTCGTCCGCCGGATCGGTGAGGGTGTCGCCGGCCTCCACCATGCCGACCCGGAGGTTCGGATCGGTCAGGTCCGCCGTGAGCACCTGCATGTGCTGGCGACCGCCGACGGTGTCATAGGTCTCGCTGTAGTGCCGCAGACCACGGGTGACCGTCTCGGCCGGCGTACGGGTGTGGTCCACCACCACCGGCCAGTTCTGCGGTGTGTCCGGCAGCCAGTCGCGGTGCGCCGTGTGCCCGGCCGTGGCCGTGGCCGGGCCGTCGGCGGAGCCGAAGGCGGTTCCCGCTCCGCTCACGGCACCGGTGAGCGCCAGCGCCACCGCCATCGCCACCGCGGCACGGCGTGAGCCGGCCGCCAGGGGTCTCTTGTTACGAAGTGTCATCACGTGTTCCTCGAAGACGTGCGCGCCGATGGTCACCGACGCGCACGACCACCGCACACCGGCTCGGCGGAGCACAGGTGTCCGGCCCCGGTGGCGAAGATGACCATCAGGAGAGCGTCTACGGGGGCACCGGTCACGCGGCGTTCACCATCAACGTGCGACCGGCGCCGGCCGACGCGCGGGGGCCGTCACCACTTCGGCCACGGCAGCCGACGGCAATCCCCGATCGCCTCCCGGCCGCGGGCCGTGATCAGGCACCCGGACGGGAAGCGGCACAGGAAGCCCCGCTCGACGGCCCGGCGTGCTCTGCGTGCTCTGGAGAGCGGTCTCCACCGACTGGCGCACCGACGCCGCCGCCAACCGCCCCGCCGGCATACTCAGCGCTCCCCGGTACGGTGCCGGTCTGCGCTGCGGCGGCCCAGATCGGCGGCGGCCCAGATCGGTCTGCCTCCCGCTGAGAGCGCGAGCCAGGCCCACCGGAACGCGGCGGCCCAGATCGGTCTGCCTCCCGCTGAGCGCGCGGGCCAGGCCCACCGGAACGCTCAGTCGCGCCCCCCAGCGGCGAGCCGCCCCAGATGCGCAACGCGGTCCGCACCGGAAGGATCGCTTGTGAGGCGTGTGTGCCCTGCGATGCCGAGTGGCGCGCGCTCACACGTCACCGGTTGCTCGGCATCCGCCCGAGCTGGGGAAACGCCCGTTTCGGCGCTCCGACCGGAGCATTGCCATGCTGATCAAACGCATCCTGAACCGTTCTCCTCATTCCACACAACCGGGGGCGCAGCCCAGCGCCACGGCGCCCACGGCGACCGCCACCGGGCCGATGGTGACCGCGGCCGACTGCGGCCTGCTGATCCTCCGGCTGACCTTCGGCCTGTTCATGGCCGCGCACGGCGCACAGAAAGTCTTCGGTCTCTTCGGAGGCGGTGGCCTTAACGCGACCGGCAAGGCCTTCGAATCTCTGGGCTATCGCCCGGGAAAGCTGTTCGCCGTGATCGGGGGCCTGTCGGAGTTGCTCGGCGGTCTCGGCCTGGCCCTGGGACTCCTGACGCCGCTCGCGGCTGCCGCGCTGATCGGCGTCATGATCAATGCGATGGTCACGGTCACCGCCGCGCACGGCCTGTGGGACGCGGACGGCGGTGTGGAGTACAACGTAGCGATCGCCGTGGCGGCCCTGGCCGTCGCTGCCATCGGCCCGGGCCGACTGGCCGCTGACCGCTTCTTCCGCTGGGGCAGGGGCGGCTGGGCTGAGGCCGCCATCGCTCTTGGCCTGGGTGGGGTGGGCGCTGCGATCTCACTCAGCGTCTAGTACTCCAGTGCGACTTCGTGATCTATCCGGTTGAGGGGCTGGCGAGTCGCCGCCGGTAGTGGCTGCGGCGGGCCGCGGCCTGGTGGCGTCTGCGCCAGTTTGACCAGTGCAGCAGCCTGCGTGGGGAGATGTTCGTCGGGTTCAGCAGGGCGCCGAGCAGGTGGCGGATCTCCGGGACGGTCAGGTCGATCGGGTCGGTGCTGCGGGCGGGTCGGTCCGGCTGTGCGGTTTTCACCGGCGCCGCGTCGGCGACTGGCGCCGCGTCGGCGGCGAGGGCGGCCAGAAAGGCCAGCGCGAGCATGGCCAGGGTGATGTGGCGGTGCCAGGCGGTCCAGTGGCGGACCTGGTGGTGATCCAGTCCGACCTGGCCTTTCGCGGCCTGGAAACACTCCTCAATGCACCACCTGGTCCCGGCCACCCGGACCAGCTCGGAAAGTGGCACCCGGCTCGGGGACCAGCACAGCTAGAAGGCGAGCTCGCCGCTGCTCGGGTTGGGGCGATCCGCAGGTACCGGTGGCCGTCTTCACCGATCTCGATCCAGGACCAGTCGTAGTAGCGCGGCCCCTTCGCCCCGGCTCCGGCGCTCTGCCGGTGCCAGGCCGAGGCGGGCAGGCTGCCGGCCACGGCATCCGCGCGGGCAGCGGTCCGCCCCTGGTTGATCCGCACCCGCGTGCTGCAGGCAACGGCCAGGACGTAGCCGATCCCGCGGGACTCCAACAGGGCGCGCAGGACGGGATCTTGGCCGTAGGCCTCGTCGCCGGTCGCCCAAGATGCGCCGATCCCGGCGTCCAGTGCCGCGGCGATCATCTGCCCGGCCAGCGTGGGCTTGGTCGCAAACTGGGCCTGATCAGGCACCCCGGTGCGGGTTCGACGCTGTCCTGGCACCACGAGGCGTCGGGCAGGTAGAGCCGGCGGTCGATCAACGCCCGCCCTCTGCCGGAGGCGTAGGCGAGGAAGACGCCGACCTGAGAGTTCTCGATCCGGCCGGCGGTGCCGGTGTACTGCCGCTGCACCCCCGCCGAGGCGGCGCCCTTCTTAAGGCAGCCTGTCTCGTCCACGATCAGGACGCCGTCATCGGCACCGAGGTGTTCGAGGACGTAGGCCCAAACATCGTCGCGGACCGCGTCGGCGTCCCAGCGGGTGCTTCGCAGCAGCCGCTGCATCGGCCCGGGGCGGAGGTGGCCGGCCTGCTCAGTCAACCGCCAGCAGTTCTTCCGGTCGACGCTGGACAGCAGTCCGAACAGGTAGGCGCGGGCCGTGGCCCGCGGCTCAACCCGCTTGAACCGGACCGCGATCCGGGCCATGGCCTGGTCGAACATCTCCCGCCAACGGGCGGCGTCTATGCTGTGACCCGCGGCCACCACACGATCTTCAGGAGTCCACACAACCCTTGATGATCACGCGGCGGCCGTTGCCGCTCTCACCGCCGAAGTCGACGTCGCCTTCCAGTGGCTGGACGCATAATGCGCCCTCACAGCCAGCCTGTTCGAAAATCTCTTGAATGTCGTCCGTCATAGCGTCGATTTTGTCAGCACCGAGGCGCAAGATCACGAAGTCGCACTGGAGTACTAGGCGGAACGCGCCTACCTGGGCAGTCCCTGCCGGGGATGAGCGAGCAGGCCCTGTCGGCGTGGAGGGGTCCTCATTGCGGTCCCTTTTCCGGTCCCGTTTCCGGTCCCGATCCGGGCAAGGCAAACCCGGACCGGCAGCCGGACGCCCCGAGGGCCAGGGCGCCCAAGGCCGCCGTGCGTCCCTGCACTGCCGTGCAACAGCTCAACGGGGCCACGCCTCGGCGAAGCCGCTTTCCGTGACCCGGAGCGCATCCAGCCGGCCACCATCACGGTGACCAACAGGCAGACCCGTGGCCGCACGTATCCTGCGGACGTGACGACGACATACGTGCTGGAAGGCACGCAGATCACGACGCTGGAGGACTTCTGGCGGGTCATCGGCGAGGCGATCAACGGCCAAGGCGGCTACTTCGGTCGGAATCTCGATGCCTTCGCCGACTGCCTCAGCGGCGGTTTCGGGACACCCGACGATGACGACTGGACCGTGGTGTGGCAGAACCACGAGACATCCCGCAAGCACCTGGGCCATGCGGAGACCGCTCGCCAACTGGAGATCCGCCTCTCCCGCTGCCACCCCACGAACCGTCCGTCCGTCAGCGCGGACCTGGCCGCGGCCCGGGAAGGCCGGGGGACAACCGTCTTCGACTGGCTGCTTGAGATCTTCGAGGACCGAGCACCCGGCACCCTGCGGCTCCAGTAACGGCCGACGCCCGGCGGCCCCATACCGCATCCGTCCCAGGATGCCCGGCACAGCAGGTGCTGCATCGCGTGCGGGGTGGCATCCCCGGCCCACTCAGCAATCGTCCAGCAGTTCTCGCGCGGCAGGTCGGCCAGTAGACCGAGCACCAACTTCCCTCTCCGGCACCGGGGTTCGACCCGGGCGAAGCGGCCCGCGATCCGGCCCATCAAGGCCTCGAACATGTCGCGTCAAGGGGCGGCCCAACTACTCCAGCCACGCTCCCTCGCGCATGAGGACCCTACCGCGCAGTTCCGGCTCGCCGCGCCAGGCGAGCACAGTCTTCGGCACCACGCGTATATACAGAAAGGGGCCTTCCTCCGCACGTGGGTCCCACCCGAATTTTTCGGCGAACGCATCCGCGGCGTCCTCCGGCACGCCCAGGTCCGAGAAGCATTCCGCCTCCCCTTGCAGGAGCACCACATCGAAGGTGTCCGGCAGTGCCAGGCGCACACGGGGCTGCCTTCGCACATTACGCGCAGTCGCGGAGGTCTCGCCGGTGCACATCCACACGGCCTGCCCGTCCCACCAGAACCACAGCGGCACTTGATGAGGGCCGTGATCCGGATGAGCCGTCGATACCCATATATCCCGTTCTCCAGCGAGCCGTTCAAGAGTGTCGCGCCTGCGCTCCGGCACGTCACGACGAGCGATTTCCGCGGTTTCCATGAACGCCGACACTAACCAGCGATTCCGAAGCGCGCATGAGGCGTCGGTCCTACTCCCAGCGACCGACAGGCCACTCAGCCCGCATCTCGAGGGACTCGCCGCGGAGGGTCGCACACCAGCAGTTCAGGAAAGCCGGCAGGGAAATGGGGACTGTTGGCTTGCCATTGTGGTGCCCCGGCGGCTCCTGAGGGGCAGCAGCAATGTAAGCTCGCACAAGTGGCGGGGAAGATCGAAAACTTGTGGACACCGGCGCATCAAGCCGTTGAGGACGGCGACGGCTACGCTCTCGCTCGACTGCTCGATTCGGGGATAAATCCGAATGAAGTGTGCTGCGGGCTGACATTGTTGGCCCATGCGGTTGATTACGAAGCTGATGTTGCGGTACAGAGCGGCGCCGAAATGGGTGTCGCGAGCATTGCAATCCTTCTCGCCTATGAGGCGTCGCCGAACGCGCGAGGCCAACTAGGGAAAAGTGCACTCGATCTGGCGCGGGAGTACGGTCACTCCCTAGCTCAACGACTACTTCAATGCTTCGGCTGAGCCCGTTTCTCTTAGCGCCGTTGCTGCCGCCGTTCGTTCCGGGCCGTCGAGGCGGCGGCAGTGCTCCGTTGGACGATCGGGCGGTGCTCACGGCGGTGGTATATGTGCCGGCCAGGGTGTCACGCTTCTTTGCGCATCGTGTACGCGAATGCGACGCGCAGGGGTCGTTGGGGCGCCCGGTCGCCAGCATTCGGGCGACATAGGCGCCGGATTCGGCCTGCCAGCGGCTCTCGTCGCGTCCCATCTCGCGGCGGATCGCGCCGGTGACGTAGGCGCTCACCGCCTCGGCGGCCCGTGCCACGGCGTCCATGTCGGGCAGGCCTGCGGACAGGGCGGCGAGGGTGGCCTCCATGCGGGCGAGCGCGTGCGGCCCGAGGTGGGGTCGGCCGCCGAGCAGGTCGGCGAACCACGGGTGGTGGAGCGCCGCGGCCCGGGTGCCCCGCGCGGATGTCCTCGATGGTGGCCCGCCAGTCCGGTCAGGCCGCGATGGGGATCTCGCCGTGCACCTCGTCGACCATCAGGTCGAGCAGTTCGTCCTTGGTGGCTAGGAGGTCGCGCGGGTAGGCACGGTGGGGCACCGATACAGAGAGGCCAGCACGGGGTTCCGGTGATCACGGGTTGTGACGCCACGTGATCATAGATGTGAGTGTTCTTGTGGGCACCTCCTCACTCGGCGGCCACCGTCGCCTGCCACGCGCCCGGGCGTTTGCCTGTGGCCTTGTGGAAGAACACCGAGAAGTTGGATGCGTCGGGGAAGCCGAGTATGTCGGCGCAGCGGGCGGCGGTGAGGCGGTCGTGTGCGAGGAGCCGTTTGGCTTCCAGGGTGATCCGTTCGACGATGTACGCCTTCGCGGTGCGGCCGGTGGCCTGCTGCACCGCTCGTGAGAGGGTGCGGGGCGCGTATCCCAGCGCACGGGCGTAGTAGCCGGCGTCGTGGTGTTGCCGGAAGTGCGCTTCGACGCTGGAGCGGAACAACCGGAACACCGGATGGGTGAGCCGTGCTTCGGCGTGCGGCGGGTGCAGCCGGGTGATGAGCGCGGAGAGCAGGATTTCGGGCAGCTCCGTCCGGGAGTCACTGGGTGGGGCGGATGCTTCGAGGAGGAGATGGCTGCGCGCCGTGTCGGCGAAGGGCCAGTCGGCGTCGGGGATGCTCCAGTGCGCGGCCGGGTCCGGGGAGGCGACCAGTTCCCGGGTGGCGTGAGTGACCGGCGCGGTCGGCACGAACAGCACGAGGTGCCCTGCCACGTCGGCGATGTCGTCCCACCGGTGCACCGCGCCGGGTGGAATCCACACCGCGGACTGATCTTGGAGCGGGTGGCGGCGGAAATCGACGGTGACTGAGCCGGGTCCGGCGTCGATGACGGCAAGGACGTGGAAGTCGGCGCGCTGCGTGCCGCCGTCGTTCAGCTCGCGAAGGCGGCCGAACGTCATCGTCTCGACCGAGGCGGCGCGGCGTCCCGCGGGCTGGTAGGTCATTTGCCGGATCACGCTCACGTGTCCAGTTTTCACCATCGGGCGACCAGTCACGCCGATGCCCCGTCCGGGTGCAGAAGTTTCAATGAATACACAGGGCAATCGCCCAGAGCATCGACCGGAAGAGCCATCATGGACACGACGCAGCAGACGCTACTGCCCACTTACGACCATCGGCCGGGGACCGGACCGACTCTGGTGTTCCTGCACTATTGGGGTGGTTCCGCCCGCACCTGGGACCTCGTCGTCGACCGTCTGGCGGGCCGTGACGTGCTCACGGTCGACTTCCGCGGGTGGAGCCGGTCGAGCGCTCTGCCCGGTCCCTACACGCTCGGTCAGCTCGCCGACGACACGCTCGCCGTGCTCGCGGATGCGGGGGTCACCGACTACGTCCTGGTGGGGCATTCGATGGGCGGCAAGGTCGCACAGCTGCTCGCGGCCACCCGGCCCGCCGGCCTGCGCGGCATTGTTCTCGTCGGTTCCGGCCCGGCGAAGCCCGCCGCACAGGTCACTCCCGAGTACCAGGAAGCCCTGTCGCACGCCTACGACTCCGCCGAGTCCGTGGCCGGGGCGCGGGATCACGTCCTCACCGCGACCGAGCTGCCCGCGTCGGTGAAGGCGCAGATCGTGACCGACTCGCGGACCGTCACCGACGCCGCCCGCACCGAGTGGCCGCTGCACGGCATCGCGCAGGACATCACCGCGCACACGCGCATGGTCAGCGTGCCCGCTCTCGTCGTCGCCGGAGAACACGACCAGGTGGAGCCCGTCGGCGTGCTCCGCAACAACCTGGTGCCCTACCTCTCCCACCCCGACTTCGTGGTGGTCCCCCACACCGGTCACCTGATCCCGCTGGAAGCCCCGGCCGACCTCGTCGACGCCATCACCGCATTCGCGCCGGCAGCCTGACCGTCCCCGCGGCCCGACGACGGGCTGCGCCCCTGATCACCCGCCCACGGGGCCGGGACAGGCCCTGCCGCGTTGCACCGCACCCGACAGATCTGCTTGTACGTCGGCCGCACAGCGGCCGGCACCGCATCGTGGACGACCCGAGCCGGCCGCCCGGGGCAACGCGGTGAGCGGCGCCCGTCACGCACCAGTCGCCTCCCCGTCTCACGCCCCCAACAGGCCCAGCGACCCCCTTCTTGTGACTTCTCGCAGGAAGCCCTCACCTCAATGTTCCAGACCAAAGTCATCGCGATTCCCGTGCTCGGCAAGCATTCCGTCAACGCCTACCTGCTGCTGGGCAGCAACCGATCGTCGTCGACGCCGGAACACCCGGCAGCGCCCAGCTGATCTACGACCAGATCGCCTCCCACGGCGTGAACCCCCAAGAAATCCGCCTGATCGTTGTCACCCACGGGCACGTCGACCACTTCGGCTCCGCCGCGGAACTCAGCCGGCTCACCGGCTCACCGATCGCGGGCCACATCGCCGATTTCAGCATCTACCGAGCGGGCGGGGCCAGTGCCCCCGCACCTGCCGATCGGGCTGTTCGGACGTCTCTTCGTCCGCTCCGCGAGGGTGCGCGAGACCACCGAGCCGTTCGAGCCGGACCTCCTCATCAGGGGTGCGACACGCCTGTCAGATCTCGGTGTCGAGGCCCGCATCATGCAGACCCCGGGTCACACCGCCGGCTCCGTCTCTGTCCTCACCGACCACGGCGATCTGGTCGCCGGAGACCTCGTGGCCACCCCATTCCTGGGCTTCGGCAAGCGACCCGCCAACCCGCCCTTCCACGACGACCGGCTCGGCAACCTCGCCAGCCTGCGCGAGATGCTGGCCCTGGCCCCCACCAAGCTCCACGTCGGCCATGGCGCACCCCTCAACCCCGAGCAGGTAGGTCGCTGGGCTGCCGCAGAGCGCGATGCCGGAGGCGATCTCGAGGAGTGGGCCCAAGGGGTGACCGAGCGGGCAGCCTGGACAGCGATCCACAGGCTGAAGCCGGCCGAGATCAGGGTGTACCAAGAGCGGGTGTAGCAGAGAGCGGGTTTGCACAGTGTGGTTGGGTTGCTGGGAGCTGGGGAGGGTGAACTGCCGTAGCGGTCCGACGTGTGCTTCGACGGGGCTGGCCCAGGACGCGTAGGCCGGGGCCGCCCAGGTGTGGTCGATGCCCTTGCGGCGTCGGTTGACGCCCCACATCTGGTCGTCGCCGACCGAGTCGTCCGGACCCCGGTGGCCGATCTGCACGATGAGCTACGTGAAGTCACCGCCGCACGCGGGCGCATGCATGCCGTACGCGCCCTGCGCCAGAGGCTGCCGGTGCTGTCCCCGGCGCAGGCGCTCGAGTACGTGAGCGCGTTGTTGCACGGCGACGCCCCGGTGCGCTTGGTGTCGGTCGCCGTCAAGGAACTCGTTGAACACCTCAACCCGGTGCTCGCCGCGCGGACCATCCGTCGGGGAGAGGAAGCCGCCGCCGGGGCCCACCGCGCTTGACGCAGCCGTGGCCCGGCACCGCAGGCGGGCCGCCAGAGCTTGAGGCCATGCCCTGCGGACCGGCCCAGCCGGGGTTCTCGCAGGGCAGGCGGCGCCGGAGCGGGGTGCGGCGGCAGGCACCGCAGGCGGGCCGCCAGAGCTTGAGGCCATGCCCTGCGGACCGGCCCCGCCGGGGTTCCGCAAGGCAGGCGGCGGGGGAGCGGGGTGCGGCGGCGGGCCGTTGCCGTGTGATCCTCAGCGTTCCGGCGGCTGTTCCTCGGTCCGAGGCCGGCCGAGGGTCTCCGCCGCGGCCTGCGCGAAATCCTGGATGAGGGGGGAGCGGCGGGACGCCACCCAGGCCAGGGCCACCTCGTTGGGGCCGATGTCCTCCACGGGCAGCGGAATCACATCCGGGCGGGTGTAGAAGCCGGCCGTGGACAACGGGAGCACGCAGATCCCCGCACCGGAAGCCACCAGCTCCAGTTTCTCCTCCACCTGGTGGATCACGGGCACCTCGGTGCGTCGCCGCTCACGCAACTCCAGGGCCACGTCGCGCCATTCGGGTACGGCGTCCGGGTCCTGGAGCAGATGCTCGCCGGCCAGGTCGGCGACGGTCACCGACGCCCTGTCCGCCAGCCGGTGCCCCACCGGCAGCATGACGACCCGCGGCTCCCGGAAGAGCGGCCGTACCTGAAGGCCCTGCTGGTCGATGGGCAGCCGTACGACGCCGATGTCCGCGCGGCCGTCCAGCAGCACCTCCACCTGGTTGCCCCAACTGGTGCGCAGCAGACGCACGTTGACGCCAGGGTGGCGGGCGGTGAAGGCGGTCATGGCCGGGGTGACCGTGATGCCGGGCATGAAGCCGATGGTCAGCGTCGGGCTGCCCTGCGCCGCCGCCTTCACCCGCCGGAGCAGCGCCTCGGCCGAGGCGAGCAGCGGGACTGCGTCCTCCAGCAACTGCTCCCCGGCCGGAGTGAGCAGCGTGCCGCGCCGGTCGCGTGCGAAGACCTCGGCGCCCAGCTCGTCCTCCAGGCTCCGGATCTGCCGGGACAGCACCGGCTGCGCGATGTGCAGCCGCTCGGCCGCGCGTCCGAAGTGGAGTTCCTCGGCCACTGCCACGAAATACCGGAGCTTCCGCAGGTCAAGATCCACCCGGACTCACCGCTCACTCTCTCCGAGGCGACGGCCCGTCCGGGCAGTCGGCTGTCCTGGAACGGCCCCTCGACCGCCCCGTGGGACGACCGAGGAACCTGGTCACGAATTTACCGTCCTGGCCACGGCGAGCCGTCACAGACGGTGCCGCCTCGTTCACAGGAGGTGCCCGACTCGGATCACTCCCCGCGGGCGAGGACGGCCAGCGGGTCGGTGTGCGCGGGCGTCCAGCCCAGCTCGGCCTCGGCGCGTGCCGGGGTGAACTGCTGGTCCAGGGCGAAGGCGTCCGCGACCGGGCCCATCTGCTCGCGGGCCTGCTCCAGCGTGATGGAGGCGACCTTGCCGTCGAGGCCGAC
Source organism: Streptomyces sp. NPDC029138 (assembly GCF_055564375.1). Classification (NCBI taxonomy): domain Bacteria; kingdom Bacillati; phylum Actinomycetota; class Actinomycetes; order Kitasatosporales; family Streptomycetaceae; genus Streptomyces; species Streptomyces sp. NPDC029138. Next base: position 92,578 of record NZ_JBVHWM010000025.1, read on the forward strand.
GGAGCGGGCGACGGCCAGCGAGCACTCCTTGGCGGTGGGGTTCACACCGCCCACGCCGACGTACACCGAACCGGGCTTCGCCTTCAGGGCGGCGACGTACAGCTCCGCGATGTCGTCGACGTGCACCAGCGCCCAGCGGTTCGCACCGTCACCGATGTAGGGAACCGCGCCCGATTCCTTGCCCGGGACGGTGTAGAAGATGTCGATCAGGCGGTTCTCGCCGCCGTACAGCAGGCCGGGCTGCACCACGACGGGGCGGCCGCCCTGCCGCGCGCGCCGCAGAACGGCGTACTCCACCGGCTTGCGCCAGGCGACCAGGGACGGCGGGTTCCAGGGGGCGGACTCGTCCGCGATGCCGTTCGTGTCGCCGTAGACCCAGGTGCCCCCGGTGTGCACATAGGTGCCGGTGCCGATGCCGTCCTGCATGGCGGTGGCGGCGGCGAGGTCCTCCTCCCCGGTCTCGGCCTGCGCCAGGTGGACGACCGCCTCGGCGCGGGCCGCCGCGGCGTTCAGCACACCGAGATCCCCCAGCCCGCCGCGCACCGGCGTCGCCCCGACGGAGGCGACGGTCCGGGCGGCGTGGTCGTTGCGGGTCAGCGCCTCGACGGTGTGTCCGTGGCGGACCAGCGCGCTGATCGTGGCCTTGCCGATGTATCCGGATCCGCCGGTGAGGAAGATCTTCATGGTCATGGCTCCTGTCTTCGTAAGACCGGTCCGCGTAGGCCGGTGACTTCGCTGACCAGCCTGCGCTCGCAGACGAATCCGCGTCCAAGACCTCTTCTGCCGCCTGTGATACCCGAAGGGCATCAGGTATCGAGGGGTGCCGGTGGTCGCGAAAACGCTCATGCCCGTCAGGCATCACGGAAGCCGAAAGAGGTCTTGGACACGCGTCCGGCCCGCCCGGACCTTGGAACGCGGACCACCGCCATGCCTCACGAGGAGGATGCCCCATGTCCCAGACCGCCGCGTCGCGGCCCGCCACCCCGCCGGCTGCCGCGCACCCCGGCATATCGCGCGCCCTGACCCTGCTGCTGGCGGTGGCCACTGGTGCGATCGCCGCCAACCTGTACTACGCGCAGCCGCTCCTCGCTGTGATCGCCCGCTCCCTGGGCACCTCCACCGGCGCCACCGGTGTCATCGTCACCGTCACCCAACTCGGCTTCGCCGTGGGCCTGGTGTTCGTGCTTCCGCTGGCGGACATCGTCAAGCGCCGGTCCCTGATCAGCGTTCTGCTGCTGCTCGACGTCGCCGCGCTCGCCGCGGTCGGCTTGGCGCCCCAACTGACCGCCGCCGTCGTCGCCTTCGCCGCGCTCGGCCTCGCGAACGTCGCGGCCCAGGTCCTCGTGCCCGCGGCGGCCCACCTCGCCGACGACGCGCAGCGCGGGCGCACCGTGGCGACCGTCATCAGTGGTCTGCTCACCGGCATGCTCCTCGCGCGGACCGTCGCGGGCATCGTGACCGAACTCGTCGGCTGGCGCCCGCTGTTCCTGGGCGCGGCGGTGTTGATGCTTCTCGTCAACGCGGGCCTGCGCCGCGCTCTGCACGGCATCGACGCCGTCCCGGGCCGGCCCGTCGGCTCTGGGGAAGTACTGCGCTCCACCGTCCGCATCTACCGCACCGAACCCGCGGTTCGCGTCCGCTCCGCCTACGGCGCCCTGGGCTTCGCCGCGTTCAGCATCTTCTGGTCCACCGCCGCCCTACAGCTCAGCCGGGCCCCGTTCGGCTACTCGCCCGCCGTGATCGGCCTGTTCGGACTGCTCGGCGCCGCCGGCGCGATGGCCGCCAACCTCACCGGCCGCGTCCAGCGGCACACCCACCCCATGCCCACCGGCGCCGCGATCGCTCTCATCGCCGTCGCCTACGCCGTACTGCTGGTCGCGGGCCACACACTGGGCGGCGTCATCGCGGGCGTGCTGATCCTGGACATCGGTGTCCAGGGGCTGCACGTGCTCAACCAGCGTGTCATCTACGACGTCGACGCGACGGCCCGCAACCGGGCCAACAGCATCTACATGACGTGCTACTTCGTGGGCGGCGCTCTCGGCTCAGCAGCGGCGTCCTTCATGTGGTCGAGGGCCGGCTGGACCGGTATCTGCCTGACCGGCCTCGGCGTCACCGCACTCGCGACCGCGCTGTGGGCCCGCACCTCCGCCCGAGCACGCCGCGCCCACCCGTCACGCGCAGTAGCACAGCGTGACGGGGATCGGACGTCGAGCGACAGCGGGAAGTCCCGTCACCGCTCGGGGGCACGGTCAGTCACATGACTGATGTGCGCGAAGGAGCAGGTTGCCGCGTGACGCCGTATCCGCATGAGCCGGGACGACACTTGGCCGCCCTGCCCGGTCCCGGTGCTCGCCGGGACCGGGACCGGGCGGCCCGGAGCACGATGTGTCTCAGCCGCGCAGTGTCGCGACCGGGCTGTTGTACGCCTCCGCCGTCAGCACCGGGTGCCGTGACGAGCAGGCCCCCGTCGGCCAGGACAGCCGGACCGTCCGGGACTCACCGGGCAGCAGCCACAGATAGTTGTCGCTGTACAGCGTCGGCAGCACCCGGCGGCCGTGCGCGTCCTCCAGCAGCGACAACCGGACCATGGCGGCGACCGCCGAGCCCTGGTTGCGGATCACCGCCGTCAGTTCCTGGCGGTCACCGGAGCGCGACCACCGGGTGATCGCACCCGTGAGCTTCACCTGCTTCGCCTTGTTCAGCCCCCGCAGCGCGGCGGCCTCGCGGTAGCGCCAGTAGGTGTTCCGCGACAGCTCCCGGCCCCGGGAGTCCTCCAGGGTCAGCCGCAGCAGGTGCAGGTCCGGAAGGTCGTCCGTCCACGCGGCGGTGAACGCCTCGGCGGTGGCCGCCCGTTCCACGTCCACCCGGGCCGTCCTGCTCGTGCCGAGCTGGCGGCCGGACAGGTCGTACAGCCGGGCGGTGACGGTGGCGCCCCGCAGGTCGGCCGAGGTGTGGTTCACCGCGATGACCCGCCACTTCACCGGATCGGCCTGCACATGCAGCGGCTCGCAGGCCGAACGGGCGCCGTAGTAGGTGCCGTTGACGTCGAAGTCGTAGTCGTACGTCTGCCAGACCGTGCTGTGCCAGGCCGGGTGGGACATCCACAGCATCAGACCCGAGGCGTTGTCCCACAGGTTGGCGTTCCACGCCTCGAACATGGCGCGGGTGTTCTCGTAGTTGACGAACTGCGCCTTGCGGGCGAAGTCGTCCAGGTCGCCGGACTCGCCCAGGCGGGCCCCGATGGCCGCCTTGTAGTTCTGCGGCGCCTGGTTCCCGTGCTCGCTCCAGTCGTGGTAGTACCAGGCGCCCCGGATCGGCCACTCCGGTTCGTCACCCGTCATGCTGCGGGTGCTCGCCGCGGTGGAGACGACGGGCATGCCGATCTCGGTGTGGAAGCCGAAGTCACGGCTGCCGTACGTCATCGGGTCGAAGTACTTCTCCGGCTCCACCCAGCCGTAGGGGCCGCCGCCCGTGATGATGCCGCCCGCGGAGTTGTTCTGGTAGAGCAGGCCGGGCACCTGCCGCTCCACCGCCTCGCGCATCCCCCTGTCGATGGCGGCCGGGGGGTTGCCCTCGTTCGCGCCGCACCAGACCACCACGCACGGGTGGATGCGGTAGCGCAGCACGGTGTCGCGGGCTAGCGAGTTGAACGCCTCGTGGTCCGGCGGGTCCATGCCCCACGCGTTGGGGAAGTCGTTCCACACCAGGATGCCGTGCCGGTCGCAGGCGGCGAAGAACTCCTCCCGGTCGCTGCTGCCGACCCAGTTGCGGATCATGGTGAAGTTCATGTCCCGGTGCATCCGCACGGCCGCGTCCATGCGTTCCGCCGGCATCCGGCGCAGCAGCTCGTCCCAGCCCCAGTTTCCGCCGCGCGCCAGCACGCGCACGCCGTTGACGCTGATCTTCAGCGGGTCGGGCGTGTTCGACACGGACTTGACGTCGGTCCACTGCTCGCCGTCGTCGGACACCTGGATCGTGTACGACTTCGGATACGCCGTCTCCCAGACGACGGCGACGCGGTCGAACGTCCGCGAGGAGCCGAGGTCCACCTGGATCCACTGGTGGTCCTCGTAGGCGGAGGACCAGCGGGTGTTCGGGTCTCCGTCCGTGGCGTGCGACGCCGGGTGGTCGGACTCCTCCGTGGAGGCGGTGGCCGTCTGGTGCAGGGCGAGGTCGGTGCCCGGGTCACCGCGGTCGACGACCCCGAACGACCACAGCGAGTTGCCCCAACTCGTGTTGCGCAGGCCGCAGTCGAGACGGACGTAGCGTGCGGTCCGCCGGTCGAAGTCCTCGACCTGCAAGCTGGCGTTGCCGTTGTTGAACGGCAGCGGCACCGCCCCGTTGTCCACCGACCTCACGTCGGTCCAGTCGGAGCCGTTCGCGGAGACCTGGACGACGAAGGTCTTCGCGTACGCCTGCTCCCAGGTGAGGTCGACCCGGTCGAAGGACTGGGTGGAGCCGAGGTCGACGCTGATCCACTGGTCGTCCTCATAGGAGGAGGACCAACGGGTGCCGGCGTCACCGTCGGTGGCATTGGCCGCGCCGTTGCTGTCCTGGTCGGTGCTGGACGCCTCGGCGTGGGCGTGCAGCGCGAGGTCGGTGCCGGGCCGGGTGCTGTCCCGGACGGACAGGGTCCACAGGGAGCTGCCCCAGGAGGTCGCCCGCGTCAGGCATCGGACGCGGACGTGCTGGGCCTGCTGCCGGTCGAAGGTCACGGTCTGCGTGTAGGCGTCGCCGGACGCGGTGAACGCGAGCGGTACGTCGTACTCGTAGCCGAACTGGCGGATGCCGAAGCGGGTGGTGCGCCGGTCGCTCTCCTGGCCGCCCACCGACGCGGTGAGCGTGAGGTCGTGCAGGTGGGCCTCGCCCAGACCGTTCGGCCACCACAGCCGGGGCTCGCGCAGCCTCAACTGGCCGAAGGCGTCCGGCGCGAAGACGACGTCCAGGCTCTCGCCCGCCTTCACGGTGACGGTCTTCGACACCCGCACCCCGTCGAAGGCGGCCGTGACCGTCGCCTGGTGGTCGGCGGTGTCCGCGTTGCGCACGGGCACGACGATGGTCAGCTCGGCCACCGACACATCCGGCAGCGCGGGCAGCGCGGTGTCCACGCGCGGGTCGCCGATGACGACGTGCCCGGTCGATCTCAGCCGGACGTGGTTCCAGATGCCCGCCGCGCGGTCGCGTACGGCCGGCATCCAGTCCCAGCCCGAGGACGCCAGGTACGTCGGGGAGTTGAGGTTCATCTGCTGCGCGCCGGCGTCCACCCAGGACTCGCCCAGCGGTCCCTTGTCGCCGGGGCTGCCGGGGACCGGCATCGGCGTGATCTTCACCGCGAGCGCGTTCTCGCCGCTCTCGGTGAGCTGCCGGGTGACGTCGAAAGCGGCTCGGGCGAACGGGTACGTCAGGTCGCCCGCCTGCTTGCCGTTGAGCCACACATCGGCCTTGTGGTTGACGCCGTCGAACTCCAGCCAGATGTGCCGGCCGGCGCCGGTGCGCAGACCGCGCGGCAGCGTGAAGTCCCGCTTGTACCACCAGGAGTGGCGCGACAGCGCCTCCGGTATGTGCAGGTTGTTCAGGCCCGCCACCGGGTCGGGCAGCTTGCCCTGCTCCACGAGCGATCCCAGCACCGTGCCCGGAACGGTCGCGGGCAGCCAGGCGCTGGTGTCCACGGACGTCCTCGACAGGCCGGCGCCGTCCGCTCCGGCCCAGTCGTCCATGGTCAGCCGCCAGCCCGACTCCACGGGCACGGTCCCGTCGTCGGCGACCGTGAGCGCCGGCGCCTCGCCGTGCCGGGTGCCCCAGTCGGTCCAACCGGTGACCGAGGGACGGTGGCCCTCGGCGGTGCCGTACACCTCGAAGCCGTTGAGGCCGAGGGGCAGCGGACTGGAGCGCTTCTGCGAGGTCATGCGCACCCACCGCGCGGACACCGGGCGGGGAAGCTGGATGTCCACGACGCCACCGGTTCCGGCCGTGGTGCTGTACACCGTGGTCCACGACGTGTGGTCCACGGACGTCTCGACCACGAAGACCAGCGAGAAGCTCGACTGGATCTCCTCGCCGGTGGTGCCGCTGTGCACATTGCCGCTGGTGGGCGGCGTGTACACCGGGTCGGAGGCGTCGGCTTCAAAGGTCAGGCGGACCCGCGTGACCTCGCAGACCGCTTGCAGGTCGACGGTTGTCCACTGGGGATCGCCGCCCTCGGCACGCCAGCCGCTGCCCTTGACACCGGGGGAGGAGAGGCGGTCGACCAGGAAGGAGCCGGGGGTGGCGGCGTAGGCCGTCGAAGAGACCGAGACCGGCCGGTAGAGCGCCAGCTCACCGGGGACGGCGGAGGAGTTGACCGGCGCGCCGTCGGGCGCGGCGACGGCGGTCGCCGCAGGAAGCACGGAACCGAGGCCGAATCCGGCCAGCAGGGTGCTGCCCGTGGTGACGATGGCCCGTCGCGACGGATGGCGCGACGAATCCGACTGATCTGTCATGAGCGTGACGTCCCATCAAAAACCGGTGCGGGCCGGACCGCTCCGGGCCTGCCGCAGTAGGAATGACAACGTTGCCAAAGGCTGGGTCGCGCAGCGGCTCATGTCAACCCCCGGTACGAGGATCGGCGTGTGACCGCCTCCGTCGCCTTCTGGCGGGTTGCGATGGATCGTGGCCTTAGCGAACGAGGGAAGCGTGCGGTCGTCGGTCCGTGTGCATGTGGGTGACTCGGGACGTGCTGGGCGGGAATCGGTGCGGGGTCCGGGTATTTGGACGGCCGCCTACGGCGTCGAATTCCCGCCGTGCCCCCTTGTGCGCCGTGGAGCCATCGCGTCGGCCGACCGCGACGAGGTTGGGGCGGCCACCCGCCTTGAATCCGCCGGGCAGTTGCAGATGTGATCGGTGACGAACGGCGACGGTACGGACGTGACGCACCCGCGCCAGGAAGAGCGCTGCCGGACGAGGCCGGTCGGACCTGAGCCACAGGACGGTCGTCTGCTCCGCCCAGTCAGCCGATGCGCGGGTGCTGCCCTGAACGAGGCACTCCTCAGCGGTGTCCGCTGAAGCTGCCTACCGGCCGCCGCGGTGATCCCGGTCCAGCGGGAGAAGGGGGCCTTGTCATCTGCCGGTGAGGCGGCAAGGGGCGTCGGTCTGGGTGGGGCGGGCCTTGGTCGAGAGGCGAAGGGTACGTAGACGGGGCGGTCGTCAGCGGGGACAGGGACGAGGTAGCGGTGTCCGGTCATGTGGCACCAGGCGGGCAGGTCGAGCGGGGCCGCCGCGTCGGTGGCGACGACGTGGACCACGGTTCCCGGCTCGGCACCGTCGATCTCCTTGCGCAGGCGCATCAGGAGGGTGACACAGAGCAGGCCGGTGCCGTCGACCGTGATGTCCGGCGCTGCAATCTCGTGGTTCATGGAGGTCATCGACGGTAGGCGGTGGCGGCGACGGCGGGCAGGAGAGCGAGGGAGAGGAAGCCGCCGGTGAGGGCGAGGGCGGGGTAGCTGGTGGCCGCGACCATGATGCCGGAGGCCATGCCGCCGGTGGCGCCGGCGATCGCGATGGAGACGTCGACCACGCCCTGGGTCCTGGCACGGGTGGCCAGCGGCACGGTGTCCGTGATGATCGCCGTGCCGGAGACGAGGCCGAAGTTCCAGCCCAGCCCCAGCAGGGCCAGGGCGAGCGCCAGGAGGGCGACGGAGTCACCGGGCGCCGCGGCGGCGAGGATGCCGGCGGCCAGCAGGGTGATCCCGGAGGCGGCGGCGATCTTCATGCCGCCGTAGCCGTCGACGAGCCAGCCGGTCAGCGGCGACGGCAGGTACATGGCGCCGATGTGGATGGCGATGACGACGCCCGAGGCGGCGGTGCCGTTCCCGTGGTCGTGCAGGTGGACCGGCGTCATGGTCATGATCGCGACCATGACGAGCTGGGTGAGGACCATGACCAGCGCGCCGAGAACGACGCCTCCGCGGCCCTCGTCCGCGCCGGCGACTTCGGAGGCGGCCGGGTGCGCGGCGGCGTCGGCGTCCTTGCCCCGGGCGACGGTGCGGGCCAGGAGCAGCGGGTCGGGTCGCAGGCAGAGGGCGAGAACGAGCGAGGCCAGCGCGTAGGCGGCGCCGGAGAGCATGAAGGGGCCGGCGAGGTCCGGTATGCCGAGGTGTTCGGCGAAGCTGCCGGTCGGGGCGGCGAGGTTGGGGCCGGCGACACCGCCGAGCGTGGTCGCGACCAGCACCGTGGAGACGGCCCGGGCCCGGTGACCGGGGCGGGCGAGATCGGCCCCGGCATAGCGGGCCTGGAGGTTGGTGGCGCTGCCCGCGCCGTACACGAAGAGGGCGATGAACAACAGGACGGGGTTGTCCAGGACGGCCGCGGTGATGACGCCGGCCGAGCCGATGGCACCGGTGAGGTATCCGGCGGCCAGGCCGGAACGGCGGCCGCGTCCCTGGGAGATGCGGCCGACGGCCACGGCGGTCAGCGCGGACCCGGCGGTGACCAGGGCACTGGGCAGGCCGGCGAGGCTGGTCGAGCCGAGCATGTCCTGGGCGAGGAGCGCGCCGACGGTGACGCCGGCGGCGAGGCCCGCGCCGCTGAGGATCTGGGAGGCGACCAGCACGCGCAGGATACGGCGCTGGGCCTGCGCGGGGTCGGATATGTGGGCCGTCGTACCGGCGGGTGCGGTGCTGGTCATGTGTCTCCCGGGGCGGGGTGTCGCCATGCGCGAGGAGCCGGGCACGGCCGAACGGGCTTCGTTCTGTGCGTCGTACACGTTGCGCGTCGTTACGCGTCCGGGTGCCGGCCCACAACCTTCGTTACGGGCCGGCGCACGAGACGGGGACAGGTACCTACCCGCTGGCGGTGGTGACGCCGATGCCGGGCCGATTCACCGCCGCGAGGACGGCCATGGCTGCACGCTCCCCGGCGGCGAGGGCGCCTTGGATGTGTCCGGCGTACTCGGTCGCCGTCTCTGTCTCCGGTTCCGAAAGGGCCGCTCTCCCGAGCAGGCATCCGTGGTTCAGTAGCCATGCCCGGGCCGACCGGATGCGCTCGGAGGTCTACGGGTTCGCGCCCGGCAGGCTTCCGGGCGCCGGGTGGCCGATCCGCGCGATGTCCTCGGCCAGACCGGCAAGGTCGGCGTTCGGGTTGAGCACGGCGACGATCTCCGGCGTCACCGGGCGCCCCGTCAGGACATGGCGGACCGCCTCGACGTCGACAGGGGTCTCGTAGTGCTCGGAGGCCCACTGTGCGTAGGCCTCCGGTGAACGGTCGACCAGGAGCTCGAAGAGGACGTCGGCACCGTCCGGGTCGCCGTCGGCCTTCTCGGGGAAGACGATGACCCCGCTCCGCCAGCCGGGGTCGGTCGCCCGGCGCCACAGGCAGCAGGTGACGGCGGGGACCCCGCGCTCGTCGCGGAACGCGGGCTCCGCGACGTACTGGCGGAAGACCTCGGGCACGTCATCGAGCACGCCGGGCCACACCGCGGGGACGTCCATGCGGGCCCAGGGGCTCATGGGCGACTCGTGGTCGAAGCCCCGGACGTACGCCCCGACGCCCGAGAACACGATCGCGAACTCGCTCCCGATCCCGTCCCGCATGGACGCCATCTGCTCGCCCTCGCCCCAGTGGGCGTCGAAGGAGTAGAACCGTGCGTCCCACTCCGGGCTGAGCACGGCGTCCAGCAGCGCGAGCCCACGGCAGTGGTCACGCAGTTCCTTGATGCCCGGCAGCGCCCGGGCCACATCGTGTACGGTCACGCGCCCATTCCATCGCACGCGTACGGCGTCGTCGTGCGAATCGAGGGCGTTGCCCGACTCGGCGACGAGACCGAGGAGCACGGCGAGCTGAGGGAGCGAATCGGCGGCCGGTCCCTCCCAACCGGCTCGGTGGTCCCACCCGTTGGTCCCCAACCCAGTCCGTGATACGGAACCGGAGGTGCCACCACGCCACCGGCAAAAAGGTGCCTGTGGGAGCCGTCTTCCCGAAGGTCGGACCGGTCCCACAGGCACCGGGGGAGGGTGTTCCCGGGCGAACGGCACATGCCCAGCGCGCCGCCGCCCGGGACCCTTGCTCAGACGTCGTAGTCGAGTGTCCATTCGGCCGGCTTGCCCATGTGCATGACGAAGCTGCCGCTGCCGGTCAGACCGGCCAACTCGCCACTGGCCGAGCCGGGTACCACGGTCAGGTCGGCCTTGACCGTGCCGTTGGCGAATTCGCCCTCGTGGCGGAGCACGAAGCTGCCGCTGCGTCCGCCGAGCGTCGTGGTGACGTGCTCGAAACCGAGGAAGGTGACCGCGGCGTTCTCCTGCTCGGGGTAGACCAGCAGGTACTCGACCGTGCTCGCTTCGGTCTCCATGTCGCCACGGTAGGCGTTGCCCACCTCGGCCCGACTCAGCTTGGGAGCGACGCCCTCCGCCGTCAGCTGCTTCTCGTCCCAGCTCTTGTTGTCGAACTGACCGCTTGCTTGAGCCATTTCCTACTCCCTGACTTCGGTTCTTCACTGTTCTTCACTGTGCGTTCCGCCTCCCCGGTGGGGGAAGCAGCGATCGGTGAGGTCAGTCCGTGGCGCCCGCCGGCCGAGCCGCGCCGGCGTCGTCGGAGGGTTTCGGCGCCTGAGGTGCTCCGCGCAACGGCACCTCGCGCAGTGCCAGGGAGACCGGCACGGCGAGCGCCATCACCGCGGCGGCGATCCAGAACACCGGGTGCATCGCGTCGGCCAGTGCGTCCGGTCGCAGCCTGCTCGTCGAGCTCCCTCCCAACTGGGCCGTCATCACCGCGCCGAGCACGGCGAGCGCCACCGGGCCGCCGAGCATCCGCCAGAACTGGATCTGGCTGGTGCCCACGCCCATCTGCTCCATCGGCAGAGCGCTCTGCATCACCAACGTGGTCAGCGGCAGCACTGTACCCAGGCCGGCGCCGACCAACACGATGGACACCACGGGCAGCCACACGCCCGTGCCGGGCTTCACCAGGGTCAGCAGCACCAGCGCGAGCGCCGCGACACCCAGCGGAATCGCGAACAGGTAGCGGTAGCGCGGGACCCGGTGGATCACCCGGCCGGCCAGCATGCTGGTCACCACGATCGCCAGCATCATCGGGGCGAGCAGGTTGCCCGAGGACGTCGCGGACGAGCCGAGCACCCCCTGGTAGAGCAGCGGCACCAGATAGACCGCGCCCATCATGGCGAACGCCGACAGGAACGCGGTGCCGATCATCACGGTGAACGTACGGTTGCGGAAGAGCCCGAACGGCACGATCGGATGGGCGGCACGGGACTCCACACGGCCGAACGCGGCCAGCATGACGACCCCGGCCAGCAGCGGAGCCCATACGAGCGGCTCGCCCCAGCCGTGCCCCTCGCCGGCCCAGGACAGTCCCAGCAACAGGGGCACCACTCCGGTGGCCAGGACCACCGCACCCGGGAAGTCGATGTCCCGCCAGGCCGCGTCCGTACGGATGACGGGCAGGGCCGAGGCCACGAGGACGAGAGCGACGAGACCGACCGGCACGTTGATGTAGAAGATCCAGCGCCAGTCCAGACCGTCGGTGATCCAGCCGCCCAGCGGGGGACCCAGCACGGAACTCAGTCCGAACAGCGAACCCGCCATGCCCTGGACCTTGCCCCGGCTCTCCGGCGGGTGAATCTCACCCAGGGTGGTGAGGCAGTTGGACAGCAGAAGTCCGCCGAACAGACCCTGCACACCGCGCAGGGCGACCAGCTCCGGCATGTTCTGGGACAACCCGCACAGCCAGGACGCTGCCATGAAGCCGGCGATACCGCACAGCAGGAACAGCTTGCGGCCGAACATGTCGCCGAGCTTTCCGCCGATCGGGATCAGTACGGCGCCGGCCACCATGTATGACGTGCCCACCCAGGTGTACAGCGACAGCCCGTCGAGATCCCGTGCGATCGCAGGCATCGCGGCGCCGACCACCGACTGGTCGAGCGAGGACAGCACCAGGGCGAGCAGCACGCCGACCGTGGCGGTGGTCCGCTGCCCCGGGGTCAGCAACGCCGCCCTGTCGGTCGGCGCGGTGGGCTTCGCGGACGCGGTCGTCCGGTCGGCTTTCCGGAAGGCCGCGTCGGACGCCTCCCCGGCGGGGGGCGATGCGGTGGGCACGGACGCCTCCGGGGTGGACACAGAGGGAGTGGGGTCTTCCGTTTCTTCGTTCACGTTGACTTCCTGAGGCGATCGAGTGATTCCATCGGATCGTGTGCTGCGTCCCGCACTGCACGGCCCCTTTGCGCGACGCACCGGAGTGTGCCCCACCTCCCGGTACCGTCCGGCGACTTCCGGCCACATCGCCCCCGACTCAGTGGCCCTTGGCGAGTACGGTCAGTTCCACCCGCCACACCTGCTGCCGGGCGGCCTCCGGCGCGGGCAGCGCTCGCAGAGCTGCCACCACCGGAGCGACCCGCGTGGCGAACTCCTCGTCCGACAGGCGCAGGACGAATGACGGCTCCCGTCGCTCCAGACTGCTCGCGAAGGCCGACGGTGACATGGCCCGTGGATGCGCGGCCGCCGGAGCACGGGTGACCTGTTCCAGCCCCACGGCCCGGCCCGCCTCCACGATCGCCTCCCACGAGTCATGACGGGCCTGTTGGAGATCGTCCAGCGCCGCCATGGCCGTCACCACATCGTCACGTGTCTCGGGCTCGGGACTGCCGTGCAGTGCCAGCAGCCGACCGCCGGGCAGCAGCACCCGGGCCGCTTCGGCCACAGCCCGGCCCATGTCGTCCACCAGGTGCAGGACGTGGGCGAAGAGCACGTTGGCGACCGACCTCGACGCGAACGGCAGCGCCGCGGCGTCGGCGCACACCACGGTGGGGCCCAGCCGGTCCACGGCCCGGCGCAGCATCGGGAGCGACAGATCGGCTCCCACCACCCGGCGGTCCGCCGCGCGCAGTGCCGCGGCCACCGCACCGGTGCCCACGCCCACGTCCAGCACCGTGCCCGCGGCCAGGTGCGGCAGCAGGTCCCCGGCGGCCTGCCGTCCCCGCTCCAGACCGCCGCGAGCCGCGTCGTACCCCGCCGCCTGACGGTCGAAGGCACCGCTCATCGGTCAGCGGGGCAGCAGTTCGAAGGCGATCGCGGGGCGGCCCCCGAACCGCTCCCCGGTGAACTTCGCGAACTGGGTGAGGGGAGTGCGCACATCGGCCATGCGCGGGCCCAGCGCGGCCAGATAGGCACTGTGCGCCTCAAGGGATTCCACGGCGCGGTCCAGCGTGTCCGTGATGTCGACGGCATGGGTGGGCCGGGGGGAACTGGCGATCGCCACGTACTTCACACCGTTCCACGGCTCCAACCCCAGCTCGGGGAAGATCCAGCGGTTGCCCGCGTCACCCACCGCGTCCAGGAGAGCCCGTCCGGCGTTTCGATGGTCCGGCGTGTTCCACTTGCCGTTGCCGAAGGCGTCGTGATGGTTGAAGCCGACGACCAGCTCCGGCTGGAACCTGCGTATGGCCGCCGCCAGGTCACGGCGCAGCGGCAGGCCGTACTCCAGGGTCCCGTCCGGGTGGTCGAGGAACTCCACCTGCCCGACGCCCACGATCCCGGCCGCGGCGATCTGCTCTTCGGTGCGGGCGGCGGCAGCGGCCTCCGGTTCCATCGAGTCGATACCCGCCTCCCCCCGCGTCATCAGCAGGTACGCGACGTCCTTGCCCTTGTCGGTCCAGGCCGCCACGGCTCCGGCCGCACCGAACTCGACGTCGTCGGGGTGCGCGACCGCCACGAGGGCGCGTTCCCAGTCGTCGGGCAGGGGGACAAGCTGGTTGTCGCTCATGACCGGCTTCTCGATTCTCTCGAGGGACGTGGATCGAACGCCACTGAACCACGGGCCGGCTCGCGTCTCGTGCTCAATGTTGCACAATCCGCAACGCTGATTGGCCCATCCATGGCCGGACGCTCCGTACGCGCAGATTTGAGCAGCCGATCGCGATCCGTGTCCCTAAGTTCGAAGCCCGAGCGCGCCCCTCTCGAAGGAGATCTCTCGTGCACGACTACGACGTCATCGTCGTGGGCGCCCGCTGCGGCGGAGCCCCCACGGCGATGCTCTTCGCCCGCGCCGGATACCGGGTGCTGCTGCTGGATCGTGCCACCTTCCCGTCGGACACCCTGTCCACCAACTACATCCACCAGCCCGGCGTCGCACGCCTCGCCCGGTGGGGACTGCTCGACCAGGTCGTCACCTCCGGGTGCCCGCCCCTGGAGCGGATGCGTTACCGGCTCGGAGACGTCGAACTCTCCGGCTGCGCCAGCGGCGTCGACGGACACCGTGCGGCCTACGCGCCTCGTCGACACGTCCTGGACAAGATCCTCGTCGACGCCGCCGTGGCCTCCGGTGTCGACCTGCGCGAAGGCGCCTCGGTGGGCGGTGTGCGCCGCCAGGGCGACCGGGTGACCGGTGTGGAGTACACCGCCTCCGGCCGGCGCCGCACCGCGGACGCCGCCCTCGTGGTCGGCGCCGACGGCATGCGGTCCACCGTCGCCCGCCTCGTGGGGGCCCGCCGCCGCGTCTCCGACGCGCGGATGACGTGCGCGTACTACACCCTCTGGGAGGACGTGACAGCGGACTTCGAACTCTACGAGAGCCCGGGGCGCTGGGTCGGCGCGGTGCCCACCCACGACAACGCCACGCTGGTCGCCGCCTACTTCCCGCAGGAAGAGTTCGCCGCGGTCCGTTCCCGCGCGAAGGACGCGTATCTGGAGACCGTCCGCACCACGGCGCCCGAGCTGTGGGCACGCATGGAGGGCCGGAGGCAGACCGAGCGGCTGCGCGGCACCGGCGACCAGCAGAACTACTTCCGCACCGCCCACGGCCCCGGCTGGGTCCTGGTCGGCGACGCCGGCCACCACAAGGACTCCATCAGCGCCCGGGGCATCACTGACGCCTTCCTCCAGGCCGAGCTGCTCACCGAGGCCGTCGGCGCCGAACTGCACGACGAGGAACTCCTCGACAAAGCCCTGCGCACCTTCGCCGAAAGGCGGGACGAGGAACTCACGGACAGCTACCGGGCCACGCTCACCGTCGCCCAGCTCGACGCACGGGAGCAGCGCACCGCCCTGCTGCGCGTGATCCAGGCCGACCCCGAGCTGACGGTCAGGTACTTCGACACCGTCGCCGGGATCAGGCCGATCCGCGAGCTGTATACCCCGGAACTGATGGCGCGCATCCAGCCGGCCGGATGAACGGTACGGAAGGGGGGGGGGGGGGGGGGGGGGGGGGGGGGGGGGGGGGGGGGGGGGGGGGGGGGGGGGGTGGGGGGGGGTTGTTTGTTCTGTCCCTCATGCTCCCGTCTCCTTCTTTTT
>NZ_JBVHWM010000026.1:0-18476 GCF_055564375.1 Streptomyces sp. NPDC029138
CGGGTCCCAAAAAGGGTTCTTCAACATTGCTCCCCTCCCCCCCCGCGGTTCGTTTTGCTTTTTGTTCCAGGGCGCGCCCCGGGGGCCGGGGGGGCGGGGCTTCCCCCCCCCCCCCCCCCCCCGGCCGGGCCGTCACGCGGCCATGAACAGCTTCACCGGCTCCGTGCCCGCCGCGCTGTGCCGCGCGGCCCAGTTCTCCAGGGCCGTACGGCAGGCGTGGTCCAGGTGGTGCAGCCCGGACAGGTCGAGCCGGACCGGGCGGTCCTGGGGCAGCGACTCCAGGCTGTCGAGGATCTTCGGCAGCCGCAGGAAGGTCGCGTTCCCGGCCAGGTGCGCCTCGATCGGGCCCGCGCCCTTGTCCACGATGTCCAGCTTGACGTGCGAGGCCTCCCAGGCGGTCTTCACCACCGCCAGCGCGAGACCGATGAGCACGCCCTCGAACATGCTGACCGCCACGATGGAGACGGCCGTGGTGGCGAGGACCAGCGCCTCCCCGCGGTGCTCGCGCCACAGCACGGTCAGCGCCCGGACCGGGACCAGCTTGGCACCCGCGTGGATCAGGATGCCCGCGAGGGCCGGGATCGGGATGTAGGCCAGCACGTCGGGCAGCAGCGCCGCGAACAGCAGCAGCCAGACGCCGTGCATGACCCGGGAGGCCTTCGTACGGGCACCGGCCTGCACGTTGGCCGCGCTGCGCACGATCACCGCGGTCATCGGCAGTGCGCCGAGCACCCCGCACACCACGTTGCCGGCGCCTTGGGCGACGAGTTCCTTGTTGTACTGGGTGCGCGGCCCGGAGTGCAGCCGGTCGACGGCCGCCGCGCTGAACAGCGACTCGGCGGAGGCGATCAGGGTGAAGGCGACGACCGTGCCCAGCAGCCCGACGCCGGCCAACTCGCCGAAGGCGCTCAGCGGCGGGGGCTGGATCGAGCCGAACAGGCCCCGCACCTCGACGGTGGTCACGGGCAGGTCCAGCGCGAACGCTGCCAGCGTGGCGAGCCCGACCGCGGCGAGCGGGCCGGGCACCGCACGTACCTTCGCCGGGGTGTGCTTCCACAGCAGCAGCACCGCGATCGTGCCCGCGGCCACCGCGAGGGAGGCCAGGGCGGCCGTGTCGCCGAGGGCGTCCAGGAGCGCGCCGGGTACCCCGGCGATCTTGTCCAGGCCGGAGTCGGGGGCCTTCGCCGCCAGCGCCGGATACAACTGCCCGGCGATGATCACCAGGCCGATTCCGGCCAGCATGCCCTCGACCACGGAGACGGAGATGGCGCGGAAGTAACGGCCCAGCCGCAGCAGGCCCATGGCCACCTGGAGCACTCCGGCCGCGAGCACGATCACGCCGAGCACCGGCAGGCCGAACTCCTTCACCGCCTCGAAGACGAGCACGGTCATGCCGGCCGCCGGACCGGACACCTGGAGGCTGCTGCCGCGCATGAGACCGGTGACGATGCCGCCCACGATGCCGGTGACCAGGCCGAGTTCGGCCGGCACCCCGGAGGCGACGGCCACGCCCACGCACAGCGGCAGCGCGACCAGGAAGACGACGAGCGAGGCGGCGAAGTCCTGCCTCAGATGCGGGAAACGGGATATGAGGGTGCGGTGGTCGGTCATCGGCGCGCTCACAGGGCCTCGAAGGTGTCGGTCTGCGGGCGGTGCGTCCGTACGGCGCCGGTGTGCACCTCGTAGTACCAGGCGTGCAGGTCGAGCTGATCCTCCTTCAGTCTCCGCTCGACGCAGGGGTACGAGCGCAGTCGCAGCAGCTGGGTCAGTACGTGGCTCTGCACGCCCTCGGCGACCTCCGGGTCCTCGGCCGCGCCGGCCGGGCGCGGGGTGGCGGACGCCAGCCAGTCGCGCACGGCCGGTACGGCGGTCAGGTCGTCACCGCGCACCAGCGCGCCGACGGCGCCGCAGTGCGAGTGGCCGCAGACCACGATGTCGCGGACGCCGAGCACCTCCACGGCGTACTCGATGGTGGCCGCCTCGCTGGTGGGGTGCTCGGAGACGTAGGGCGGGACGATGTTGCCCGCGGTGCGCAGCTCGAACAGCTCGCCGGGGCGGGCGCCCGTGATCAGGGCCGGGACGACCCGCGAGTCGGAGCAGGTGATGAACAGCACCTGCGGGGACTGGCCTTCGGCGAGCTTGGCGAACTCCTCAGGGCGCTGTCCGAAGGTACGGGCGTTGTCGATGAGGGGCTGCATGTGTGTGGGTTCCTCCTGGCGCGCCTGCCTGGCGCGTCGGACTCGAACAACGGTTGTGGGGGGGGGAGCTGTCGGTCCGTCAGCAGCGGAAGACCTGGAGCGCTGCCGGGGTGTGGGCTCTGGAGGCTCTTCGGGTGTGGTGGCGCGGTCCGTCGATGGACTCCGACGGACCCGTTTCGGTCATCCGGCCGGATATGAGGGCGCGTTCCTGTGCGCAGCCGGAGGCCGGGCCGCGCTGCCGGTCGCGGACGTGCGGTATGCCCGCGGGGTCACCTGGGCAGCCGGGAGCGCGGACTTTGTCCGCCGCCCTTTCACGCGCCGGCAGTGCGGAGGGGGTGGTTCCGGTCTCGGCCTTGGCCAGCACCTGACCGAACGTGTGCGCGGGTGCGAAGAATCCCGCGGGAGCGAAGAGCTGGAAGGCGAGCAGCGTCACGCCGAGGAGGGAGAGCAGCGTCCGAACGGTCGTACCTCGGAACATGAGCCCCCCTCCGCCGCGTTCACGTTTCTTGTCCAGACCAAGGGTTGGTCAATGGATGGTCAAGAAACACGTTAACCCTGCAAAGTCCTTTGCAGGGTTAACTGCGCGTTAAGCGCGCAAGAGAGCGTGAAAAGTGCGGGTGGCGTGGCGTGAACCCGCCCTTGACCCGCAGGGCTTGATCGACTATTGGGCGGCCCGGTGACGGCTAGGCGCCGACCAGCCCCTTCGCGTCCCGCGCCAGCGCGGTGAGCCGGGATATCGCGCGGAAGTACTTCTTGCGGTAGCCGCCGTTCAGCATCTCCTCGCTGAACAGCCGGTCGAACGGCAGCCCGGAGGCCAGCACCGGGACCTCCCGGTCGTAGAGCCGGTCCGCCAGCACCACCAGGCGCAGTGCCGTCGACTGGTCCGGCACCGGCTTCACGCCGGTCAGGCACACCGCCCGCACCCCGTCGGTCAGCGCGCCGTACCGGCTCGGATGCACCTTGGCCAGGTGCTCCAGCAGATGCGCGAAGTCGTCCAGCGAGGCGCCCTCGGTGGCGAACGCCGTCTTCATGACCTCCTCGTCGGAGAAGGGCGCCGGGGCCTCGGGCAGGCCGCGGTGACGGTAGTCCTCGCCGTCGATGCGCAGCGTGCGGAAGTGGGCCGACAGGCCCTGGATCTCGCGCAGGAAGTCGGCGGCGGCGAACCGGCCCTCGCCCAGCTTGCCGGGCAGCGTGTTGGAGGTGGCGGCGAGCGCCACGCCCGCCTCGACCAGCTTGCCGAGCAGCGTCGACACCAGGACCGTGTCGCCCGGGTCGTCCAGCTCGAACTCGTCGATGCACAGCAGCCGGTGCTCGGAGAGCGTCCGCACCGTCTGCTGGAAGCCGAGCGCGCCGACCAGGTTGGTCAGCTCCACGAACGTGCCGAACGCCTTGCGGGAGGGTTCGGCCGGGGTGGCGTGCCACAGGGAGGCGAGCAGGTGGGTCTTGCCGACGCCGTAACCGCCGTCCAGGTACACCCCGCGCGGGCCGGCCGGGGCCTTGGGCGCCTTGGTCCGGCCGAAGCCGAAGAGGCCGCGCCTGCCGGCGCCGGAGGCGTGCGCTCCGCCGAGCCCGGCCGCGAAGCCCTCCAGGACCCGGACGGCCTCGGTCTGGCTGGGCTGGTTCGGGTCCGGGATGTACGTGGCGAAGCGGACCGAGTCGAAGCGCGGCGGCGGCACCATCTCGGCGACCAGCCGCTCCGCGGGCACGTGCGGCTCGCGGGCGCACAG
Source organism: Streptomyces sp. NPDC029138 (assembly GCF_055564375.1). Lineage (NCBI taxonomy): Bacteria > Bacillati > Actinomycetota > Actinomycetes > Kitasatosporales > Streptomycetaceae > Streptomyces > Streptomyces sp. NPDC029138. Next base: position 3,926 of record NZ_JBVHWM010000026.1, read on the forward strand.
GGACAGGGGGCCGGCTTCCGGCAGCGGACTGGAACCGGGGGCGGCGGTGGAGGACGACACAGTTGTCCATGCTAAGCGCCGTGTCACACTGCACGACATGCGACGCCTGTTCCCTGTGACCGAAGAAACAGCAGCCCAGGCCCCCGCCAGGGGTGCGGAGACCCCCGGGCGGGGTCCGGAGGGCGAGGTGGGCGCGGCAGGTCAGGGCGGTTTCGCCGGCGAGGTGCCCGGTGCCGCCGGGGCCGGTGCGCCGGGCGGCGAGGTCCGCCCGCCCGTCGGCGGGCCCGGCGGGGCCGCCGCGGTCGTGGACCGGGAGTGGACCTTTGCCGAGCTGGCCGCCGCGTACGCCTACCCGGAGCCCGCGCCGGGCGCCCCGCGGCCGTGGCTGCGGGCCAACATGGTCTCCTCCCTCGACGGCGCCGCCCAGCACGAGGGCCGCTCGCAGCCCATCTCCAGCGCCGCCGACATGCGGATCTTCGGCACGCTGCGGGCGCTCGCGGACGTCGTCGTGGTCGGCGCGGAAACGGTACGGCAGGAGGGGTACCGGCCCGCCCGCGTGCGGGCCGAGTTCGCCGGGGCCCGCGCTGCCGCCGGGCAGGCCCCGGTCCCGGCGATCGCGATCGTCACCGCGAGCCTGGAGCTGGACTTCACGCTGCCGCTGTTCACCTCGCCCGTGGTGCCCACGCTGATCCTGACCGGTGCCGCGGCCGCCCCCGATCGGATCGCCGCCGCCGAGCGGGCCGGCGCCCAGGTCGTGATCGCCGGTGAGGGCATGGGCGTGGAGCCCGCCCGCGCGGTCCAGGCCCTGGCCGGCCTCGGCCACACCCGGCTGCTCACCGAGGGCGGGCCCCGGCTGCTCGGCCAGTTGATCGCCGCGGAGGTGCTGGACGAGCTGTGCCTGACCGTCTCGCCGACGCTCACGGCGGGGAGCGCGCAGCGGATCGCCGGGGGGCCGTCGGTGGCCGTTCCGCACCGGTTCGAACTCGTGTCCCTGCTGGAGGAGGACGGATTTCTGTTCGGTCGTTACCGTCGGTCCTGAGGTCACCGTTGGTCCTGACGTCACTGTCAGTCCCGACATGGACGGAATCGGCCGTTCCGGTTGGCTTCCGGCGGGCAGACTTGGTCCGGCAGTACCCGTGCGATCACGGGGAAGGATGGTTTCCGCAGGGGCCCTGCCGGGCCCTCTAAGGAGAAGAGGCGCCTGGTGTTCACAAGCGTTCTGATGATCGAGAAGGCCCTGACGTCCGCGGACGTGGAGTTCGTCACCACCTTGCACGGAGACGAGCCCGTCTCCTTCCACGTGCTGCTCCAGCCGCGCGGCGAGCAGGCGGACCGGCTGCTGCGGGCCATCGACGACATCGCGCTCGGCGAACTCGACGAGGCGGTGCGGGAAGGCGAGACGCCGGAGGGGCAGGAGGCCCGGAGCATGGGGCAGCAGGCCCTCGACGTGTCGCTCCAGGCGCTGCGCTCCACGGGGAGCCAGGCGGAGGGGCGGCTGGTCGAGGACCACCCGCTGGACGCGCTGAAGTCGCTGGTGGCCGAGGTGGGCGCCGACGAGGTGATCGTCCTGACGGACCCGCACTACGTGGAGGAGTTCTTCCACCGGGACTGGGCCTCCCGGGCCCGGCACAAGGTGGGGGTGCCGGTGCTGAAGCTGTTCTCGCACAGCAAGGCGTAGCCGCTCCGCCGAGTCGGCCGTCAGCGCCGTTCGGGGAGCGGTGCGGTCGCGGGCGCGGGTGCGTGCGGGGTGCCCGGTGCCCGAGCGCATAGGCTAGGCCTGCTCTAGCTCGTACCGTCTCTGGGGAGAAACGCATGGCACCCGGCCTTCCTGACGCCATGGACCGACCGCACTTCATCGGCATCGGCGGCGCCGGGATGTCGGGGATCGCCAAGATCCTGGCGCAGCGCGGGGCCGAGGTGGCCGGCAGCGACGCCAAGGAGTCGGCGACCGCCGAGGCGCTGCGGGCGCTCGGCGCGACCGTGCACATCGGGCACGCCGCCGAGCACCTCGCCGACGACGCGAGCTGCGTCGTCGTGTCCTCGGCGATCCGCAAGGACAACCCCGAGCTGGCCCGCGCCGCCGAGCTGGGCATCCCGGTGGTGCACCGCTCCGACGCGCTGGCCGCGCTGATGGAGGGCCTGCGGCCGATCGCCGTGGCGGGCACCCACGGCAAGACCACCACCACCTCCATGCTGGCGGTCTCCCTCACCGAGCTGGGCCTCGAGCCGTCGTACGCCATCGGCGGCGACCTGGACGCCCCCGGCTCCAACGCGCTGCACGGCGAGGGCGACATCTTCGTCGCCGAGGCCGACGAGTCGGACCGCAGCTTCCACAAGTACGCGCCCGAGGTCGCCATCGTCCTCAACGTCGAGCTGGACCACCACGCCAACTACGCCTCGATCGACGAGATCTACGAATCCTTCGAGACGTTCGTGGGCCGGATCACCGACGGCGGCACGCTGGTCGTCTCCGCCGACCACGAGGGCGCCCGCGAGCTGACCCGGCGCGTGCGGGGTCGTGATGTGCGGATCGTGACCTACGGAGAGGCGGCCGACGCCGACGTCCGCGTCCTCGCGGTCGTCCCGCAGGGGCTGAAGAGCCAGGTCACCGCGGTGCTGAACGGGCAGGAGCTGACCTTCGAGGTGTCCGTGCCGGGCCGGCACTACGCCCTCAACGCGGTCGCCGCGCTCGCCGCCGGCGCCGCCCTCGGCATCCCGGCCGCCGAGCTGGCGCCCGCGCTCGCCGCCTACACCGGCGTCAAGCGGCGCCTCCAGCTCAAGGGCGAGGCGGCCGGCGTCCAGGTGATCGACTCCTACGCCCACCACCCGACCGAGATGACCGCCGACCTGGAGGCCATGCGCGCCGCCGCCGGCGACGCCCGCATCCTCGTCGTCTTCCAGCCGCACCTCTTCTCCCGCACCCAGGAGCTGGGCAAGGAGATGGGGCAGGCGCTGGCCCTCGCCGACGCCTCGCTGGTCCTCGACATCTACCCGGCCCGCGAGGACCCGATCCCCGGCGTCACCAGCGAGCTGATCATCGAGGCCGCGCGCGCGGCCGGCGCCGACGTCACCGCCGTGTCCGACAAGGCGGAGATCCCCGCGGCGGTCGCGGGAATGGCGAAGCCCGGTGATCTCGTTCTCACCATGGGCGCGGGTGATGTGACCGACCTGGGCCCGCTGATCCTGGACCGCCTGTCGCAGTAAAGGGGCTGAGAAACTGATGTCGTACGACGTCGAGAAGCCGGACGAGCAGTGGCGCGCGGAGCTGAACCCCGCCGAGTACGCCGTGCTGCGCCAGGCCGCCACCGAGCCGGCCTTCACCGGTGAGTACACGGACACCAAGACCAAGGGCGTCTACTCCTGCCGGGCCTGTGGTGCCGAGCTGTTCACCTCCGACACCAAGTTCGAGTCGCACTGCGGCTGGCCGTCCTTCTACGACCCGAAGGACACCGACGCCGTGGAACTGGTCGAGGACCGCACCCACGGCATGGTCCGCACCGAGGTGCGGTGCGCCCGCTGCGGCTCCCACCTCGGGCACGTCTTCGAGGGCGAGGGCTACCCGACCCCCACCGACCAGCGGTACTGCATCAACTCCATCTCCCTGCGGCTGGAGCCCCAGGAGGGCTGAGTCTCCGCTGTGGGACCGCCGGGGCGACCGGGCTGGTGCCCCGGTCGCCCCGATTTGAGATTCTGTGAGGGTGTTGGGTGTGGCGCGGTGGATGCGGTCCCGTCGCAGGCCCCAGCCCGTCGAGCGTGCCCGCCGCCAGGCCGGCGGCGGTCCCGGCGAGGCCGAGCAGTCCGCGGGGGCCGGCGCGCGGCTGGCCGACCTGCGGGAGACCCTGGCCGGGATCGGTACGACCCTCGACGCGGCCACCACCCGGACCGAGCTGACCCGGGCCGCCGTACGGCTGGCCGGGGGAGCCGCCGCCGTGATGCGCCGCACCCGGGACACCGTCTCCGGGTACGACGCGATCACCGGGGACGCCGAGCTGCTGCCCGACGTCCGGTGGGCCGCCGCGGCGGCCCGCGAGGCGCACGTCCCGGCCGCGGGCGCCGCGCCGGAACCCTGGCTGGAGTACGCCGGCGCCACCCGGGCCGCCGGTCTGTGCGCCCCGCTGACCAGCCGGGACGAGGTGTACGGCGTCCTGGTGTGGGCGCGGCCCGGGGGACCGCTGCGGCGGGCCGAGGCCGAGCTGCTCGCCCTGCTCGCCGAGCGCGCCGCCTCCCACCTGCGGCACGCCCGCGTCCACGAGCAGGTCAGCCGCACCGCCGGTGATCTCCAGCGCGCCCTGCTCGCCGAGCCCGGCCGGCCGCACCCCAACCTGGACGTCGCGATCCGCTATCTGCCGGTGGGCCTGAGCGCCCTGGTCGGCGGCGACTGGTGCGAGACCGTCCGGCTGCACTTCGGCCGGACCCTGCTGGTCGTCGGTGACGTCATGGGGCACGGCCTGGAATCCGCCGTCGACATGAGCGCCTACCGCTCCTCCCTGCGCTACATCGCCTCCGCCGACCTCCCCCCGCACCGGGTGCTGCGGCAGATGGACGACATCGCCTCCGGGGAGGCCGAGCGCAGACCCGCCACCTGTCTGCTCGCCCGCGTCGACCCCGGCCGGGGCCAGGTCACCCTGGCCAGCGCCGGCCATCTGCCGCCCGCGCTCATCGACCGGGACGGCAGGACCAGCCTGCTGCCCGTGCCGGTCGGGCCGCCGCTGGGCACCGGGCTCGGCGGATACGAGTCGGCCACGCACCGGCTGGCGCCCGGCGAGACCCTCGTGGCGTTCACCGACGGTCTCGTGGAACGCCGCGGCGAGGACATCGACCGCTCCCTGGCCCGGCTGGCCGCCCTGCGCTTCACCGCCGGGGACGCGCTCGACGCCGTCCTGGAGACCATCCTCAGCCGCCTGGACGCCCGCCACGCGGAGGACGACGTCGCCATCCTCGCGGCCCGCCCCCACACGAGACAGGGGAGTTCGGCCGGGGCGGGGGTCACGGGGGCGAGGATCGGCTGACCACGGCCCGGGACGGGGTACATGAACGCTCCCGCCAAAGTGCCGAAACACTGGCGGTCTAGACTCTCCCCGCATCAGCCCAGGATCGGTCGCCCGAAGGGTACGCGGCGTTTTGATACGGATAGATTCAGTCACGAAGCGGTATCCGGACGGCACGGTCGCGGTCGACCGGCTGTCGTTGGAGATACCTGACCGCGCGATCACCGTCCTCGTCGGGCCCTCCGGCTGCGGCAAGACGACGACCCTGCGGATGATCAACCGGATGGTGGAACCCAGCGAGGGCAGCATCCTCCTCGACGGCCAGGACATCCGGCAGCAGCCGGTCAACACCCTGCGCCGGTCGATGGGTTACGTCATCCAGAACGCCGGGCTCTTCCAGCACCGCACCATCCTCGACAACATCGCCACCGTGCCCCGCCTGCTCGGTTGGAGCAAGCAGAAGGCCCGGGGCCGGGCCGCCGAGCTGATGGAACGTGTGGGTCTCGACTCCGCGTTGGCCAAGCGGTACCCGTACCAGCTCTCCGGCGGTCAGCAGCAGCGCGTCGGCGTGGCGCGCGCCCTCGCCGCCGACCCGCCGGTGCTGCTGATGGACGAGCCGTTCTCCGCCGTCGACCCCGTCGTCCGCAAGGGACTCCAGGACGAACTCCTGCGCATCCAGGACGAGCTGGGGAAGACCATCGTCTTCGTCACGCACGACATCGACGAGGCGATCAAGCTGGGCACGAAGGTCGCCGTGCTGCGCACCGGCGGTCTGCTCGCCCAGTTCGCCCCGCCCGCCGAACTGCTCAGCGCGCCCGCCGACTCCTTCGTGGAGGACTTCCTCGGCGCCGACCGCGGCATCCGCCGGCTCTCCTTCTTCCCGTCCGCCGGGCTCGAGTTGGAGACCGCGCCCGTCGTCCCGATCGACGCCGACGCCGGCAAGCTCGCCTCCCGGGCGGCCACGGCCCCCTATCTCCTCGTCACCGACCTCGACGGCAGGCCGCTCGGCTGGAGCGAACCGGACCGGCTCACCGCCGGCGCCATCGACCGGGAGCAACTCCTCGATCACGGACGCCCGTTCGTGCCCGGCACCGACTCGCTGCGCACCGCGCTCGACGGGGCCGTGCTGTCACCGACCGGCTGGGCCGTCGCGGTGGACGGCGACGGACGCGCGGTCGGTGTCGTCTCCCAGCAGGTCATCGGCGAGGCGATCCGGGCCGCCCACAGCGAGGTGGCGCGGCACGCCGGCGCGAAGGCCGGGCGATGAGCGGCTTCTTCGACCTCCCGAGCGACCTCCAGCACAGCTACCTCGGCCTCATCGGGCTGCATCTGCGCGAGGCACTGCTGCCGGTGCTCGCCGGACTGATCATCTCGTTGCCGGTGGCCCAGCTGTGCGTGCGCTTCCGCTGGATCTACCCGCCCGTCCTCGGCATCACCACCGTCCTCTACGCCATCCCGTCGCTCGCCTTCTTCGTCGTCCTCATCGACTACTTCGGGCAGAGCGAGACGACCGTGATGATCCCGCTCGCGCTGTACAGCCTGGTGGTGCTCGTCCCGGCGATCGTGGACGGCGTCCGCTCGGTGCCGCCGGAGACCCTGGCCGCCGCCCAGGCCATGGGCTTCGGAGCCGTACGCCGCTACTTCCAGGTCCAGTTGCCCATCGCCGTGCCCGCGATCATCGCCGGCCTGCGGGTGGCCACCGTCTCCAGCATCTCCCTGGTCAGCGTCGGCATGCTCATCGGCAACCAGGGCGCCCTCGGCAACATGCTCTACGACGCCCAGACCTACCACCGCCCCGCCCTGGCCGTGAACTCGGTCCTGACCATCGCGGTGCTGGGCATCCTCGCCGACGCCGTCCTGGTCCTCGTCCGCCTCCTCCTCACCCCCTGGATGCCGCGGAAGGGTGCCACCCGGTGAACGTCCTGAACTTCGCGCACGCCTTCTTCAGCGACAGCGCCCACTGGCACGGCTACGACGGCATCCCCACCCGGTTCGCCGAGCACATCAGGTACTCCCTGGAAGCCCTGCTGATCGCCGCCGCGATCGGGCTGCCCGTCGGCCTGCTCACCGGCCACACCGGGCGCGGCGGCAACGCCCTCGCGCTCGTCGCCACCGCCGGCCGCGCGCTGCCCAGCTTCGGCCTCCTGGTGCTGATGTTCATCTGGATCGGCTTCGGTCTGCTGCCGGTGATGATCCCGCTGGTCGTCCTCGCCGTACCGCCGATCCTGGTCACCACCTACGAGGCGGTCCGCTCCGTCGACCCCTCCCCGGTGGACGCGGCCCGGGGCATGGGCATGCCCGAGGCGCGCGTGCTGTTCCAGGTGGAGGTGCCGGTCGCGCTCCCGCTGATCCTCAGCGGCCTGCGCACGGCGGCCATCCAGATCGTCTCCACCGCCACCATCGCCGCCTACGTCAGCCTGGGCGGCCTCGGCCGCTACATCATCGACGGCCTCTACCAGAAGAACTACGAGAAGGTCGTCGGCGGCGCCACGCTCGTCGCCGGGCTCGCCCTCGCGACCCTCGCCGTGTTCTGGGCGGCGTCCCGGCTCACGGTGTCGCCGGGGGTACGCCGCAGCGGCTGAGGGCCTGGGCGGCCTTCAGGGCTGTGCCGGTCGCTACCGCTCGGTGCGGGCCAGCGCGAGTTCGAGCACGACGAGCAGCGCGTCCCGCACCGAGCCCCGCTCCCGGGCGTCGAACACCACGACCGGCACGCCGTCGGAGACGTCCAGCGCCCAGCGGACGTCCTCCAAAGTGTGCTCCACCCGGCCGTCGAAGGCGTTCACCGCGACCGCGAACGGGATGCCCTTGTGCTCGAAGTAGTCCACGGCCGCGTAGCAGTCGTCCAGCCGGCGGGTGTCGACGATGACGAGCCCGCCGACCGCGCCCTCCACGATGTCGTCCCACATGAACCCGAACCGTTCCTGCCCGGGCGTGCCGAACAGGTACAGCTTCAGCGTCGGGTCGATGGTGATGCAGCCGAAGTCCATCGCGACGGTCGTGGTGGTCTTGCGCGGAGTGTGCGTCAGGTCGTCCACGCCGGCCGCGACCTCGGTGATCGACGCCTCCGTGGTCAGCGGCTCGATCTCCGAGATCGCGCCGACGGCCGTGGTCTTGCCCACGCCGAAACCGCCCGCGATCACCATCTTCACCGGCAGCGGCGGCCGCACCGCCGCCGGCGCGGCCGGGCCCCGGGCCAGGAGCGGTTCAGTCGGTGTCACTCGGTACCCCTCGGGAGTCGGGGATGGCCCGCAGGCCATCGATAACCCTGCGCAGGACGGACGCGTCGTGGGTGGCCTCGGCGTCCGGCACGTACACCGCCAACTGGCCCGCCTCGCGCAGGTCTTCGGCCAGGACGCGGACCACGTTGAGATGCAGCCGCAGCCGGGCCGCGAGTTCCGCGAGGGACTGCGGCAGCCGGCAGGCGGCGACGATGTCGTGCTGCTCGAAGGAGAGCCGGCCGAGCGCGTCGAGACCGTCGGCGGTGGACACCACCTGGGTCTCCACGGGCAGCGCCCGGCCGGAGGCGGCGTCCGCTACCCGGCCGGCGGTGACCAGGTACGGCCGTACGGCGGGGGCGGGGCCGACCGGGTCCGGGCCCGGGGGCGGAATGCCGTCCGCCATGCCGTCCGCCATGGAAACGTTCTCCTTCTCAGCGGGCCGCCGCCGCGCTCACGCTGTTCTTCAGCTCCAGGACGAGCTGCGGGCTCAGCGCGGCACCGGCGCGGTTGGCGAACAGCGTCATCTCGTAGGCGATGTTGCCGAGCTTCGCCTCCTTGTCGGTGACGACGCCGAGCACGGCGCCGCTGCCGATCGCGGAGACGATGACGTGGCCGCCCTCCAGATCGATGATGACCTTGTTCAGGCCGCCCAGGCCGTAGTTGCCGGAGGCGCCCGCGGCCAGGCTGGTGATGCCGGACACGATCGCCGCGAGCCGCTCGGAGTCGGCGTGCTCACGCAGCTGTGACACCGCGATCAGCAGGCCGTCGGAGGACACGGCGATGGCGTCGACGACGCCGGCGGTCTCGGTCGCGAAGCGGTTCAGCAGCCAGGTGAAGTCGGCCGCGGCTGCCCGCAGATCGGTCGGCGTGGTGCCGCCCGTCGGGCTGTCACCTGTCGACGTGCTCACTGCTCGGCTCCTTCCGGAAGGTGGTTCGGGTCGTGCGGCGGGGTGGTCGGGGGTGTGGCGGTGGGGGTGGCTGCGGGCGTGGGGGTGGCCGCGGGAGTGGGGTGCGGTGGGGAGTCGGTGGCGGGGGTGTCGTCGGCGTGGGGCGGGTGGGGGGCTGTCGGGGTGGCGTCCGGGTGCGCTGGGTGCGTGGCCGCCGGGGTGTCGTCGGCGTGGGGCGGGTGGGGGGCTGTCGGGGTGGCGTCCGGGTGCGCTGGGTGCGTGGCCGCCGGGGTGTCGTGCGGGTGCGGTGGGTGCGTGGCCTCTGTGGTGCTGTCCGGGCGGGGATCGGCCGATGCCGTCCTCGCGCCGTCCGGGCGCGTTGCCGTGGCCATGCCGCTGTCGTGAGGAGCCGTACCGGTGCTCGCCGCCGGGCGGGTGAAGCTGCCCGTGTCGCTGTCCCGTTGAGCGCGCTCCACCGCGTCCTCGAACTCCTCCAGCGCGTTGCGGACGGCCTCCGCGTCCAGCGGTCGTACGGTCTTCGGCACCGTCGGAGCGGCATCGGCGGTGTTGCGCAGCGTGGCCCCGCGCACCCGGCGGCGCAGCGGGCGCGCGGTGTGTCCGGCGTCGCCGGGCCTCTGCTCCGCCGAAGGTGTCGGTGCGTCGGTGCTCCGCGGTGCGCGGCGAGGGATACGGCGGGGGAGCGGGCCGCCGTGTTCCGCGCGGGCGGGCTCGTCCGGGGTGGTGCCGTCGGCCGGCGCCTTCTCATGGGCGGTGTCCGGCGGCTGCGCGTCCCGCACGGGTACCGGGCCGGACACATCGGCCACCGGCGCGGGCGCCGCGGTCACCGGAGCCTCGGTCCCCGCGTGCGGCGCCAGCAGCAGCGAGGCCGGCAGCGTCACCTCGGCCGTCACACCACCGCCCGGCGTCCGGGTCAGCTCGACCCGGATCTCCCAGCGGCGCGCCAGCGCGCCCACCACGAACAGGCCCAGCACCTTCGTCGGCACCAGGTCCAGCCGTTCCCGGCGGATCAGCCGGGCGTTCTCCTCGGCGAGCCGCTCGGCGCTCATGCCGAGGCCGTGGTCGGTGATCACCACGTGCGTGCCCTCGGCGCCGGAGCGGACGGTGACCTCGACGGGGCTGCCCTCGGGCGAGAACGACACCGCGTTCTCCAGGAGTTCGGCCACCATCAGCGTGAGGTCACCGATGATGTCCGGCTCGACCAGGGCGTCCGACGCGGCGTACAGCCGTACCCGCTGATAGCCCTCGATCTGCCCGAGCGCGGCCCGTACGACGGTGGACAGCGCGGTCGGACCCGCGTCGAGCACCGTCTCGCGGATGCCGGCCAGCAGCATCAGGCTGTCGGCGTTGCGGCGCAGTCGTACGGCGATGTGGTCGATGGAGTAGAGCCGTTCCAGCAGCGCCGGGTCGGTCTCCCCCCGCTCCACCGCGTCGATCAGCGCGAGTTGCCGGGTGGTCAGGTTGCTGACCCGGCGGCCCACGTTGCCGAACATCTCCGCGGTGTTGCGCCGGCTGAGCACCTGGCGTTCCAGCAGCGCGGCGGCGGTGGTCTGCACCCGGTTGAACGCCTCCGCCAGGTCGCCGATCTCGTCGCGGGCCGTGACGGGCATGTCCCGCAACCGGGGCGGCCCGTCGTCCTCGGCGTCGTCGTCGGCCACCCGGGCCAGCTCGCGCCCGGCGACCTCGGCGACCTCCCGCGCGGCTCCGGTGAGCGCCTGCACCGGCCGGACCACCGAGCGGCGCACCAGCACCGCGAAGGCGATCCACAGCGCGAAGGCGATCAGCGCGCCGCTCAGCAGCAGGCCGGCCCGCCACCGGGCGGAGACGGCGGCACCGTCGGCCCGGTCGGCGATCTGGCCGATCAGCGCGGTGGTGATCTTCAGCCGGGCGGCGGCCTGTTCGGGGTAGGCGGGGTAGTCGGTCAGCGCGTCCTGCACGGCCCGCCGCAGCCGCGCCTGGTCGTCGGTCTCCAGCCGGCCGACACCGACCTGGAGTTCGGCGTACGCGTCCGCGATCTCTCGCTGTGCCTGGGTGTGTTCGATGCCGGAGAACCGCTCGGCCTGCGCCTCGGTGGCGAACCGGGCGAAGCGCTCGGCCTGGTGGGTGTACAGCTCGTAGGCGCCGACCGCGCTGGTGAACTCGATCTGCGCGTTGGTGTCGCCCGTGGTGGCGGCGAACACGTTGGTCTCGAAGGCGCCGTGGGCGGCGTCCGCGCGCAGCAGCGAGTCCAGCAGGCTGCCGGTGAAGGTCTCGGCGAGGTCGGGGTCGCGGTCGAGGCCGAGGCCGTCGATCAGGCTCTGGGCGGCGCCCGCGTAGGCCGGGTCGATGTTGTCGGCGGGCAGATACGACTGCTCCACCGAGGTGCGCAGGCTGGTGAGGCCCTCGACCCCGCGCAGGGCCTGCGCCTCGCTCTCCGGGAGCTGGTCGCCGAAGGCCTCGCGCACCTTCGCCACCTGGGAGTCGACCGCGTGCTGCGCCGCGCGGTAGGCGGACGTCGACGGCTTCGCGTCCCCCGACTCGTACCGCGTCGAGAGCAGGATCGCCTGCTGGTGCTCGGCCTCCACCCGGTCCACCAGCCGCGCCACCTGTGCGCTGTCGCGTACGAGACGGGCCGCCGAGGCCGCGCTGGACGACTGCCGTACCAGGTCGGTGAAGAGGTACGCCAGCAGAATCGCGATGACCGCGAGGGGGATGCCGACGAGCAGATTGAGCTTGCGCCGGAAGGGCCAGCGGTCGGCGAAACCCCGTGCTCCGCCCCGCGTGGGGGCGTGCCGGTCGGGCGCGTCCACCTGGTTCGTGGACACCGGGCCTCCTTCATGGGTGTCTTGTCCGGGGGAGCCGTCACTCCCGGACCTGAGGGCTTCGTCGCCCCCGGAACGCCTGCGTCACGACACCGAAGCGGGCCCCGCGCACCGCTGTGGTCGATACCAACTCGGCTGAGACTACAGGCCTCTTCAGGCGTCGATCAGCTCACCTTTCATCAAGAATCCGTTACAAAGAGGCTGCTCTGTGTGCACGAGTGACCGCAGATCGAGGCCAATCGGTGATCTGATGCCCTTGACTGACCGAGAACCGGCTGGATTGGATCAGCAGGTGACTTACACAACCCACATCAGCAGGTCCATCCGGAGGAACCGAGGCGCGGCGGCGGTCGCCCTCGCGGCGGCGACGGCTCTGCTGGCGGGCTGCTCCTCCAACGACGACAAGGCCGACAACCCCCTGTCGGACGACAGCAAGGCCAGCGGCGACACCGTCGTCGTCGGATCCAACAACTTCCCCGAGAGCACCCTGCTCGCCGACATCTACGGCGAAGCGCTCAAGGCCAAGGGGATCAAGGTCACGTACAAGCCGAACATCGGCAGCCGGGAGACCACCTACGGACTGATCAAGAACGGTTCCATATCGGTCCTGCCCGAGTACAACGGCGCGCTGCTGGCCTACCTCGACCCGAAGGCCGCCCCGAAGACCCTCGGGGAGACCACGGACGCCATCAACGCCAAGCTGGACTCCAAGCTCACGCTGCTGAACCCGGCGTCGGCGCAGGACAAGGACTCGATCACGGTCAACGCGGCCACCGCGAAGAAGTACGACCTCACCGAGAAGTCCACCATCGCCGACCTGAAGGACATCGCCAAGGACCTGGTCATCGGCGCCTCGCCGGAGTTCCAGACCCGGCAGCAGGGCCTGGTGGGCCTCAAGTCCGTCTACGGCCTGGAGTTCAAGTCCTTCAAGGCGCTGGACGCGGGCGGCCCGCTCACGCTGGCGGCGCTGAAGAAGGACGCCGTGCAGGCGGCGGACATCTTCACCACGGACCCGAACATCTCCAAGGAGAAGTTCGTCGTCCTCCAGGACCCGAAGAACCTGTTCGGCTTCGAGAACGTCCAGCCGCTCACCTACGAGGGCGCACTGTCCAAGGAGGGCGTCGACGCGCTCAACGCCGTCTCCGCCAAGCTCGACACCGCGACCCTGCTGGACCTGGACACGCAGGTGCAGGCGCAGAACAAGGACCCGCTGGACGTCGCCAAGGCCTGGCTGAAGTCGGCGGGACTGGCCTGAGACCGGACCGGCCGGGACAGCGGGGAGAGCCGTCAGAGCCCCGAGTGCCGCTAGTGCCCGGAGAGCCGGGAGAGCTGAACGGCCGGGGGTGACCGGAACGGCCGGGACTTCCGGGGTCCGGGCCAGCTGAGGCGACCGGAACCGCCGGGACAGCCGGAACGGTTGAGTACGACCAGAACGACCAGGAACTGTCAGGAACTGTCAGGAACGACCGTGGACGTGCCGACGCGGGTGCCCCCGCAGCCCGGGGACACCCGTGTCCCGCTCGACGGCGGCGGCCTCACCCTGCCCTCTCTCATCCGGCTCGCGGACGGTACGGCCGTACCCGCTGTCGACGCGGGCGCCCTCGACCGGGTCCGCCGCGCCCGGGAGACGGCCGACCGGCTCGCCGCCACGGGCCGATGGTACGGCCGCGGCACCGGCGTCGGCGCGCACCGCTCGGTCGCCGTCGACCCGGCCGAGGAGACCGCCCACGGCCTGCGTCTCCTGCGCAGCCACGCGGGCGGTGCCGGTCCGCTGCTGCCGGCCCGCACGGTCCGCGCGATGCTCGCGATCCGCGCCAACCAGCTCCTCGCGGGCGGCTCCGGCATCCACCCGTCCTTCGTCACCGCCCTCACCGAGGCCCTCCGCCTCGGTGTGCACCCGGCGGTCAACCAGTACGGCGGTGTGGGCACCGGCGACCTGACGGCCCTGGCCCAGACAGGCCTGACCCTGCTCGGCGAACGCCCTTGGCTGACCCCGGACGACTCGCCTACCTCACCGCGGGCGGGCGGAACCGTGTCGGTGGGGGAGCGGGCGGGGGCGGGGCCGGGGGCCGGGGCGGGGGGAGTGCCGGGTGCGGGTGCGGGTGCGGGTGCGGGTGCCAGTGCTGGTGCTGGTGCGGTGGCCGGGGCTGTCCTCGGTGGGGAGCGGTCGCCCTCCGGCGCCGGGGCCCTCGGTGCCGGCGTCGGTGCGGAGCGCGCGGGCCTGGCAGCGGCGAACCCGACCGGGACGGCTGACGGTGTCCACGTCGGCGAGGCCGCTCCCCGGGGCGTCGGTGACGGAGCCCGGACCGCCGGTGAGCTGCCCGCTCCGGTCACCCTGCGAGCCGGTGACGCCCTCGCGCTGCTCAGCAGCAACGCCCTCGCCCTCGCGCAGGCCGCGCTCGCCGGGCACGAGACCGAGCTGCTGCTGCGGGCCACGCACGTGGTCGCGGCGCTGTCCCTCGCCGCCGTGTCGGGCTCCCCGGAAGCGTACGCCGCGCCGGTGCACGCCCTGCGGCCCTACCCCGGGCCGGCCCGTGCCGCCGCCGAGATACGGCGCCTGCTCGGCCTGCCCGAGGACCCGTCGGCATCCGAGCGGGACGGGCTTGCCGCCGTGGGTCGCCGTATGCAGGACCCGTCGG
>NZ_JBVHWM010000026.1:18569-89158 GCF_055564375.1 Streptomyces sp. NPDC029138
CGTTCGGCGTCCGAGCGGGACGGGCTTTCCGCTGTGGGTCGCCGTATGGAGGACCCGTCGGCGTCCGAGCGGGGCGGGCTTTCCGCTGTGGGTCGCCGTATGGAGGACCCGTCGGCGTCCGAGCGGGGCGGGCTTTCCGCTGTGGGTCGCCGTATCCAGGACCCGTACGGATTCCGCGCGTTCCCGCAGGTGCACGGCGCCGCCCTGGATGCCTCGGCCGCGCTGCGCCGGATCGTCGAGACCGAGATCAACTGCCCCTCGGAGAACCCCGTCCTCACCCCGGACGGCCACCTCTATCACCACGGCGGCTTCTTCGCCGCCCCCCTCGCGTTGGCGCTGGACGGCCTGAACCTGGCCCTGCTGAAGACCGCCCAGCTCTCCGCCGCCCGCCTGTCCGCGCTGAGCCGCCCCGACCTCACCGGCCTGCCGGCCTTCCTCGCCACCGGCCCGGCCGGCAGCTCCGGCACGATGATCCTGGAGTACACCGCGAACTCGGCGCTGGCCGAGCTGCGTTCGAGCGCCGCCGCGCCGGCCTCGGCCGGACACGCCGTCCTCTCCCACGGCCTGGAGGAGGCCGCCGGTTTCGCCGGGCAGGCGGCCCGCCAGACGGAACGGGCCCGCGCCGCCTATGCCACCGTCCTCGCCTGCGAGCTGGTGTCCGCCGTCCGGGCCTTGCGCCTCCACCCGGAACCGCCCACCCTCCCCGCCTTCGCCCTCGCCGCCGCCACGCTTCCCACCGGCCTGGAGGACCGCCCACTCACCGGGGACATCGAGACGGCGACGGAGCTGCTGCCCCGCCTGGCGGAGTTCTGAGTGCGGGAATTGTGAGCGCCGTTCCGTGCGGAGCGTCATTCAGTGCGGAACGCCGTTCCGTGCGGAGCGTCGTTCCGTGCGGAGCGTCGTTCAGCGAGGTGCGTGGACGAGGCCACGGCCGAGGTCCGGAGCATGCGCTCATCCCCCCGCGCTACATGAGGCTCAGAGGTCGAACTCGTGCGGCGGCAGGTCCAACGTGTAGCACGCCTCACGCACCACGGCCTGCTCGTCCTTGTCGAAGTCGCCGTCCGCGCCGCCGATGACGATGCCGATCTGGATGACGGCCCGCGCCTCGGCGGGCTTCTTCTTCGCCTTGGCGATCTCCTGCAACACGCTCACCTTGCCGAAGGCGAAGTCCGTCGTCAGCTTGTTCAGGTTCTCCTCGAAGCGGTGGCGGAGGTCGTCCGCCGGGAAGTTCTGCAACACCTCGCTGGTGGCGATGAGCTGGGCCACCCGCTGCCGCTCCGACGGATCCACCGTCCCGTCGGCGGCGGCCACCAGCGCGCACATCGCCATGCTCGCATCGCGGAACGCGCCGCTCTTCAGGTCGTTCTTCCTCGCCACCAACTGTGTCTGCATCTGCGACGCCGACTCCTTGACGCGGTCCCACAGGGCCATGCGCACTCCTCATATCGGCCGGCGGGTGCCTCCGGCACCCCGACGGTGACTTCTACAGCAACGTAGAAACTAACGGGACGGCCGGGAAGTTCCGGAGATCTACACTGACTCCGCGGACACGGCCCGCACAGCCGGAACACAGCGACGACCCCAGCGGAGGAAGGCGACAGTGGCGACAGCGCCCGGCACCGGCTACCAGGACCCCTCCGCCGAGGTGCTCGCCGAGGCGGCCGCCGCCTTCGGACTGCTCGCCACGCCCGCCCGGCTGCACATCGTCTGGGCGCTGGCCCAGGGCGAGAGCGACGTGACCGGCCTCGCCGAACGGGTCGGCGGTGCCCTGCCCGCCGTCAGCCAGCACCTGACCAAACTCAAACTCGCCGGACTCGTCCGCTCCCGCCGCGAGGGCCGCCGCCAGGTCTACTTCGTCGACACCGCCGAACAGGCCGCCCTGGTCGAGGTCGTACGCCTCCTCGTCGGCCGGCTCGCCGAGCGGAAGCCACCCGCCGCCGTCCCGGCCCGCCGGCTCCGTGGCCTCTGACCGCGGAACCGGCACCGCCCTCCAGGAACTGCGGCGCCTGGACACCGGCCCACACGGCCTCACCGACGCCGAGGCCGCCGCCCGTCTCGTCGCCCTCGGCGAGCACACCCCGCCCCGCCCGCGCACCCCCCACCGCACGCCCGCGAGGTGCCGGTGGCCGGCCTCGTGCCCGGCGACGGCGTCCGGCCGGGCCAAGGTGAGACAAGCGAGGCAGAGAAGGGGGCCTCATGTTCCGCAACGGACCTGAGCCTGGCGCCTGCTGATCGTCGCGGTCCTGTTCCTCCTGCTGTCCGTGTCTTGGAAGCTCCCCGACACCGCCCAGGCTCCGCCGGCCGTGCGGCGCTCCTCCTGCCGCTCTCCTAGCCCTCGTCGCCGTCGTCCTCCTCGCCCTCGAAGAAGTCCCCGATCTCGTCGACGACTTCCGCGGCCACCATGCCGCCCACGACGCCCACGGCGAGGCCGGCCGCGCCCGCCGCCACGGCCGTGCCCAGGCCCGGGCCGGAGTGGTGGGGGCCGGGGGAGTGGTGACCGGGCTGGTGCGCGCCGTCGTGGCCGTACGCCGCGTGGCTGCCGTAGGCGTCGCGGTGCTCGGTCACCTGACGGATCCAGCCGTCCACCTCTCTCTGCCAGTCGCGGGCCGGCGCGTCCTCGTGGCGCACGATGAACCGGGTCAGGGCGTCGTGTCCCGATGACCACAGCCCGCCGCGCTTGTCCGCCTCCAGGACGACCTCGACGCCCGTGGGGGAGGCGAGGAAGGTCAGCTCGATCTCGCTCACCGCGTGCGCGTACTGCGGGGACGGGGTCAGCTCGATCTCCTGGTAGAAGGGCAACTGCTGGCCCGTACCGCCGATGCGGCCGTACTCCAGGTCGGCCGAGCGGAAGCCGAAGCCCAGCTCGCCGAGGGCCTCCAACACGGCCTCCTGCACGGGCAGGGGTCGGACGGCCAGTGGGTCCAGGTCGCCCTTGTCCCGGGCGCCGGCCACCGCTACCTCGGTGCGCACGCCCAGCGCGATGCCGAGCGGCTGCCCGTGCAGCTCGGTCACCGGGGTCTCCCAGGGCAGCGGCACGCTGAACGGCAGCTCGCTCTCCTCCTGTTCGCCGAGTCGGAAGCCGCCGCCGATGGTGAACCGCTCGAAGACGACCGCGCCCTCGCTCTCGCCCTCCGCCTGCTCCGCCTCCACGCGGGCGATCAGCTCCAGGCCGATGTGCTCGACCTCCACGGCCGCCGTGCCGCCCCGCAGCAGCACCCGGCCCGCGAGGGCGCCGCCGGGCAGCGCCGCGCCACCGTCCAGCACCGTGTCCACGGAGGGGCCGCCGACCCCGATCGCGCCCAGCAGCCTCTTGAACACCATGCCGTAGCTCCTTCGTCCATCGCGTCACCCGGACGGCTCTCCACCGCCGTCCGACTGCCCGATGAACTCCCGGCAAGGGCAAACAAGTTCCCAAGTCACCTGTTCGGGGGACCCTCGGCTCATGATCCGGCCCGGTCCGGCCTCCGGCTCAGGCCGCCCTCTCCGCCCTCTCCGCCCCCTCCGACGTGAGGGCGCGGGACTCGGCCCGGGCCTGTCGCCGGCGCTTGCGGCGGCTGACGCGTGGTTCCTGGTCCGGGAGCCAGCCGAAGGTGAGGCAGCTGCCGGTGGCGCCGAGGAGCAGGCCGATGAAGAAACCGCCCAGGTTGGAGGTGAGCCAGCTGCCCAGGGAGAGCAGGATGCCGGTGATGGAGTAGAAGAGCCGCTGGGAGGGGTTGAAGAGGATCAGCAGGCCCAGCAGCACCATGAGGGTCGGCAACAGATAGCCGGCCAGGCCCTGCATGCCGATGTGCAGCACGACCTTCAGCGAGGCCTTCTCGGTGAGCAGGATCTCGCCGCCGCCGAGGGCGAGCAGCAGCCCGCCCCAGAACGGCCGGCGGGCCCGCCATCCGCGGAAGGCGAGCCTCGGTCCTGGACGTGGACGGTCCGGCACGGCGATCAGCAACCCGATTCGCTGAAGCGGAGCTTGAGACCCGGCAGCTTGAACACGCCCGCCGTGGTGGCGTAGTTGGTCTGCCGCAGATGAGCGATCCGCACGGTGTCGGCCTGCTGGCTGAAGACGCCGATCGGGCCCTTCACGCCCGCCTTGGTCAGCGTGCTGGCGTCGTTGCCGATCTCGATGTTGTTGAACGCCGCGTCGCCCGACAGCTCGGTGGAGTCGGTGGTCAGGTCGGTCGCGCTGACCTTCTCCGACCCGCTGCCCGCGGTGATCAGCAGGTTGGTGCCGCCGAGGTCGACGCTCTGGCACAGCTTGGTGAGCGTGGCTTGCTTGATCGCGGAGGTGACGACGAGCACCTGGCCGCCGGTGTCCCCGGCGTTCGGGCTGCCCTCCGCCATGTTGTCGAGCCCGCCGAACTGCTCGAACCCGGTGCCGTTGAGTTCGGTCGCGGTGACCGTGAACGGCATGCCGGAGATGGCGAACTGCACACCCAGGGCCCCCTGCGCGGTGAGGACCGCGAGGCCGGCGGCGACCAGGGTGGCGGGTACCGCCATCACGGCGGCCCGGCGGGCCCGGACACGGCCGCGTCTGTCGCCACCGGCGGTGGTCCCGGCGGCGTTCGGGGCTTCGGACGGGGTGTCGCTTCCCGGGGTGTCGGGGGTGTTGCCGGCGGACGGAACGTCCGGGGACAAGGCCATGTCTGCTCCCATGGGCGCGGATCAATGCGGGTTGGGCTTCAGTGGCGCGGTGTCCTGGCGCGGACAGCGGATGCCGCGCACGCCTCCTCACAACTCCCGGCGGGCGCAAGGGCTTTCTCGTTACGCGGCAGTAGCCTCCGAGGAAGTTACCGCCGGTTACATTCAGGGGTCAAGGGAGATGTGAAAAAAGGGTGTCGGATGTGCGCGGACCGCAACCGACCTGCTTCAACTCCCTTTCAACGACTTGACCCTGACGGTCGATCAGGTCTACAACTTCCCCTGTTTCCACGGATCCGTGGCGCCGGATCCAGCAAGCGGCACCAGCCGCGTCGGGCGCGGCATCCGTCGCGTCCCTCATGCGGCACCGGCCGCGTTCCCGGCCTTGTCACGGCAACCGCTCCACCTCGCAGCGCGGCTCCGGCACGGTCACTTCCCTCCTTCTCGCTCCGTGCCCGGCCGCCCTTTGCCCGGCCCGGCCGGAGGTCCTCCCCCGAGGCCTCCGGCGGGTGTCCGGTGTGCCGCCGTCGCGGGTCCGCCGCGTACGGAGAAGGCGTGACGGCCCCGCGCCGGCGGCATCGCCCGCACCACCCGCCACCCCCCACCGCACCTCATCTGTCCCCCCACTTCGGAAGAGAGGCACCCCCATGCGTAAGCGCTCCCTCCTCGCCCTCGCCGGCACCGCCACGGCGCTCGCCCTCACCTGGGCCACCCCGGCCTCCGCGGCCGGCACGGTCCTCACCACCGGCAGCACCGGCGGCACCGCGGTCGCGGTCGGCGACACCCTCACCGCGCCGCTGGCCTCCGGCACCTCCGCCACCTTCTACTCCAGCGCGACGGGCACCAGCGGGATCAAGTGCGCCGGCTCCCAGTTCACCGCCAAGGTCACGGGCAACCCCACCGCGCCCGGCACGGCCACCGAGTCGGTCACGGCGCACACCTTCGACAGCAGCACCTGCACCAGCAACGTCACCGGCGTGCTCGGGGTCAACGGCATCACCATCAACAACCTGCCCTACTCGGCGACGATCACCTCGGACGGCACCCTCACCGTCTCGCCCGCGAGCGGCTCCGTGATCCAGGCCACCGTCCAGCTGCGCACCCTGCTGGGCACCGTGACCTGCGTGTACCAGGCGCCCAGCCTGACCGGTAAGGCCGACAACGCCGACAGCAGCATCACCTTCACCAACCAGCAGTTCACCAGGACCTCCGGCTCGTCGCTGTGCTTCGCCAACGGCTACTTCACGGCCAAGTACGCGCCCGTCACCGACGCCGGAGCCAGGGTCTACGTCAACTGACCGACCGGACCGCCCGGTTCAGCGTCGCCGTAGACGCCGTAGCCGCAGTGTGAGGGCGGCGCCCCCGGTGAGCACCAGCACCGCGGCGGCGCCGCCCGCCAGCAGCGGTGCCGAGGGTCCCGAGCCGCCGTGCGTGGTCTCCGCGACCGGAGTTCCCTTGCCGACGGCTGCCTCGGCCCGCTCGTCGCCCCCGCTGGACCGCTCAGTTGGATTCTCCGCCGGTGAACCCGACTTCGACGACGCCGACGGCGCCGATGAAGCCGGTGCGACCGATCGATCCGGTGCGGCCGATCGATCCGGTGAATCCGGTGAACTCGCCGTCGGTGCGGGCCGAGTGGACCTCGCCGCCCCGGCGGCTTTCCCGCGCTCCGGGAAGATCACGTCGGAGCACGAGTAGTACGTGTCCGGTGTACTGCTGTTCTGCCAGATGGTGTACAGGACCTGACGTCCCGTCCGGCCCGTCGGCAGCGTCGCGTCGACGTGGTACGCCCCGTCGCGCAGCGGAGGGTCCGTGACCTCGGCGAAGGGCCGCTCCGGCAGGTCGGACCACGTCAGCGGCCGCGAGGGGTCGTAACCCTGTTTGGTCAGGTACAGCTTGAACGTGCCCGTGTGCGCGATGGTCGACGCGTAGGTCAGTGTCAGACGGCCGCCCGGTGTCAGCCGCGTCGCCGGCCAGTCCCGCCGGGCCAGGTCCAGGCCCCGGTACGCCGGCAGGTTCCCGCTGCACAGTCTGCCGTCCGGGATCACCTGCCGGTCGCGGCCCGCCACTCCCGCCACGCGCAGGTTGTCCCAGGCGGTGAACGGGCCGCCGTTCGCCGTGATCGCGGCCCGGCAGGCCGCCGTCCGCGCGGCGTCGCCCTGGTGTGAGCAGGCGTAGACCCGGCTGACCGGGTCTATGGGGGCTCCGTGCGCCTGGGCAGACCCCGCCGTCCACGGCAGGAGCAGGAGCGGTGCCGTCGCGGCGGCCATCCTGACGCACTGGCGGGCGGTCATCCGAGTCATCCGGGCGTCTCCTCGGCAGGCGCGGGAACGGGGTCTGCGGCGTCCAGTACGGCCCCGCCGCCCGTCGCGTTCAGCCGGTCCGGCACACCCGCGCGCGGGGGGCGTGAAAGCACCGACCGGTTCGGCTGTTTCGCGCCTGCTTCCACACCCCATTGAGGAGCCGGCGGTCCGCCTCGTATCGTGGCGATCATGGGGTGGCAACACGTCGCCCCGAGGCTGCCGGGCACCGGTCGGCGACGAAGGGGAAACCGATGTGGTCTCGCCCGTTGAAAAGGTGCGGAGCACCCGGCCGGCGTCGAGCGGAGCGGTGACACGTGTCGTGCCGCGCGCGTGGTCCGCCGGACTCCCGTTGCCGTTCGGTGAGTTATCGTATGCAAGGGGTTAAAAACAAACCGCATGTCCTGTTCTTTTTGAACGCGAGGAGGGGTCCAGGATGCCAAGGCAGTTACGTGCCGAACAGACCCGGGCGACGATCATCACGGCCGCCGCCGACCTGATCGACCGGCACGGATACGAATCCACCAGCCTCAGCGACATCGTCGCACACGCGAAGGTCACCAAGGGCGCCCTGTATTTCCACTTCGCCGCCAAGGAGGATCTGGCCCACGCCATCCTGGAACTCCAGGCCAAGGCCGCGCGACAGCTCGTGGACGATGTCGAGAGCCGTGGCTGCTCCTCGCTGGAGGCCCTGATGCGCACCACGTTCGGGATCGCCCGCCTCGCCGTGGACGACCCCGTGCCGCGCGCCGGACTCCGCCTCGCCACGGCGGACATCGCCGTCCGGCCGCCGTTGCGGCATCCGTTCACCGAGTGGCTCGACTTCGCCACCCGCAAGTTCACCGGGGCCGTCCGGGAAGCCGACGTGCACGGCGACCTCGACGTCGGTGTCGTCGCCCACTCCCTCGTCTGCTTCTTCATCGGCACCCGGGTCGCCGGCCGCTCGCTCGAACCGACCGGACGCCTGCCGCGCAGAGTCGCCGAGATGTGGCACCTCATGATCCGGGGACTCGTCCCGGTGCACCGCCGCCCCCGCTATGTCACCCTCGCCACGCAGCTGGAGCGGGAGATCCGCACCGCCTGACACCCGCGATACGGTGACGGACATGCCCGACATCCCCTTCGCACCCGTGATCCTCGGCAACGAACCCGGCTCGTTCCCGCACAGCGTGCTGGCCGAGCGGCACCCCGCGATCATCCGGCAGGTACGGGACGCCTTCCCGTACGGACCCGGGCAGCACACGGCGCTGGACGAGCTGCTGAAGAGCTGCACCGAGGGGACGGTCGAGCCGCTTGCCGCCGACGCCCCGGACCGGGACCGGTGGCACGACTGGGGCCTGGCCGAGTACGCCGGCCGGTCCTGGTACGACGTGCCCTGGCTGTGGTCCGAGAGCTACTTCTACCGCCGACTGCTGGACGCCGTCGGCTGGTTCGGGCCGGGAGCCTGGCAGGGCATCGACCCCTTCCGCCCCTTCAAACGCGCCGAACTCGACGCCCCGGAGACCGACGAGGAACTGGCCGCCCTGGACGGCCTGCGGGACCTGCCCGAGGACGAGCGGGCGCGCGCCCTGCTGCACGGCTCCCTCTGGGGCAACCGCGCCGACCTCGGCTTCCGGCTCTCCGCCGTGGGCGCCGGGGCCCGGGAACCGGCCCCCGCGCTGGTCGCCGACGACAGCGAGACCCTGTGGTCGCTGCTGCCGCCCGCCGGAACCGGCACGCTCGTGCTCGTCGCGGACAACGCGGGCCGCGAACTCGTCCCCGATCTGCTGCTGATCGCCCATCTCCTCGCCGAGGGCCGGGCCGCGCGGGCGGTGCTGCACGTCAAGCCGTACCCGTACTACGTCTCCGACGCCACCACCGCCGACGTGGTCGACGCCCTGAACCGGCTGCGCGCGGCCCGTGGGACGGCCGCCGAGTACGGGAACCTGCTCTGGTCGGCCATGGCCGACGGCCGGCTCACCGTCCGCGCCCACCCCTTCTCCTGCGCCCCGCTGCCGTACGCCGCGATGCCGGACGACCTGCGCGCCGAGTTCGCCGCGGCCACGCTGACCATCGTCAAGGGCGACCTCAACTACCGCCGTCTGGTGGGCGACCGGCTCTGGCCGCCCACCACGCCCTTCCGGGAGACGACCGCGTACTTCCCCGGCCCGGTCGCCACGCTGCGCACCCTCAAGTCCGACGTGATCACCGGCCTGTCCGCCGCGACCGAGGCCGAGTTGGTGGCGGCCGAGGAGCAGAGCTGGCGGACGAGCGGCACGCACGCGCTGATCCAGACCGACCCGAAAGGCGACGGGAAGGACGTCAGGTGATGTGCAGCGGCAGTGACTTCACGCCGTTGATGAAGTTCGACACCAGCCGTCCGGCCTGCCCGGCCAGACGCGGCGGCCCTGGCAGGGCGCGCAGCATCTCCTCGTGGAGCAGCCGCAGTTGCAGCCGGGCGAAGTGAGCGCCCAGGCACACGTGCGGGCCGTCCCCGAAGGAGACGTGCGGATTGGGGGAGCGGGCGAGATCGAGCCGGTCGGGAGCGGCGAAGACGCGCTCGTCGCGGTTGGCCGAGGCGTGGAAGACCACGACCTTGTCGCCCGCGCGGATCGCGCGGCCCGCCAGCTCGGTGTCCCGCACCGCCGTCCGGCGGAAGGTCAGCACGGGCGGATGCCAGCGCAGCAACTCGTCGACGGCGGACCGCACACCCACCTTTCCGGTGCGCAGCAGCTCGTACGCCTCCGGATGCTCCGCCAGCGCCAGCAGCCCGCCCGGGGCCGCGCCGCGGACGGTGTCGTTGCCCGCCACGGTGAGCAGGAAGAAGAACATCTCCAGCTCGGCGTCGGCGAGTTCGGCGTCGTGGGCGAGCGTCGTCATGATGTCGTCCGCGGGATACCGTCTCTTGTACGCGGCCAACTGCCCTGCGTAGGCGAACATGTCCGCGAGCATCGCCGGTGACCGCGGATTGACCGGCCTGCCCGCCCCGTCCAGCACCGGCGGCCCGGCCTCGTCCGGGTCCTGGTAGCCGATGACCCGCTGCGTCCAGCGCAGCAGCAGCCGCCGGTCGCTCTCCGGGACGCCCAGCAGATCCGCCAGATTCAGCAGGGCGTACTCGTCGGTCACGGCGGACACCAGGTCCAGCGTGCCGTCCCCCGCCCGCGCCCCCTCCAGGGCGCCCGCCAGCAGCGTGCGCGCCCGCTCCCGGGCGACCGCCGCGAACCGGTCCACGCGCCCCGGCGTGAAGGCGCGGCTCACCAGCCGCCGCAGCCGCCCGTGCCCCGGCGGGTCCTGGTTGAGCATCATCCGCCGGATGAACGGCAGATCCTGCGGATCGGCGTCACGGATCTGGGTCGCGCCGACGTACGAGGAGTACGTCCCCGCGTCCCTCAGCACGCGTACGACGTCCGCGTGCCGGGTCACCGCCCAGAACCCGGGCCCGGCCGGCCAGCCCAGCACCTCCGGCTCCTCCTGCCAGGCCACCGGATGATGGTCGCGCAGCACGCGGTAGTCGTCGTAGGGCACCCCGGCGGCGTACCGGCGCGGATCGAAGACGTCCGGGACCGGTGGCGCCTCCCGCACGCTCACGCCGCCCCGCCCTGGCCGCCCGCCCGGGTGCCGCCGACGTCGCCCGCGCCGTCGGCCCGCAGGAAGTCCTCGACCGTGCGGACCAAATCCAGCGGGGTCTCGTCCATCGCGTAGTGACCGGCGCCCGGCAGCACGGTCAGCTCCGCGCGTGGATACCAGGACAGCCAGGTCTGCCGCATGACCTCCGGCGACAGCGCCGGGTCCAGCGCGCCGGCCACGGCGAGCGCGGGCACCTCGCTGCCCACGACGTCCGCGGTGAAGTCCTCGCCGGCCCACGAGTCCAGCCAGGCCCGGAACGCCTTGGGGTCGCTGCGCTCCAGCGAGCGGGCCGCCATCCGGTCCAGCCAGGCGGCGGGCCGGCGGCCTCCGGTGGTGAAGTCGATGATCGCGCGCCGGTTCTCCGCCCGGTGCGCCGCGTCCGTGAACAGCGTCGCCTGCTCGCCGGCCAGCGGCATGCCGGAGGCGGGCACGGGGGAGACACCGGCGATCCGGCGCACCCGGTGCGGAGCCACGGAGAGCAGCCGCTGCGCCACCGCGCCGCCCATCGAGTGCCCGATCACCGAGAACCGCTCCCAGCCCAGCCGGTTCG
The DNA here is from genome assembly GCF_055564375.1 of Streptomyces sp. NPDC029138. NCBI lineage: Bacteria > Bacillati > Actinomycetota > Actinomycetes > Kitasatosporales > Streptomycetaceae > Streptomyces > Streptomyces sp. NPDC029138. Next base: position 29,655 of record NZ_JBVHWM010000026.1, read on the forward strand.
CCAGCTCCACCAGGTCCACGGCCGCCTCGGCCGTCGTGAAAGAGCCCGTGGCGTCCCGGGCCTCGCCGTAACCCCGCAGGTCCACCAGCGCATAGCTGAAGGAGGTGCGGTCCAGGTCCGGCAGGACGGCCGCGTAGGCGGACCGGTCGGCGAACCAGCCGTGCACGGCGAACACCTTGTGGGCGCCGTCGCCGTGCACCTCATGGGGCAGCACGAAGGAGGTCATGCGCCTACCGTGGCCCCCGCGCGCGGGCACGGCAAGGGAACCAACGCCACAACCCCCCACCGGAGTTCCAGGTTTCGCGGGCGGTTCACGCGATGGTGTGATCATGTGTCCCCAGGTGGATGGGGGTCCGGAGCCACGGGTAGGGCCCGGCCATGACGCAGCCGTTCGAACTCCCGCACTTCTACATGCCGTATCCCGCGCGGCTCAACCCGCACCTGGACGAGGCCCGGGCCCACTCCACCCGGTGGGCACGCGACATGGGCATGCTGGAGGGCTCCGGGATCTGGGAACAGGCCGACCTGGAGGCGCACGACTACGGCCTCCTGTGCGCCTACACCCATCCCGACTGCGACGGACCCGCTCTCTCCCTGATCACCGACTGGTACGTGTGGGTCTTCTTCTTCGACGACCACTTCCTGGACATGTACAAACGCACCCAGGACCGCGCCGCCGGAAAGGCCCACCTGGACCGCCTGCCGCTGTTCATGCCGCTCGACCTCGCCACCCCCGTGCCGGAACCGGAGAACCCGGTGGAGGCCGGACTGAAGGACCTGTGGGCGCGTACGGTGCCGTCGATGTCCGTGGACTGGCGCCGCCGCTTCGCCGTCGCCACCGAGCACCTGCTCAACGAGTCGATGTGGGAGCTGTCCAACATCAACGAGGGGCGCGTCGCCAACCCCGTCGAGTACATCGAGATGCGCCGCAAGGTCGGCGGCGCCCCCTGGTCGGCCGGGCTCGTGGAGTACGCGACCGCCGAGGTGCCCGCCGCCGTCGCCGGCACCCGGCCGCTGCGCGTCCTCATGGAGACGTTCTCCGACGCCGTCCACCTGCGCAACGACCTGTTCTCCTACCAGCGCGAGGTCGAGGACGAGGGCGAGAACAGCAACGGCGTGCTGGTCCTGGAGAAGTTCTTCGGCTGCACCACCCAGGAGGCCGCCGACACCGTCAACGACGTCCTCACCTCCCGGCTGCACCAGTTCGAGCACACCGCGTTCACCGAAGTCCCCGCCGTCGCCCTGGAGAAGGGCCTCACGCCCGCCGAGGTCGCCGCGGTCGCCGCCTACACCAAGGGACTCCAGGACTGGCAGTCCGGCGGCCACGAGTGGCACATGCGCTCCAGCCGCTACATGAACAAGGGCGCGCGCTCCAGCTCGCCCTGGCAGCTCCCGAGCGGCCCCGGCACCTCCGCCGCCGACGTCGGCGCGCTGCTGGCCTCCGCCGCACAGGACCGGCTGCGCGCCTACTCCCACGTGCCCTACCAGAAGGTCGGCCCGTCCCGCATTCCCGACCTGTACATGCCCTTCGAGCTCCAGCTCAGCCCCCACCTGGACCTGGCCCGCGGCAACCTCGTCGACTGGTGTCACCGGATGGGCGTCCTCCAGGAGGGCGTCTGGGACGAGGACAAGCTCGCCGCCTACGACCTCGCGCTGTGCTCCGCCGGCCTGGACCCGGACGCCACCCCCGAGGCCCTCGACCTCAGCGCGCAGTGGCTCGCCTGGGGCACCTACGGCGACGACTACTACCCCCTGGTGTACGGCCACCGCCGGGACCTCGCCGCCGCCCGGCTGACCACGGCCCGCCTCTCGGAGTGCATGGCGGTGGAGGGCGCGCCGACGATCGTTCCCGCCGACGCCATGGAACGCGCGCTGATCGACCTGTGGACCCGCACCACGGCCGAGATGACCGTCGACCAGCGGCGCACCCTCAAGACGGCCGTGGACAAGATGACCGAGAGCTGGGTCTGGGAACTCTCCAACCAGCTCCAGAACCGCATCCCCGACCCGGTCGACTACCTGGAGATGCGGCGCTCCACCTTCGGCTCGGACCTCACCCTGAGCCTGTGCCGGATGGGCAACGGACCCGCGATCCCCGCCGAGGTGTACGCCAGCGGTCCGGTGCGTTCCCTGGAGAACGCCGCCATCGACTACGCCTGCCTCCTCAACGACGTCTTCTCGTACCAGAAGGAGATCGAGTACGAGGGCGAGATCCACAACTCCGTCCTGGTCGTGCAGAACTTCTTCGGCGTGGACTATCCGGCCGCGCTCGGCGTCGTCCACGACCTGATGACCCAGCGCATGCAGCAGTTCGAGCATGTGATCGCCCATGAACTGCCGGTGCTGTACGACGACTTCGACCTGTCGGCCGAGGCCCGCACGCTCATGGACGCCTATGTGCAGGACCTGCGGAACTGGATGGCCGGAATCCTCAACTGGCACCGGGAGGTCGACCGTTACAAGGCCGAATGGCTCGGCCGCCGTGCCCACGGCTTCCTGCCCGACCGGGCGCCCGTCCTGTCGCTCCACTGACAGTCCCGGAAACCTCCGCGTACGGAATCGGGCATTCAGGGAACTTCGGTGAGTCCTCGGGAGTCTTGTGGAGTAAGGGGAACAACAGAGCCAGAACACACGGGGGTGTTCTACCTTGACCGAGACCATCGAGAGGCTCACCGGACAGACCACGGGCGAGCAGGCACCGGCGGCGCGGGAACTGAGGCCGTACCTCGCGCGGTTGACCGTCCCGCCGGTCCTGCGGCCCGCCGCGGACGACGTCCTGCGGGAGACCGAGATCGCCCTGCGCCCGACCTGGGTGCGCCTGCACCCGCAGCTGCCGCCGACCCTGATGTGGGGCTACGACGGACACGTGCCGGGCCCGACCATCGAGGTGCGGCGCGGACAGCGCCTCCGCATCGCCTGGACCAACCGCATCCCGAAGGACAGCGAGTACCCGGTCACCTCGGTGGAGGTGCCGCTGCGCACGGACGGCCGCCCGCAGGCCACCACCGAGCCCGGCCGCGAGGGCGTCGAGCCGAACAAGGACGTCGCCGCCCTGCCCGCCTGGTCGGTGACACATCTGCACGGCGCGCAGACCGGCGGCGGCAACGACGGCTGGGCGGACAACGCCGTCGGCCACGGCGACGCCCAGCTGTCGGAGTACCCGAACGACCACCAGGCGGTGCAGTGGTGGTACCACGACCACGCCATGAACATCACCCGGTGGAACGTGATGTCGGGCCTGTACGGCACCTACCTCGTCCGGGACGACGAGGAGGACGCCCTCCACCTGCCCTCCGGCGAGCGGGAGATCCCGCTCATCGTCGCCGACCGCAACCTCGACACCGACGAGGACGGCCGCCTCAACGGCCGGCTCCTGCACAAGACGGTGATCGTCCAGCAGCGCAACCCGGAGACGGGCAAGCCGGTCTCCATACCGTTCACCGGCCCGTACACCACGGTCAACGGCCGCATCTGGCCGTACGCCGACGTGGACCCGGCCTGGTACCGGTTCCGGCTGGTCAACGCCTCCAACGCGCGCATCTTCGAACTCGTCCTGATCGACGAGGACGACCAGCCGGTGCCGGGGATCGTCCACCAGATCGGCAGCGACGGCGGCCTGCTGCCGCGCCCGGTGCCGGTCGACTTCGACGCACGGCTGCCGACCCTGACCGCCGCGCCCGCCGAGCGCTTCGACCTGCTGGTGGACTTCCGCGGGCTCGCCGGACGGACCCTCCGGCTGGTGAACAAGGGCCCCAACCAGCCGGCGGGGGTGCCCGACCCGGCCGGAGACGTACCCTGTCCGGCCGTGCTGGAGTTCCGGGTCCGGGAGAGCTGTGCGGAGGACACCTTCGAACTGCCCGAGGTGCTCTCCGGCTCCTTCCGCCGCCTCACCCACGACATCCCGCACGGCCACCGGCTCGTCCTGCTCACCCCGCCCGCCACGAAGGGCGCCGGCGGCCACCCGGAGATCTGGGAGATGACCGAGGTCGAGGACCCGCACGGCCTGACACTCCCGGCCGAGGGCGTCGTCCAGATCACCGGACCCGACGGCACCACGAAGACGTACCGGCGCACCGCGCGGACCTTCAACGACGGGCTCGGCTTCACGATCGGCGAGGGCAGCCACGAGCAGTGGAGCTTCCTCAACCTCGCGCCGATCGTGCACCCCATGCACATCCACCTGGCCGACTTCCAGCTGCTGGGCCGGGACGCCTACGACGTCTCCGGCTTCGACCCGGCGGTGGGCGGCACCCGCACCCCGATCCGGTACGACGCCGGCCGGGAGATACCGCTCGCACCCAACGAGCGGGGCCACAAGGACGTCTTCCGGGTGCCGGGCGACCAGATGCTGCGGGTCATGGGCCGCTTCGACGGTGCGTACGGCCGGTTCATGTACCACTGCCATCTGCTGGAGCACGAGGACATGGGCATGATGCGACCCTTCGTCGTCATGCCGCCCGAGGCCCTGAAGTTCGACCACGGCGGGGCACACGGCGGCCACGGCGAGGGCCACACCGGCTGAGTGAGCGGGCCGAAAGGGTGCGCTGAACGCGGTGGCGTGACGGCTATGGCTACCCTCCGTCACCCTCCGGGCAGTCTCACCCTTTCGTGTCTCGTCGCGGCCCGCCGCCCCGGGTAGAGCACCAGCCGGAGGCGAGCGAACCATGGAACAGATTGTGTTGCGTCCCAAGCCGATGCCCGGTCAGGACCGGGAGGAGGACGGTACCCCCGGCCCCGCCCGCCGCCCGCACGCCGCGCCCCGGCGCGGACGGCGGCTGCGGACCCTGCTGTGCGGCCTGTGCGCAGGCACCGTGCTGGTGCTCTCCGGCGTCGGCATCGGCACGGTCGGTGCCACGGTGATCGGCATGAGCAGACTCGCCGAGCTGCGACGCCAGGCCCCGCCGCCCGCCCCCTCGGCCAAGGCCGCGCCCACGGCCGCGCCGACCCGCGCCCCCGCTCCGACCGGCCTGGTCCTGGGCGTGGAGGCCGTCGACGCGGAGAAGGCGGGTGCCCTGGTGATGGGCGTGCACGTGCCCGGCCCCGGCTACGCGGCGGGCCTGGTGCGCGGAGACGTCGTACTGCAATGGGGCTCGACCCGTGTGGACACCGCCGCCGATCTGGCCCGAGCCGTCGGACGGGCCAGCCCCGGCAAGGCCGTACTCCTCACGGTGCGCCACGCGAGCGGCGGCTACCAGCAGTTGACGGTGACCCCAGGAGTGGTGACCTGACGGAGCCGGGCCCCGGCCGGGGACAGCAGAGATGCCGCCGGGAACCACAGAGAGACGGCCGGGGCCCGCAGAAAGTCGGCACCCGGGATCGGCCACCCCCGCTCCCGCGCCCCCACCCCAGTCCGCCCCCACCCCACCCCATCCGGGAAACCCCCCACCGCCCCCCCGGCCCCGGTCACGCCGAGAAACCCCCTGGTCACCATCCGTCCCTCGCGTCATCATGGGCCCATGCCGAGCGCCCTCTGGACGGACCGTGGGACGTCGGTCCACGGAACCGGCTCGCGTGGGCCCGTCCCGGCGGGCAGGATGCTGCCCGAGACGCCATCGCCCCGTTTCCGCACCCGCCCCGGAGGCCCGGATGACCGGTAGTACGCCCGCGCCCTTCACCGCCGCCGACCACAGGGCCCGTATGGAGCGTGCCGTGCGCTCCGCCGTCGACGCCGGCCTCGCGGGACTGCTCGTGGCGCCGGGGCCGGACATGGTGTGGCTCACCGGCTACACGCCCACCGCGGTCACGGAGCGGCTGACCCTGCTGGTCCTCGCGCCCGGCCGGGACCCCGTGCTCGTCGTGCCCACCCTGGAGGCCCCGGACGCCGAGCAGGCGGTCGGTGCCGCCGCGCTGACGCTGCGCGACTGGACCGACGGCAAGGACCCCTACGCCGTCACCGCCGGCCTCCTCGACGCCCACGGCCGGTTCGGCATCAGCGACAACACCTGGGCGATGCACCTGCTGGGCCTCCAGCGGGCCCTGCCCGACACCTCCTACGCCTCCCTCACCGACGCCCTGCCCATGCTGCGCGCCGTGAAGGACGCGGCCGAGCTGGAACTCCTGGCGGCCGCGGGCGCGGCTGCCGACCTGGCGTTCGAGGAGATCCGGAAGGTCCCCTTCGCCGGCCGCCGCGAGTCCGACGTCGGCCAGGACCTCGCCGGCCTGCTGCGCCGCTTCGGCCACTCCCAGGTCGACTTCACGATCGTCGGCTCAGGCCCGAACGGCGCCAACCCGCACCACGAGGTCGGCGACCGCGTCATCCGGCCCGGCGACATGGTCGTCCTCGACTTCGGCGGCCTGAAGGACGGCTACGGCTCCGACACCACCCGCACGGTCCACGTCGGCGAGCCGACCGAGGAGGAGCGCCGGGTCCACGACGTCGTGCGCACCGCCCAGGAGGCCGGTTTCCAGGCGGTACGCCCGGGCGTGGCCTGCCAGGAGGTCGACCGCGCCGCCCGCGCGGTGATCAGCGACGCCGGGTACGGCGAGTACTTCATCCACCGCACCGGGCACGGCATCGGCGTCACCACGCACGAGCCGCCGTACATGATCGAGGGCGAGGAGCAGCCGCTCGTGCCCGGCATGTGTTTCTCCGTGGAGCCCGGCATCTACCTGCCCGGCCGCTTCGGGGTGCGCATCGAGGACATCGTCGCGGTCACCGAGGACGGTGGCCGCCGCCTCAACAACACCACCCGTGAGATGGTCATAGTGGAGTGAGAGACCCGAGGAGACCCACTCTCGACGACACCCGGAACGGCGACGCGCGACCCATGACCCAGGCACCGACACCCACCGCGGACACCGTCCGCAGACTGGTCCGCTCGCTGCTCAAGGACGGCGGCGACGGCACCGGGGGACCCGATGTGCGGCCCGTGACGGAGGACCGCGAGCACACCTGGTGGGTCGGCAGCCGCCATGTGCTGCGCCTCGCGCCCGACCGCGAGGCATCCGTCCGCCGCCGCCGCGAACTGCGCCTGCGCGATCTGGTCCGCCCGCAGGTGCCCGTCGCCGTCCCGACCAGCGTCGCGCACGGCGACTGGGCGCCCGGCCTCGCCTACACCCTCGACACCCGGGTGCCGGGCGGCACGGCCGACGAGTACGACGTCTCCGCCGTCGGCGAGGCCGACCTCGCCGGGCTGCTCAGCGGGCTGCGCACGGTGCCGGCCCGCCAGGCGGAGGCGCTCGGCGTGCCACGCACCGCCCCGCGCTCGCTGGAGGCGCTGCGCCGGATGGCCGTGCACGCGGCCGAACGGCTCACCGCCGCCGACGAGTTCGACGCGGCCCGGCTGCACCAGCTCACCCCGCCCGGCGCGGCCCAGCTCGCCGCGCAGTCCGGTACCGCCGTCCTCACCCACCACGGGCTGACCGGCGCGCACGTGGTGGTCAGCGCCGACGGACGGGTCCGCGGCATCCTGGACTGGACCGCCGCGGCCCTCGGCGACCCCGCCGAGGACATCGCCGGGCTCGCCGTCGCCGTCGGCTCCCCGGCGGCCGTCCGCGCCGCCACCCTCGCCGGCTACGGCGCCCGCCCCTGCCTGCGCGGCCTGTGGCTGGCCCGCTGCGACACCGTCATCCGCCTCACCGACCGCCTGGAAGGCCGTACAACCGGCTCCCTGCCCCTGCTGCGGACCCAGCTGCGGCGCGCCTGGGAGCCGATCCTGCTGGAGCGGGTGACGGACCTCCAGGAGGACGAGCCGGAGCCCTGACGGGGCCGCGGAGGGCCGTCAGGGCCACGGCACGGAGCCGCCCGCGGACCCCGGCCTTCCCAGGCCCGTCAAAATCTGTCAGCACCACCTCTCAGGGCTGTGTCAGCACCACGCACGACTCCCCGGGCACCTGGAGCAGCCCGTCCGGGCCCGGCGCCTCGACCGGGTCCCAGGCCGCGAGGACCTCCACCCGGCCGGTGCCCAGCGGAATCGCCGCCGGCTCCTTGCCCAGGTTCACCGCCACCCGTACGTCCCCGCGCCGGAAGGCCAGCCAGCGGGCGTCCTCGTCGTACGCGACCTTCGTGTCGGCGAGGTCCGGGTCGGTGAGGTCGGGCTGGGCGTGGCGCAGCGCGATCAGCTGCCGGTACCAGGCCAGCACGCGCGCGTGGGGCTCGCGTTCCGGCTCCGACCAGTCCAGGCAGGACCGCTCGCGGGTCGCCGGGTCCTGCGGGTCCGGTACGTCCTCCTCCGCCCACCCGTGCGCGGCGAACTCCCGCCGCCTGCCCTGCCGTACCGCCTCGGCCAGCTCAGGGTCGGTGTGGTCGGTGAAGAACTGCCAGGGCGTGCCCGCCGCCCACTCCTCACCCATGAACAGCATCGGCGTGAACGGGGCGGTCAGGGTCAGCGCGGCCGCGCAGGCCAGCAGGCCGGGGGAGAGGAGGGCGGAGAGCCGGTCGCCCTGGGCGCGGTTGCCGACCTGGTCGTGGGTCTGGCTGTAGCCGAGCAGCCGGTGCCCGGCCACACGCGCGCGGTCCAGCGGCCGGCCGTGACTGCGGCCCCGGAAGCTGGAGTACGTGCCGTCGTGGAACCAGCCGCCGATGAGCGTCTTGGCGAGCGCGGCGAAGGGATCCCGCGCGAAGTCGGCGTAATAGCCCTGGGACTCACCGGTCAGCGTGGCGTGCAGGGCGTGGTGGAAGTCGTCGTTCCACTGCGCGTGCAGTCCGAGACCGTTCTCCGCGCGCGGGGTGATGAACCGCGGGTTGTTCATGTCCGACTCGGCGATCAGGAACAGCGGCCTGCCCACCTCCTCGGCCAGAGCGTCGACCGCCGCCGACAGCTCCTCCAGGAAGTGGCACGCGCGCGTGTCGTACAGCGTGTGCACCGCGTCCAGCCGCAGCCCGTCGATCCGGTAGTCCCGCAGCCACGCCAGCGCGCTGCCGACGAAGAACGCGCGCACCTCGTCCGAGCCGGCCGCGTCCAGGTTGACCGCCGAACCCCACGGCGTGGTGTGCGTGTCCGTGAAGTACGGCCCGAACCGCGGCAGATAGTTCCCGGTGGGCCCCAAGTGGTTGTGCACGACGTCCAGGACGACGCCCAGACCGAGTTCGTGCGCCCGGTCCACGAAGCGTTTCAGGGCCTCGGGGCCGCCGTACGGCTCGTGCACCGCCCACAGCGACACGCCCTCGTACCCCCAGCCGTGCCGGCCCGGGAAGGGACACAGCGGCATCAACTCCACGTGCGTCACACCCAGTTCCACCAGGTGTTCCAGCCGGGCGGCGGCGGCGTCCAGGGTGCCCTCCCGGGTGTACGTGCCCACGTGCATCTCGTACAGCACCGCGCCCGGCAGCCCGCGCCCCGCCCACCGCGCGCGCCACTCGCGCCGCCCGTGGTCCACGACCGCGCTCAACCCGTCCGGGCCGTCCGGCTGGCGGCGCGAGCGCGGGTCGGGCAGCACGGGGCCGTCGTCCAGCGCGAACCCGTACCGCGCGCCGTCCTCCGCCTCCGCCTCACCCGTCCACCACCCCGCGCGCGCGGGATCGCGCGCCAACGCGCGCGTGGTGCCCTCGCAATGGAGCGTCACTCGGTCTGCCTGCGGTGCCCACACCTCGAACTGCACGGACGGTTCCCCTTCGTCTGCTCACCGTGATGTCCCGCGTCTCCATCGTGCCGTCCCGGACGATCAATCCGCTCTCGAATCCGCCCTTTGCCGGCAGGTGTCGCGGAAGTACCCGCGGACCGGTACCGATTCCGTGATTCCTGGACACCCGGGGTTCACTGCCCGACAATCACGAGGGTGACGTCGTCCTTCGAGTTCTCCACCTACCCCGCGCGCCTGTCCGACGCGGAGCGCGACCAGGCGCTGCGGGTGCTGCGCGACGGCGTCGCCATGGGCCGGCTCTCGCACGACACGTTCGTGCGCCGCATGGAGCTGGCGCTCGCCGCGCGCCGCTCCGACGAACTCGCCGCCCTCGTCGCCGACCTGCCCCGGGAGAACCGGTTCTCCCGCGCGGTCCTCGGCACCGTGGAGGCCGTCTCCGGGTTCACCGTACGGCTGCGCCGGGCCTGGCAGGCCGAGCGGCTGCCCAAGCTGCTGCTGCCGCACCCGACGCACACCCACCCGCTGCGCATCGGCCGCGACCCCGCGAACGGGCTGCGGCTGAACCACGAGACCGTCTCCCGCGTGCATGCCGAACTCCGCCACCAAGGCGGCCTGTGGGTCCTCAGGGACCTCGGCTCCACCAACGGCACCACCGTCAACGGCCGCCGGGTGATCGGGGCGGTCGTCGTCCGCGAGGGCGACCAGGTCGCCTTCGGCAGGATGGCGTTCCGGCTCGCGGCGAGCTGAGCCCTGCCCGGCCCGTCCTGTTCGAACTGGCGTGCAGCGACGCGCGCGTGCGGTGCCGATCGAGTGAGCGGCACTGCGGAAGACGCGCCGCCGTGCCGATGCAACGGGGCATGACGTACATCACCAGAGCGGCAGCGGCGGCCGGCGCCCTGCTGGCCGCCGCCGGTCTCCTCACCGCGGGCCCGGCCCAGGCGGCCTCCCGTGACGTCCTGCCGGGCAACTGGCTCTATCTGACGGTCACCAAGGGCGATGCCCGGTCCAGCGACACCGGGGGCACGCTGCTGCTGTGCGAGCCGCCCCAGGGACACGCGCGCGCGGCCGAGGCCTGCGCGGACCTGGCCGCCGCCGGCGGTGCCATCGACCGCATCCCGGCCAAGCAGGTTTTCTGCCCGATGATCTTCGCCCCGGTGACGGCCCACGCGCGTGGGCGGTGGAACGGGCGGTCGGTCGACTTCGAGGACACGTACACCAGCGCGTGTGTGATGCGGGCGCGGACGGGGTCGGTCTTCGCGCTGGACGGCTGACGGGCGACTGGCGAGCAGGTGGCGTGCGCCGGAGGCCGGGGTGGCGTGGGGCGCCCGGGTGGCGTAAGCCGACGCGAGGGGTGGTGGGCTCCGGTGCGCGGGCTTGCGCGGGCCCGCCCGGGTCACGCCACCTGTTCCGCGCGCCGGCTCACGCCGCGTGCCCCGCCGGCTCACACCACTGCCTGTACCGTTCGGCTCACGTCACTGCCGGGCCCGTTCGCTGACGCCACTGCGTGGACCGCTCGGCTCACGCTGCCACTGCCCGGCCCGCCCGGTTCACGCCACTGCCCGGCCCGCCCGGCTGACGCCCCGCCCGGACCGTTCGGCTCACGCCGCCTGGTCCCGGGCCTGCTGTGCCGCCACCAGTACTGTCCGGGACTGGTGCTCCACCTGGTGCTCCAGCGGCACCCAGCGGGCCCGGAACCGTTCCGCGAAGGCGTCGCACCAGGTGGCGACGAGTTGTTCCAGGCGCGGCGCCGCCCGGTCGTCCACCTCCCGCAGCACCCGCAGCAGCATCGCCGCGGCCCGCAGCGGCAGCCGCCGTCCGAAGGCGTCCACACTGCCGACGTACGCCATCGTCGTGCCCGCCGGCGAGGTGTGGGTCCAGTCCTCCGCCAGGCCCGGGATCAGCTCCAGCGCCCACCGCGCGGCCCGCAGCAGCGGCCCGTCCACGCCCTCCAGCCGGGGCAGCGCCTCGGCGAGGATCCATTCCACCTCCCGCGCGTCCCGCAGCAGCCGCTCGGCCAGGCGCCGCATGGCCGCCGCCGGTGCCGGGTGCGGCGCCGGGTCGTCCACCAGGTCGCTGGCCCACATCGGCACCTCCACCACGGCCGTCAGACCGCCGTACCGGTGCGCGTGGTACCAGGTGCTGTGCCGGGCGTCGTCCGGCATGCTCGGGTAGGCCACGCCCGTCTCCGGGCCGGGCATCACGTGCACGCCGGGACCGGAGGATGGCCAGCCCGCCGCGTCCGAGGCCCCCGTCTCCACCGGTATGTGCAGCTCCGCCGCGGACTTGGCGAACGGCTCGGCCAGGCCCGGCACGTCCTTGGTCAACTGCACCCAGCTGCCGCCCAGATCGGTGCCGTGCAAGGTCACCTGGAGGTACGGGCGCAGTTCGTCTATGACGCCGGTCAGCGTCCGCGTCTCGGGCGGCAGCCGGTCCGGCGGCAGCACCGACGGCGACCACTCCGGCTGCTCCGCACCCGTCGGCCGGTAGAAGCCGAGGTGGTAGTCGAGCAGGCTGCGCGGGGCCGGGGTCACATGGAGACTCGCGCCGTCCGGGTCCGCGCACAGCAGGAAGTGCCAGGAGGTGTCCGCCCGCAGCTCGCGTTCCGCCAGCACTCTCTCGGCAAGCACCCGCAGGGTGGAACCGCCCGTCGGCTCGTTGGCGTGCGCGCCCGCCACCACGAGCACCGCGCGGCGGGCGTGTCCCACCGACAGCAGGTGCAAGGGTCTTCCCGCGCGCGAGACGCCCACCTGACGCAGCGCGCACAGCCCGGGTTCCTGAGCCGCCAACGCCTGAGCGGCGGCGACCAGTTCGGGAACGCTGGGGTAGCGCAGCTCCGGCAGAGGACTCACCCCCGACTTGTCCGCCCGGCTTCGCCCTCCCAGTCCCGCACGCGACGGGTGAACTGTCAAGCATGCGGCGGGGGAGGCTCCGGGGGGCGCCCGGACGCGGGGGCCCGCCCCCGCCCGGACCCCTGCGCTGCGTGGGTTCACTGCTGGTGCAGGCCGCGTCCCGCGAGTGTCAGGAACACCTCGCCCACCGCCTCCGACAGTGTGGGGTGCGCGTGCACATGCCGGGCCACGTCCGAGGGCTCGGCGTCCCAGCCGACGATCAGCTGGCTCTCGGCGATCATCTCCGACACGTTCGGGCCGACCAGATGCACACCGAGCACCTGCCCGCCGCCGGCCTCCGCCACGACCTTCACCATGCCGCCCTGACCGTGCACCATCCCCTTGGCCACGGCGGTCAGCGGCATCGTGTTGACGTCGACCTCATGCCCACGCGCGCGTGCCTCGGCCTCGCTCAGCCCCACGGAGGCGGTCTGCGGCGAGGAGTACGTCACCCGGGGCACGGCCGCGTAGTCGACCGGCGCCGACTCCAGCCCGGCCAGCGTCTCGGCCACCAGCAGCCCCTCCGCGAACGAGGCGTGGGCGAGGCCGAGGGAGGGCGGCGGCAGCAGGTCGCCGACGACGTGGACGCCCGGTACGGCCGTCTCCAGCCGGTTCCAGTCCGCCGGTACGAGGAAACCCCGCTCGTCCGTCGTCAGGCCGGCCGCGTCCAGGCTCAGATCCTCGGTGACGGGAGCCCGGCCGACGGCCACGAGCAGCCGCTCCGCCGTCACCGTCCGGGTCTCTCCCCGCGCGGTCCGCACACGCGCGCGTACGCCGTTCTCCAGCAGCTCCGCGTCCAGCAACCGCGCGCCCGCCTGGACATCGATCCCGCGCTTCTTCAGACCGCGTGTCAGGTGTCGGCTGACGTCGGCGTCCTCCAGCGGCACGATCCGGTCGGCTGCCTCCACCAGGGTGACCTCGGCGCCCATGGACCGGTGGAAGGAGGCGTACTCCACCCCGATCGCGCCCCCGCCCAGCACCAGGACCGACGCCGGGAGCCCCGGCGCGAACAGGGCGTCGTCGCTCGTCACCACGCGCCGGCCGTCCGGATCGAGCCCCGGGAGCGTGCGCGGGCGGGAGCCGGTCGCGAGGACGAGCGCACGGCGTGCGGTGAGGTCGTGCTCGCCCGGCGCACTGTCCGTACGCACACCGTCCTGCCGTACCGTACGCACGTCCTCCACCCGCACCGCGCGCGCCCCTGTCAGACGTGCGCTGCCCCGCACCACTCGCACGCCCGCGTGGGCGAGATGCGCCTCGACCCCCTTGTGGTTGCGCGCCACGATGTCGTCCCGCGTGGCCACCAGCGCTCCCCAGTCGACCGAGTCCACGGTCGCCTTCACGCCCCAGCGCTCCCGGGCCTCGGCGATCCCGTCGACCAGCTCGGCGGCGTGCAGCATCGCCTTGCTCGGGATACAGCCCCGGTGCAGGCACGTGCCGCCGACCTTGTCGCGTTCGACGAGGGTGACGTCCAGACCGAGGGCGGCGGCGCGCAGAGCGGTGCTGTAGCCGCCGGTGCCGCCGCCGATGACGATCACGTCGGATGTATGGATGCCCGTATCGATGGTCATGGCATCCACCCTCCGTCCACCCCTTGTCATGAGTCCAAGGCAATGTTGTTGTGGAATCCATGCACGATCCTTATGGGGCGACGGGGAAGGGTACGGGGAGTTGAGCCTGCGCCAGATGGAGTACTTCGTGACGGTCGTCCAGGAGGCGTCGTTCACGCGCGCGGCGGACGCCCTGCACGTCACCCAGCCCGCGCTCTCGCACCAGATCAAGGCACTGGAGAAGTCGGTCGGCGGCGCCCTGCTGGAGCGCCTGCCCCGGGGCGTGCGCCTCACGCCGATGGGCCGCGCCTTCCTGCCGCACGCCGAACTCGCCGTCCGCAGCGCGGCCCAGGCCCGCCGCGCGGCCCGCGCCACCGTCGGCGCCGAGGGCGGCGAGCTGCATGTCGCGGCCCTGCACTCCGTCGCGGTCGGCGCCCTGCCCGACGTCTTCGCCCGCTGGCGCGCGGCTCACCCCCGGGTGCTGCTGCGCCTGCACGAGTACGCCACCGACCAGGCCCTGGAAGAGGCCGTGCAGCGCGGCACCGCCGACCTCGCCGTCGGCCCCGAGCCGGCCGGGCGGCCCGGTACCGTCGTGCCCGTCGGCGAGGAGGAGGTCGTCCTCGTCGTGCCCTTCGACGACCGGCTCGCGGGGCGTACGACGGTCACGCTCCCGGAACTCGCCGACCACGCCTGGGTCCGCTGCGCCATGGAACCCGTCGTGCACGGCGAACGCTTCCTCGACCGGGCCTGTGGGAACGCCGGGTTCCGGCCCCGGACCGCCGTGTGGACCGAGCACACCTCGACGGCCGTCCGCATGGCCGCCGCCGGCGTCGGGGTGTGCGCCGCGCCCGCCCACATCGTGCGCGGCGCCGTCGGCGAGGACTGCGTGGTCCTCACCCCCGACCCGCCCTGGAAGCGCTCCCTGACGGTCTACGCGCGCGTGCCACCCACGGGCGCCGCGGCGGCCTTCGTGGACCTCCTACGCGCGGCCTGGCCACCCCTGAGCCCCAACGGTCGGTACGAGAACTGCGAGCCGCCCGCGGCGTGACGGTTTGCCGGGCGGCCCTGCACTGGGTGCTGCGCGGCCATCAGCGGGGCAGCCGTACGCCGTGCAGCCGCCCGCCGGGCAGGTGAGTGCTGTCCGCCCCGCAGCCGCCCGCGCCGCAGCCGTACGCCGGGTAGCCGTACGCCGGGCAGGCGGGTGCTGTGCAGGAGCGCCCCGCAGCCGCCCGCCGGGCAGGTGAGTGCTGTGCAGGAGCGCCCCGCAGCCGCCCGCCGGGTAGCCGTACGCCGGGCAGGCGGGTGCTGTGCAGGCCCGCCCGCAGCCCTCCGCCGGACAGCCACGCGCCGGGCAGCCGTGCCGAACAGCGCCCGCCGGGCAAGCGTGTGCCGCGCAACCGCCTGTCGGGGAGCCTCCCTCCGCCCTCCTGGCCGCCGTACCGCCTCCCGGCCGCCGTACCGCCCCCCGGCCGCCGTACCGCCTCCCGGCCGGCCGTACCGCCCTCCCGGCCGCCGTACCGCCCCCGGGCCGCCTCCCGCCCGCCGCGCCGGACCGTTGCCCCCGGCCCCGCCCCGGCGCTCTCAGTCCTCCGGCACCCGTTCCAGCAGGGCCACCGGCAGTCGGCCCACGAGGTCCGCCACGGGGGCGTGGCCGGTGAACTCTCGGCCCGGTGTCAGGACGTCCGCCCATCGGCCCGGCGGGAGCGGGAGACGGGTGTTCCGCCAGCCGCCCGCCTCCGTGAGCCGCAGGGACAGCCGGGTCACCGCCGTGACCACCGCACCGGAGCGGGCGAACGCCAGGCAGTGGTCGGCCGCCGGGCCCTCGGCCGTCAGCGGGTCGTACGACGCGCCCGCGCCGAAGGCGTCCGGGCGCCGGGCGCGCAGCCGCAGCGCCGCCGCCGTCAGCGCGGCTTTCTCGCCGGGCGCCTCCGGCGGGAACGCCACAGGGCGCCGGTTGTCCGGGTCCACCAGCGACCGGTACTCGCCCTCCGTGCCCTGGTACACGTCCGGCACCCCCGGCATCGTCAGATGGACCAGCGCGGTGCCGAGGACGTTGGCCCGCACGTACGGCTCCAGCGCCTTCCGGAACGCCGCCACGCGCTCGCCGGGCGGCCCGCACGGCCCGGCCGCGACGAAGGACGCCACCGCCTCCTCGTACGGCGGCTCCTGCTCCGTCCAGCTGGTGTACATGCCCGCCTCGCGCACATGCTTCAGCAGCGCCCGCTGCACCCGTTCCTCGTCGGCCGGACCCAGCCCGAACACCGTCTGCCAGGCCGCCCAGGCCAGCTGTCCGTCCGGCACGCCCTCCTCGGGCAGGGTCACCTCGGCGAGCAGCTCGGCCCAGCGGTCCGGGCACTCGGTGAGCACGGCCAGCGCGGCGCGCACGTCCGCGCTGCGCTTGGTGTCGTGGGTGGAGACGACCGTGCCGGTGAGCGGCCACTCGCGCTGCACGCGCGCGCAGTACGCGTGGAACTCCTCCGGGGACACCCCCGGGCTGCCCGGATCGCCGCCCACCTCGGTCGCCGACAGCAGCGGCACATAGCGGTAGAAGGCCGTGTCCTCGACCGACTTGGCGCGCAGCGCCGACGCGGTCTGCGCGAACCGGGTGCGGAACTCCACCCGGTCGGCGTGATCCGGCGCCGACGGCTCGCCGGGCGGCTCGACCAGCAGCCGGCGGACGATGCCGACGGCCTCGGCCTCCTCGGGCACCACGAAGGCCAGCCGGGCCTCCTCGGCGGCCCCCTCGGTGATCACCGCGGAGGCGTCGCCGGAGGAGTACGGCCGGTAGACCCGCATGCGGACCAGCAGCTCCTCCACGGCCGTACGCAGTGCCCAGGGCGCGCGGTCGCGCAGCGAGAGGTCGGGCGAGGTGGCGCACAGCCGGGCCGCCACCCGGGTGAGCCGGTCCGTCTCGGTGGCCAGCTCGTGCGTGAGGACCTTGTACGCGGCCCGTCGGACCGTGGCCTCCCAGTTGCCGCCCCGGTCCGTCTGCGGCGCGGCGAACGCGCGGTAGCGGCCCAGCAGTTCGTACGCTCCGGTGCGGTCCGTGAACAGGCCGTCGACGTGCCGCAGGGCGTCGTACCCCGTGGTGCCCGCGACGGGCCAGGAGGCCGGCAGGTGCTCGCCCTCGGCCAGGATCTTCTCCACGACCGTCCAGCGCCCGCCGGTCGCCTCGTGCAGCCGTGCGAGGTAGCCGTCGGGGTCGGCGAGGCCGTCGGGATGGTCGATCCGCAGCCCGTCGAACACGCCCTCCGCCAGCAGCCGCAGGATCGTGCCGTGGGTGGCGTCGAACACCTCCGGGTCCTCCACCCGCAGCCCGATCAGCTCGGAGATGCTGAAGAACCGCCGGTAGTTCAGCTCCGTGCGGGCCAGCCGCCACCACACCGGGCGGTACCACTGGGCGTCCAGCAGCTGAGGCAGCGGCAGGTGCTCGGTGCCCGGGCGGAGCGGGAAGGCGTGGTCGTGGTAGCGCAGCACGTCGCCGTCGACCACGAGGTGTGCCAGTTCCGAGCCGACCGGGCCGCCGAGCACCGGCAGCAGCACCCGGCCGCCCTGCGCCTCCCAGTCGATGTCGAACCAGCGCGCGTACGGCGACCCCGGCCCCTCCCGCAGCACCTCCCACAGGGCGGGGTTGTGCCGGGGGGCCAGCGCCATGTGGTTCGGCACGATGTCCACCACCAGGCCGAGGCCGTGCTCGTGCGCCGTACGCGCCAGCGCGCGCAGCCCCTCCTCGCCGCCCAGCTCCGCGCGCACGCGCGTGTGGTCCACGACGTCGTAGCCGTGCGCGGAGCCCGGGACGGCCTCCAGGACGGGGGACAGATGCAGGTGCGAGACGCCGAGCGACGCCAGGTACGGTACGGCCGCTTCGGCGGCGGCGAACGGGAACGCGGGCTGGAGCTGTAGTCGGTAGGTGGCCGTGGGCACCCCCGGTCCGGGTCGCGCAGAAGTCATGGGAAGCTACGTACCCCGCTCGACGTCTTTCGTGTCATCGGCCTGTGCCCGTTCACGCACGCGTGTCCCGATTCCAGGGGCGTCCTACGCCGGCCGTTGCAGCACCGTCAAGCTGCGGTCCGGCAAGGTGAGCCTGTCGCCGGCCGCCACCTTCGCGCCCGATCCCGGTGGGACCCCGTCCGGACGGGACGTGTCGACGACCACCTGCCACTGGCGGCCGTGGTCGACCGGTACCAGGAAGTCCAGCGGCGTGGGGGAGGCGTTGAACATCAGCAGGAAGGAGTCGTCGGTGATGCGCTCCCCGCGCGGGCCGGGCTCGGAGATGGCGTTGCCGTTCAGGAAAACGGTCAGCGCGGAAGCCTGCGCCGAGTTCCAGTCCCGTTGCGTCATCTCGCCGCCCTCCGGGGTGAACCACGCGATGTCGGACAGATCGTCGTGGGTGCCCTCCACCGGGCGGCCGTGGAAGAAGCGCCGCCGGCGGAGGACGGGATGGTCGCGGCGCAGCCACACCATCGCGCGCGTGAACTCCAGCAGGTCGCTCTCCAGGGACTCCGGCCAGTCCACCCAGGACAGCTCGTTGTCCTGGCAGTAGGCGTTGTTGTTGCCGCGCTGGGTGCGCGCGAACTCGTCGCCGTGGCTGATCATCGGCACGCCCTGGGACAGCATCAGCGTGGCGATGAAGTTCCGCATCTGCCGCGCGCGCAGTCGCAGCACCTCCGGGTCGTCGGTCTCGCCCTCCGCCCCGCAGTTCCAGGACCGGTTGTGGCTCTCGCCGTCCCGGTTGTCCTCGCCGTTGGCGGTGTTGTGCTTCTCGTTGTACGAGACGAGGTCGTGCAGCGTGAAACCGTCGTGGCAGGTGACGAAGTTGATGGAGGCCAGCGGGCGGCGGCCGTCGTCCTGGTAGAGGTCGGAGGAGCCGGTCAGCCGGGAGGCGAACTCGGCGAGCGTGCGCGGCTCGCCCCGCCACAGGTCCCGTACCGTGTCCCGGTACTTGCCGTTCCACTCGGTCCACAGCGGCGGGAAGTTTCCGACCTGGTAGCCGCCCTCGCCCACGTCCCACGGCTCGGCGATCAGCTTCACCTGGGAGACCACCGGGTCCTGTTGCACCAGGTCGAAGAACGACGACAGCCGGTCCACCTCGTGGAACTGCCGGGCCAGGGTCGCCGCGAGGTCGAAGCGGAAGCCGTCGACGTGCATCTCGGTGACCCAGTACCGCAGCGAGTCCATGATCAGCTGAAGCACGTGCGGGGACCGCATGAGCAGCGAGTTCCCGGTGCCCGTGGTGTCCATGTAGTAGCGCGGATCGTCCGCCAGCCGGTAGTACGACGGGTTGTCGATGCCCTTGAAGGACAGCGTCGGGCCCAGGTGGTTGCCCTCGGCGGTGTGGTTGTAGACCACGTCCAGGATGACCTCGATCCCGGCCTCGTGCAGCGCCCGGACCGCCGACTTGAACTCCAGCACCTGCTGGCCGCGGTCGCCCCAGGAGGCGTACGCGTTGTGCGGGGCGAAGAAGCCGATGGTGTTGTAGCCCCAGTAGTTGTTCAGGCCCATGTCGACCAGCCGGTGGTCGTTCACGAACTGGTGTACGGGCATCAGCTCGAGCGCGGTTACCCCGAGCTTGGTCAGGTGTTCGATGACCGCCGGGTGGGCGAGGGCCGCGTAGGTGCCGCGCAGCTCTTCCGGGAGCCCCGGGTGACGCATGGTCAGGCCCTTGACGTGGGCCTCGTAGATCACCGTGTGGTGGTACTCGGTGCGCGGCGGGCGGTCGTCGCCCCAGTCGAAGTACGGGTTGATCACCACCGACGTCATGGTGTGCGGCGCCGAGTCCAGGTCGTTGCGCCTCTCGGGGGCGCCGAAGTGGTAGCCGTACACCTCCTCGCCCCACCGGACCGACCCGCTGATCGCCTTCGCGTACGGGTCGAGCAGCAGCTTCGCGGAGTTGCAGCGCAGCCCGCGCCCGGGGTCGTACGGGCCGTGCACCCGGAACCCGTACCGTTGTCCCGGCATCACGCCCGGCACGTACGCGTGCCGTACGAACGCGTCGCTCTCGCGCAGTTCCACCGCCGTCTCCGAGCCGTCGTCGTGCAGCAGACACAGCTCTACTCGGTCCGCGGCCTCCGTGAAGACCGCGAAGTTGGTTCCGGCGCCGTCATAGGTGGCGCCGAGCGGATACGCCTCTCCAGGCCAGACCTGCATGGATACGACTCTCCCAGGTGTGCCGTCCGCCGGGGGCCGCCTTGGCCCCGAGTCTCGTCCGAAAGTGAGGCAACCTCCCGTGGCTCACCCGCCCTCTTACCCAGTGACCAGTGCGCACGGCGGTTCTGGTACCCGCCGTGTGCCGAACCAGCGGGGCAGATGCGTACTCCCGGGGACCAGGGGGAGTAGGGGGAAGATGTGCGTGAGACAGTCCACCGCCATCTGGGCAAAGTACTGACCGGTGCGGCCCTCGCGGCGGCGGGGACCGCCGCGATGGTCGCTGTCACCTTGCCGGGCACGGCGGGAGCGGACGACTCCGGAGGGGCCGGCGGCGGTACGCGGGCCGCGCGGCAGGCCGGGCAGGGCCCGGACGCCGCACCGCCCGGCGTCGTGGAGCAGGCACCCGCCGAGGAGAAGCAGGGCACGGGCCGTGACCCGCTCACCGACGACGAGATGCGGCGGGTCGAGAAGATCGCCGTGGCGGGACAGCTTTCGGCCACGGCCCGGGACGTCGACGGCGACCGGGGACCGCAGCGGCTGAGCGTCGACCTCGCCGAGCCGGAGGCCGCCGAGGCGGACGACCCGGACGCGCCACGACGCGCCGACGTGACCTTCTACGACTACAAGAACGACACACTCGTCACCAGGACCGTCGACCTGAAGACCGGAAAGGTCGAGCAGACCGGCACCCAGCACGGCGTCCAGCCACCGCCGGGCCGCGCCGAGAACGCCGAGGCGGCCCGGATCCTGATCGCCGACCCGCTGGGCGCGGGCCTCAGGGCGGACTACAAGGACGCCACCGGCAAGGAACTCACCTCGCCGGACCAGCTGGAACTGAGCGGCGGGATCTACGAGGCCTCGCCGGGCGCGCAGCCCGCGGTGCTCGGCAAGTGCGGCGCGCACCGGTGCGTGCGGCTGTTCTCCAAGGTCCGCAACGGGCCGTGGATCGACACCCGGGATCTCGTGATCGACCTGAGCGCCCGCAAGGCCGCCGCCCTCGACCGCGGCTGACCGGCCGCCACCGACCTTCACACCCGTACCTCCGGTAAGGGAGTCACCCCTTCATGCCCGAGAAGCACCTGTCCGGTGGGACCCGGCCGCGCGCCCTCGGCCGCGCCGCCCGCACGACCGCGGCCGTCGGAGTGTCCCTGGCCGCGCTGGCCGCCGGCGCGACGACGCTCGCCGGCCCGGCCGCGGCCCGGCCGCAGACCGCGCCCGCCGCGGCTGCCCCCGGTTGCAGCGCCGCCTACACGATCGAACAGAAGCTGACCACCGGCACGACCTGGCGGATGTGCTGGCGCTACGACAGCAAGGCCGGCCTCGTCCTGGAGAACATCTCCTACCAGCCCAAGGGTGAGGCCAAGCCGATCAAGGTCCTCAACAGCGCCAGACTCGGCCAGATCCACGTCCCGTACGACGACGGGAAGCACGAGTACTTCGACCTGACGGGCCAGGACTTCGCCCAGGAGCTGATGGAGCTGTCGCCCGGCGAGTGCCCCGGCGGCACCATCAAGACGGTCAAGGTCCCGGACGGCGACCCGCGCCACCCGAACGTCAAGGGCCTGTGCGCGACCACCCGTTCGCGTGGCCACGCCTACCGGATGCACGACCTCCTCCAGCCGGACAGGACCTACCAGCAGCAGGGCAAGGACCTGCTGGTCTACACGGTCAACCAGGTCGGCTGGTACGAGTACATCACCGAGTGGCGCTTCCAGGACGACGGCACGATCAGCATGAACGTCGGCGCGACCGGCAGCCTGTCCTTCGAGGACTACAACGCCCAGGACGGCCGCGGCTGGCCCATCGGCAAGGGCGCCAAGGACTACTCGACCAGCCACAGCCACAACGTCTTCTGGCGGCTCGACTTCGGCCTCGACGGCTCGTCGAAGACGAAGGTCGAGCAGTACGACTCCACCGTCAGCGCCCCCGCCGGGCGGGAGGGGCCGACCGCCAGGACAACCCGCACCAAGGTCGGCAAGGAACTCGCGGGCGACTACAAGACCTACCGCTGGTGGCGGGTGGTCAGCGCGGCCGGCAAGAACAAGGACGGGCATGCCCGTTCGTACGAGCTGGTCCCCGGCCCCACCACCAAGTACCCGGGCCGCGGTTTCACCAAGCACGACATGTACGTCACCGAGTACGACAAGTGCGAGCTGTTCGCCAGCAACAACCTGAAGTGCCCGACCGGCCACCCGAAGTCCGTCGACAAGTGGGTGGGCGGCCAGGCCCTCACCCACCCCGTGGTCTGGATGAACGTCGGTTTCCACCACATCGCCCGGGACGAGGACCAGCAGCCCATGCCGGTGCACTGGCAGGGGTTCTCCATCGCCCCGCGGGACGTCACGGCTATGAATCCGCTCACTCCGAAGGAGTTGGCATGGCAGAACGGACACTGGGAATGGCGTAGTTGAGCACAGCAGTCGGGAAACCGACCTGTCCATCCGGCTGCACCGCCGACCGCTCGCGGAGTACCCTTCCTTGATCGTTGAGACGGGAAAGGCCCGGGGGAGCGGAAGGCGGTGCACGGGTGGGCTCGGGAGGGCTGGAGCTGCCTCCTGGTGACGAGGGTCACGAGGGGAACTCCACAGACGTCCCGCCCGGCGCGGTGTCCCTGGCCCGGCCGATGGACGCGGGTTCCATCGGACCGGAGCTGGACTGGGACGCCGACGCCTGGCGTGAGGTGCGCACCCGCGCCCAGCGGGCCGGCCGGGCCTACATCTGGCTGAACCTCGTCGAACAGCGGCTGCGCGCGGTCGTGGCGGCCGTGCTGCGGCCCATCTACGAACCGGTCCACGGTGACGAGTGGGTGGTCGCCGCGGCCGGCCCTGCCGGGCAGGAATGGGTGCAGCGCGCGGTCGCCGTCCGCGAGGTCAGTCGCCGCAAGGGCTACCTGCTGGACCCGGCCGACGACAACGTGCTCAGCTTCCTCACCCTGCCGCAGCTGCGCGAACTGGTGGTGCAGCACTGGCCGTGCTTCGAGCCGTACTTCGACGAGCGCCGGGACCTCGAACTCGCCCTGGACGAGCTGGAGGTCACCCGCAACGTCGTCTCCCGCAACCGGGCCCTGTCCGAGGCGGTCCTCAGCCAGGCCGAACGGGCCTCCGCCCGGCTGCTGGAGATGCTCGGCGCGGGCGGAGACGTGCCCTCGGCGCGCCGGCTGCCCGTCGACGCGGTCGAGGACCTGGTCGGCGACCGGTACGCCGACGTCGTCGCCGTCCACGCCGACCGGGTTCGGCTGCTGCGCCGGTTCCCGGCCGAGGACATCTTCGGTGGCGCCCGCCGGCTCGACGCCATCGGCATCGGCCTCAACCTGCTGGTGCAGAACTTCTCCGGGCGGCGCCTGATCCGGCTCGCCGAGAGCGGCTGCCGGGTACGGCTGCTCTTCCTCAACCCGGCCTCCAGCTCGGTCAAACGCCGCGAACGCGAACTCGGGATGAAACGGGGCGAACTGAGCCGCTCGGTGGAGATGAACATCCTGCACATGCGCCGGGTGCGGTCCCGGCTGCGCGACCCGGGCGCGTTCGAGATCCAGGTGTACGACGAGACACCGCGCTTCACCGCCTACCTGGTGGACGGCGACGGCGCCGACGGCATCGCGGTGGTGCAGTCCTATCTGCGCGGGGCGCGGGGGATGGAGTCGCCGGTGCTGGTGCTGCGCAACGGCAGTCGGCTGGTCAAGTCGGACGATGTGGGCGAAGCCGGTCTCTTCCCGACATACCGCGAGGAGTTCGAGCTGGCTTGGGCGGATTCGCGCCCGGTGTCGTAGGCGGTCGGGGCCGGGAAGCGGAATGCCATCGTCTGATTGTCAGTGCCGCGTGCGATGGTGGAGGCCACTGGGGGAAAGCACCACCAAGAAGGGGGGCCGCCCATGGGCTGGCACCGGGAGTTGCTGATCGGCTTCGACCTGGAGACGACCGGGACCGATCCGCGCGAGGCGCGCATCGTCACGGGCGCCGTGATCGAGGTCAGGGCCGGTGAGCCCATGGGGCGCCGGGAATGGCTGGCCGATCCGGGCGTGGAGATCCCGGCCGACGCGGTCGCCGTGCACGGCATCAGCAACGAACGCGCGACGGCCGAGGGCCGTCCGGCCGACCGGGTGGCCGACGCCATCGCCGACGTCCTGGTGTCGTACTGGAAGACGGGCGTTCCGGTCGTCGCCTACAACGCGGCGTTCGACCTCACGCTGCTCTCGGCGGAGCTGCGGCGGTACGACCTGCCGTCCCTGACCGACCGGCTGGGCGGCACCCGGCCCGCCCCGGTCATCGACCCGTACACCATCGACCGCTGGGTCGACCGCTACCGCCGCGGCAAACGGAACCTGGAGGCGGTCTGCGCCGAGTACGGCATCGTCCTCGACGCGGCCCACAACGCCACCGCCGACGCCCTCGCCGCGGCGCGGCTCGCGTACGCGATAGCCGACCGCCACCCGAAGATAGCGTCCCTGGGCCCGGCGGAACTGCACCGCCGCCAGATCGAGTGGTACGCGCAGTGGGCGGCGGACTTCCAGGCGTTCCTGCGGCGCAAGGGAGAGGCGGACGCGGTGGTGGACGGCGCGTGGCCGCTGCGGGAGTTGGCGGCGGGCGCCCGGTCCGCCTAGCTGCGGGAGGCAGCCCGTAGCGCCGGGCTGCGCAATCCGTCCGGTGCCGGGCTCCTGTCGGTGCCGGGTCGCGCCATCCGTCAGAACGGATACCAGCGCACCGTCTCGTCCCCGTCCCGCAAAGACGCCACCCGGCGCCGGAACTCGGCCAGCGCCTTCGGGTTGGACGGCGCGTGCTGGGAAACCCACGCGCAGCTGGCCGTCTCGCGGGCGCCCCGCAGGACCGCGCAGCCCTCCCACTCCCGCACATCCCACCCGTACGCCTCGGTGAAGGAGTCGTACGCCTCGGCGGGCAGCCCGTACCGGTCGCGGGAGAGAGCCATGACCACCAGATCGTGCTCGCGCAGATCGGCGGAGAAGGTCTCCAGGTCGACCAGGACCGGCCCGTCCGGCCCGACGTGCACATTGCGGGGCAGCGCGTCCCCATGGATCGGCCCCGGCGTCAGACGCGGCGTCAGCGCCGCCGCCTGCGCCGCGAAGCCGTCGCGGCGCGCACGGAGATAGGCCGCGTCATCAGGGTCGATCGCGTCGCCCGCGAGCCGCAGCCAGCGTTCCACACCGCCCAGCAGATCTCGGGGCGGCAACCCGAAGGGAGGGGAGGGAAGTGCGTGCACCCTGCGCAGCAGCACGGCAAGATCCCGCGGCTCGGCCGGCCGTACGGGATCCGGCAGCCGGTGCCACACGGTCACCGGGTGGCCGTCCACCAGCAGCGGCTTCACCTTGGCCGCCCGCACCGCCGGTACGCCCGCCTCGGCCAGCCAGCCGGCGATGGCCAGCTCGCGCTCGGCCCGCGCCAGCAGCTCCGCGTCCCGGCCCACCTTCACCACCAGGTCGCCGGCCGCGAACACCGCGTTCTCACCGAGGGCCAGGAGCCGCGCGTCCCGGGCCGGGTCCGGCAGCACTCCCGCCGCGGCCAGTACGTCCCGCGCGCGTGCCTCGTCCATCGTCGTGCCTCCGTGCCGTCTTCCCGTGCCGTGTCCGTCCGGTCCTCGGCCAGTCTCGCATTCGCCCAGGTCGGCCACCGTGCGCGGGCCGGGCCGTCGTGCGCGGTCCCTTGACGGGGTACCGGGCCTTCACGACCATGAACACGCCAACCGGAGCAGGCAAAGGGGCTGATTCCGTGACAGCAGTGGCCGAAGCGCGGACACCACCGGCCGAAGCGCGGCGGCCGGTCGGTCGCCGCGTCGCCGATCGCGGCGCCTGGTTCCTGGTCCTGCCCGCCCTCATCCCGATCCTCCTGCTCAGCGTCGGCCCGCTGCTCTACGGCATCCTGCTGGCCTTCACCGACGCCCAGTCCGGCCGGACGGCCGCCACCCGGTGGATCGGCGCCCTCAACTTCCGCGACCTGCTGCACGACACCCTGTTCTGGGAGTCGTTCCGGATCGGACTGGTCTGGGCGGTCGGCGTGACCGTGCCCCAGTTCCTGCTGGCGCTGGGCCTGGCCCTGCTCCTGAACCAGGACTTACGCCTGCGCGGCCTGGCCCGCGCTCTCGCGATCGTGCCCTGGGCGATGCCCGAGGTCGTCGTCGGCATCATGTGGCGGCTCGTCTACAACCCGGACGCCGGTGTCCTCAACGAGACCCTGCGCGACCTCGGCCTCGGCGCCGGCCGGGACTGGCTGAGCGGCCTGGCCACCGCGCTGCCCGCGGTGATCGTGGTCGGTGTCTGGGCGGGCCTGCCGCAGACCACGGTCGCCCTGCTCGCCGGACTACAGAACGTCCCGCGTGAACTCCACGAGGCGGCGGCGGTCGACGGCGCGGGCGCCTGGCGCCGCTTCCGCACGGTCACCTGGCCCGCGCTCAGACCGGTGGCCCTCGCCATCACCGCGCTGAACCTGATCTGGAACCTCAACTCCTTCGCGCTGGTCTACGTCCTCACGAACGGCGGACCGGGCGGCAGGACCCGGCTGCCGATGCTCTTCGCCTACGAAGAGGCCTTCCGCTACGGGCAGTTCGGGTACGCGGCGGCGATGGGCTGCGTACTGGTCGCGGTGGTATCGGTGCTGCTCGCGGTGTTCCTGGCCGGCCGACTGCGGGGCGGTGACGAGGGATGAAGACCTCGGGTACCTCGCGCACTTCACGCACTTCGCGGGCCTCGCGCACCCAAAGGAGCCGCAGCGCCGCCCGCGCCGGCCAGTACGCCGCCCTCCTCGGCTACCTGCTCTTCCTGGCCTTCCCCTTGCTGTGGCTGCTGTCCACCGCGCTCAAGTCCCCCCGCGAGCTGGGCAGCCCGCACCCCACCTGGATCCCGCGCCACCCGACCCTGGCCAACGTCCGGCAGGCCTTCGCGGAGCAGCCGCTGGCTCACGCCGCCCTGAACTCCCTGCTGGTGGCGCTCGGCACCGCCGTCGTCGCCGTACTGATCGCGACCCCGATGGCCTACGTCATAGCCCGGCACCGCACCCGGCTGGCCCGGGCCGCCACGGGGTGGGTGGTGGTCAGCCAGGCGTTCCCGTTCGTACTGGTGATCATCCCGCTGTTCCTGGTGCTGAAAAACCTGCGGCTGATCGACTCGCTGATCGGACTGGTGCTGGTGTATGTGGTGTGGGCGCTGCCGTTCGCGCTGTGGATGCTCGCCGGGCACGTCCGGGCGGTGCCCGCCGAACTGGAGGAGGCGGCGGCCGTGGACGGCGCCGGGCGCGTGAGAACGCTCGTGTCGGTGACGGCGCCGCTGCTCGCACCCGGCATCGCGGCGACGGCTCTGTTCGCGTTCGTCACCGCGTGGAACGAGTTCTTCTTCGCGCTGGTGCTGCTCAAGAGCCCCGGGAGACAGACCCTCCCGGTGGTCCTCACCCACTTCATCGGCGCGGAGGGCGTGGCCGACCTCGGCCCGCTGGCCGCCGCCGCGTTCCTCGCCACCCTGCCCTCCGTGGCCGTCTTCGCGCTCGTCCAGCGGCGGATCACGGGCGGACTGCTCGCCGGGGCGGTGAAGCGCTGATGCGGACCAGAATCGCCCCGGCGCTCGTCGTCCTCCTGCTGCTCCTCGCAGGCTGCTCCTCGGGCGGCGGCACGGACGGCGGCCCGATCACCCTGCGTTTCCAGTCCCTGGCCTGGCAGCAGGAGTCCGTCGCCGCCAACAAGGAGCTGGTGAAGGAGTGGAACGCGGCTCACCCGGACGTCAAGGTCGAGTACGTCCAGGGCAGTTGGGACAGTGTGCACGACCAGCTGCTCACCTCCTTCGAGGGCGGTGAGGCCCCCGACGTCATCCATGACGCCTCCGACGACCTCGCCGACTTCGCCTACGGCGGCTACCTGGCCGACCTGACCGGCCTGCTGCCCGCCCGGCTCAGGTCCGACATCCCGGAGAGCAGCTGGGAGACGGCCACCTTCGGGCGCGGCGTGTACGGCGTGCCGTTCCTCCAGGAACCCCGGGTGCTGATCGCGAACGCCGACCGGCTGCACGCGGCGAAGGTACGCATACCGACACCGGAACACCCGTGGAGCTGGGCGGAGTTCCGGCAGGTGGCCAAGCGGCTCAGCGGGCCCGGGCGGTACGGCGTGGCCTGGCCGCTGAAGGAGCCCGTCTCCGCCACGCTGAACCTGTCCCTGTCGGCGGGTGGCCGGCTGTTCCACCGGGGCGCGGACGGCAAGGTCACCGTACGGTTCACGGCCGGGGACGCGGTCGTGCCACGCACCGTGCACGACCAGGTCGCCGTGGACCACAGCGCGCCCGCCTCCACGCTCGGCAGCGGCGGCTCGGACACCCTGCCCGGTTTCTTCGGCGGCCGGTACGCGATGGTCCCGCTGGGCTTCTCCTACCGCCAGCAGATCGCGCAGCAGGCGCCCGAGGGCTTCCGCTGGGAGGTGCTGCCCGCACCGGCGGGCGCCGACGGGCTCACCCAGGGCGTCAGCCCGCAGACCCTGTCCGTCTCCGCCGACTGCCCGCACAAGAAGGAGGCGGTCGCGTTCGTCGACTTCCTGCTGCGGCCGGAGAACATGGTCCGCCTCGCACTCGGCGACTGGATGCTGCCCACCGGAACCCAGGCCCTGAAGGACCCGGCCCTGCACACCACGGAGAACGGCTGGGCGACCGGTACCGCCCTCGCGGCCCGACTGCGCCCGGCGCCCGCCCAGTCCGTGCGCGGCTACCCGGAGTGGAAGGACAAGGTGGCCACCCCGGCCTACCAGGAGTACTACAGCGGCGCCATCGGCCTCGCCGAGCTGCGCCGCCGTCTGGAGAGAGACGGCAATCTGGTGCTGGCCCGCTACCAACGCTGAGCGCGGCTACCAACGCTGAGCAGGGCTGCCAAGGCTCAGCGCGGCTACCAACGCTGAGCCCGGCTGCCAACGCTGAGCCCGGCTGCACGGCCCGCGCGGAGCTGCCGGCCTGAGCCGGGCTCAGGCCGGCCCGGACGCGCCGCCCGGCCGGGCCAGGAAATCGATTGAACGAGACGTCTCGTCTCGCCTAGCCTCCCGGACATGACCGCACCCGCCCACATCGCCATGTTCTCCATCGCCGCCCACGGCCACGTGAACCCCAGCCTGGAGGTGATCCGTGAGCTGGTCGCCCGGGGCCACCGCGTCACCTACGCCATCCCGCCGGCCTTCGCCGACAAGGTGGCCGCCACCGGGGCCCGGCCCGTGCTCTACACCTCCACCCTGCCCGGCCCGGACGCCGACCCCGAAGCCTGGGGGAACACCCTGCTGGACAACGTGGAGCCGTTCCTGGACGACGCGATCCAGGCGCTCCCGCAGCTCATCGAGGCCTACGCCGACGACATCCCCGACCTCGTCCTGTACGACATCACCTCCTACCCGGCCCGCGTCCTCGCCCACCGCTGGGGCGTCCCGGCGGTGTCGCTCTCCCCGAACCTCGTCGCATGGGAGGGCTACGAGGAGGAGGTCGCCGAGCCGATGTGGGCGGAACCGAGGAAGACCGAGCGCGGACAGGCGTACTACGCCCGGTTCGAGGCGTGGCTGGCCGAGAACGGGATCAGCCAACACCCGGACGTTTTCGCCGGCCGCCCCGAGCGCTCCCTGGTGCTCATCCCGAAGGCGCTCCAGCCGCACGCCGACCGGGTGGACGAGCGCGTCCACACCTTCGTCGGTGCCTGCCAGGGCGACCGCGCCGACCAGGGCGACTGGCAGCGGCCCGCCGACGCGGAGAAGGTCGTCCTGGTGTCGCTCGGCTCGGCCTTCACCAAGCAGCCCGCGTTCTACCGTGAGTGCGTGCGCGCCTTCGGCGACCTGCCCGGCTGGCATGTCGTCCTCCAGGTCGGCCGGCATGTGACCCGCGCCGAGCTGGGCGACGTACCGGCCCGTGTCGACGTGCGCAGCTGGGTGCCGCAACTGGCGATCCTGCGGCAGGCCGACCTGTTCGTCACGCACGCGGGCGCCGGCGGCAGCCAGGAGGGGCTGGCCACCGGGACGCCGATGATCGCCGTACCGCAGGCCGTCGACCAGTTCGGCAACGCCGACATGCTCCAGGGGCTCGGGGTCGCCCGGCACCTGCCCGCCGAGGAGGCCACCGCCGACCGCCTCCGCGAGGCCGCCCTCGCCCTGGTGGACGACCCGGAGGTCGCGCGCCGGCTCAAGGAGGTGCGGGGGGAGATGGCCCAGGAGGGCGGGACCCGGCGGGCGGCCGACCTCATCGAGGCCGAACTACCGGGCCGCCGCCCGAGGTAGGCGGCCGTCAGAGGTACGCCGTGGTGTCGAGCCGGGCAGACTCCGCCTGTCCATCTGGTTCCCCCCGTGATCGGCGTACCTGTCCGCACAGCGAGAGCACGGACAGGGCCCGTCGGTTCCCAGGGGAACCGACGGGCCCCGCGTCAACGGGCGGAATCAGACAGTCAGCCGCTCGCCCCGGTCGGGCACCGGCGTCGCCACCGGCTCCGGGGACTCGTCGTGGGTGAGGTCCGGCAGGCGGTGCAGCCACTTCGGCAGGTACCAGTTGCGCTCGCCGAGCAGCGCCATCACCGCCGGCAGCAGCACCCCGCGGATGACCGTGGCGTCGATCAGGACGGCCGCGGCCAGGCCCACGCCCATCTGCTTCATGGACTGCATGGACAGCGTGCCGAAGATCGCGAACACGGCGACCATGATGACCGCGGCGCTGGTGACGACCCCGGCCGTGGTGACCACGCCGTGCCGGATCGCGTCCTTCGTCGTACGGCCGCGCATCCGGGCCTCGCGGATCCGGGAGACGACGAACACGTGGTAGTCCATCGACAGCCCGAACAGGATCACGAACAGGAACAGCGGCAGCCAGGTGACGATCGCGCCGACGCCCTCCGCGCCCACCAGCGAGGCACCCCAGCCGTGCTGGAAGACGGCGACGAGGATGCCGTAGGCGGCGGCCACCGACAGCAGGTTGAGCACGATCGACGTGACCGCGACCGTCAGCGAGCGGAACGACAGCAGCATCAGCAGGAAGGCGAAGACGACCACGAACACGAAGACCGGGACGACGGAGCCCATCAGCTGGTCGTTGAAGTCGTTGTTGCCCGCGACCTGCCCGGTCACCGGCGCCCGCACGCCGTCGACCTTGCCGAGCGTGGCGGGCCGCACCTCGTCGCGCAGCTTCTCCAGGCTCCGCGTGGCCCGGTCCATGTCGGAGCCGCCGACCAGCGGCACGGACACCAGTGCCACGTTCCGGGCGTCGTACACCTTGACGTCGACCGGGCCGCGCGAGGCGCCGGAGGCGACCGCCTGCTTCTTGAAGTCGGCCAGGGCCTGCCGGACTTCGGGGGCGTCGATGTCCTCGGCCTTGACGACGACCTCAGCCGGTTCGCTGCCGCCCGGGAAGGCGTCGTTGATGCGGTTGTACGTCTGCACGATCGGCAGTGAGTCGCCGAACTCCTGGTCCAGGGTGAGCTGCTGGGTCTTCATGCCGAGCGCGGGCGCGGCGATCGCCAGCAGCGCGCCGGCCGCGACGACGACCGAGACCAGCGGCTTGGCCAGCACGCCCCGCAGCACGGCCGTCCAGAACCGGCTGTCTCCGTTCCCTGTGCGCTTCCGGCGGCGCAGGAACGGAAGCCGCCCCTTCTCGACCCGCTCGCCGAGCAGCGACAGCAGCGCGGGCAGCACGGTCACCGAGCCGACCATGGCGACGGCCACCACCATCAGCGAGGCCAGACCCATCGCCTCGAACTCGGCGAGCCCGGTGAACAGCATGCCCGCCATCGCCACGCACACCGTGACACCGGAGACGATGATCGCCCGGCCGCTGGTCGCGGCGGCGATCCGGAGGGCGGTGCCCGCGTCCCGGCCGGCCTCCCGCTCCTCGCGCTCCCGGCGCAGATAGAACAGGCAGTAGTCGACGCCGACGGCCATACCGACCAGCAGCATCACGGAGTTGGCGGTGTCGCTCATCGGCTGGAGGTGGCTGACCAGCCCCATCAGGCCCATCGTCGCCATGATCGCGGTGATCGCGAGGGCCACCGGCAGCAGCGCGGCCACCAGCGCGCCGAACGCGATCAGCAGGATGCCGAGGGCCACCGGCACCGCCGAGTACTCGGCCTGCTGGAAGTCGTCCCCGAAGGCGTCCTTGTACTGCTTCTGCATGCTGGCGCCGCCGATCTCCTCGATCCGCAGCGAGTCATGGCCCTTCTGCACCCCGGCGACGGCCTTCAGTACCGGCTCGATCCGGTCGGCGGCCGTCTCCGCGTCACCGCGCAGGTCGAACTGGACCAGCGCGCTGCGGCCGTCCCGGGAGACGGTGTGCGTGTCGTACGGCGAGGTCACACCCGTCACCTTGCCGGTGCCCTCGACGGCCTTCACCACGTCGGCGACGGCCGCGCGGAACCGCGGGCTGGTGGCCTTGACGGCGCCGCCCTTCGACTGGATCAGGACCGTCTCCCCGGCCGGCTCCTTGATCCCGGCGTCATCGATGATCTTCGCGGCGGTGTGCGTCTCGCCCTTGAGCTGATCGCTCTCGTTCACGTCGACCCGGCCCGCCGCCGAGCCGAGCCCCATCGCCAGGACGACGAACAGCACCCATATGCCGACGGCCGCCCAGCGGTGCCGGGCGCTCCAGCCGCCGGCGCGGGCGGCCAGCCCCCGCACGCGCACCTCTGTGTTCCCCATGACGGGTCTGCCCCCTCGTGTGCGGTGACGGCCCCCTGCCGCCACGTCTGCGCTTGCTCCTGTTCGACGGTAGGGGCCGGATAAAGCCATCTCGTCGTACCGCCCGGTGAACCGCGCGGGGTCCGGATCACCGCTGGGGAGGACGGCGGCCCCTTACATCTATCGCCGGTTCTCGGGGGCGGCTCTCAGGGGCGCGGTGTCCGATCCGCCGTCAGGGACCCCCTTTGTCATTACGAAAACTTGTTGAACAAGTCACAGCTGCGGAGAGGAGTTGAACCCGACCCCGCCGATCAGCCAGAGTTTCGCCCAACCCGGCCCGCGCCCAACCCGGCCCTCGCCGGACCCGGCCGTCGTGCCCGCCCCCACGGGGCACGACGGCCGCACCACACCCTCACCGCCGGGCCGGACGTGTGTGCGAGGCTCTGCCCCATGCGCTACATCATCATCGGGGCCGGCGCGGTCGGCGGTACTGTCGGCGGGCGGCTGGCCCAGGCCGGGCGGGAGGTCGCCCTCGTCGCCCGTGGCACGCACCTGGCCGCCCTCAGTGAGCACGGGCTGCGACTGCGGGTTCCGCAGGGAGAGTTGACGTACCGGCTGCCCGCCGTCGACGGGCCGGGACCGCTCGGCGAACTGCGCGCCGACGACGTCCTCGTCCTCGCCGTGAAGACCCAGGACACCGTGGCCGCCCTGGACACCTGGGCCGACGTGCCCGTCGCGGGCGGCGGCACGGCGGCCGAACTGCTGCCGCTGGTCTGCCTCCAGAACGGCGTCGAGAGCGGCCGGCTGGCGCTGCGCCGCTTCCGGCACGTGTACGGCGTCTGCGTCTGGCTGCCGTCGGCGTTCGTGGAACCCGGAGTCGTCTCCGCCGCCGGCAGCCCGCTCACCGGCGTCCTGCATCTCGGCCGTCTCCCGCACGGCACCGACGACACCGCCCGCCGGATCGCCGCCGACCTCGCGGACGCGCACTTCGAGGCGCCGGTGGTGCCCGACGTGGCGCGCTGGCAGTACGCCAAGCTGCTCGGAAACCTCGGCAACGCGCTGGAAGCGGTCAGCGGGCCGGTGACGACCGAGGAGGCGCAGGCCCTGTTCGCGCGCGTGCGGGCCGAGGGCGAGGCCGTGCTGGACGCCGCCGGCATCCCCTACGCCGGTGCGGCGGAGCAGCGCGCGGCCCGCGGCGACAAGGTCACCCTGGTCCCGCTGGACGGGGCTCCCCGCGGCGGCGGCTCCTCCTGGCAGTCCCTCGTCCGGGGCACCGGCACCATCGAGGCGGACTACCTCAACGGCGAGATCGTCCTGCTCGGCCGGCTGCACGGCGTCCCCACCCCGCTGAACGAACTGCTGCAAGGCCTCGCCAACCGGTTCGCGCGCGAGCGCCGGGCGGCGGGTTCGCTGCCGGTCGCCGAACTGGTCCGACTGGCCGACGAGGCGGTGCGACGCGTGACCGCTGTCTGAAATGGGCCATACAAAGGGATGGGTATTGGGTCGGGATTCTGGGCCACCGGCGCACTAGCGTCGGCGCCATGACGCACAGCAGCACCGACATGGACCCGGTCACCACCGCCACCGCCACCGCCGCCCCGGCCCGGGTCGACTTCTTCTTCGACCCGGCCTGTCCCTTCGCCTGGATCACCTCCCGCTGGCTGCTGGAGGTCGAGCGGCTGCGCCCGCTCGACCTCCGGTTCCGGGCGATGAGCCTGTACCTGCACAACACCGGAAACGAACTCCCCGACTGGTATCGGGACTTGGTGGACCGCTCGATCGGGCCCGTGCGGGTCGCCGTGGCCGCCGCCGAACGGAACGGCGAGAAGGTGCTGCGCGCTCTCTACACCGCGTTCGGCACCCGCATCCACGACCGGGGCGTCCAGGACTTCGACACGGTGATCACCGAGTCGCTGGCCGAACTCGGCCTCCCCGCCGACCTGTCGGCCGCCGCGCACGACCCGTCGTACGACGACGCGGTCCGCCGCAGCCACACGGCCGGCGCCGAACCGCAGACCGGCGGCTACGTCGGCACGCCCACCCTTCACATCGACGGCACCGTGTGGTTCGGACCCGTGCTGCGCGCCGTCCCGCGCGGTGCCGAGGCGGCCGAACTCTTCGACAGTTTCCGGGTACTGGCCCGGCACCCCGACTTCTTCGAACTGAAGCGCACCCGCACCGGCGCGCTCCGGTTCGACTGACCCGAAGCAGGGTTGGCCGATAAACGTCCCTCCGGCGGGCCGGCCGCGCCGCACGTGTGACACGGCGGCACCGGCCGGCGCAGAACCAAGAGCCGCCGCGGTCCGACGTCACAGGGGAGCGCCGGACCGCGGCGGCCGTTACCACACGACCGTCCCCCGGCACCGCCCGTCACCGAACCCGGCGACAAACCCGCGGGGTTGTCCCTAGGGTGAACCGCGCGGAAGGCCTGAGGGGGACGGACGGATGAGTGTGACGGGCAGACCATTGCCGTCATTGCCGCAGTACCGCAAGGACGGGGTGACCCGGCGCCTGAGCGCCTCGGTGCACCTCGACGACGACTTCGCCCTGTACGCCGACCGGCTGCTCACCGGAGACCGGCTCAACGCGATCGGGCTCAGTCTCAACATCAACTTCGTCGCCCTCGCCCGGCACGCGCGCGTGGCCACCCGCCGCCGGGCCGCCCTGGACCGCCGGCTCGCCTGCCTCCAGATGGCCGTACCCCTCGCCCTCCTCGTCGGACTCTGGGGGCTGGTCAACGGACACCGATCACTCGGATGGGTGGCGATTTTCGGCCCTCTCGGCGCCTACGCGATCGCCTGGACACTGGTCCGCCACACCCAGGCGCGCAGCCGCGTCATGGCACGGGAGGTGTTCCTCTCCGCCGAGAAACCCGAGCAGACCGCACCCCCGGTGGAACCGGAGGCCGAGGCCGCGCTGCACGACCTCAAGCGCGCCAACGTCCTGCCCTACGCCGACGAGGCCGCCTACACCAAGCCGTTCGTCGGCAGCGGCGACAAGATCAAGGAAGTCGTCTGGCAGCCCATCGACATCAGCAGGCCCGCCGACGCCCCGGGCGGCGGGAAACTGCCGATGCGCCCGTTCGACGTCATCGACCTGCACACCTACGTGGCACGGCACATGGAGAACATCTCCGGGCTCCAGGGGCTGCGGGCCAGGAACCGGCTCTACGTCCTCGGCGGCAACGCCCACCTCATACCCGAGCTGGTGCCCGACCCCACCCGGCGGCCCCGCGCCCAGATCCCCAAGCAACTCGTGCAGGCCGGCCTCCAGACACCGGGCGCGGGCATGCGCACCCACCTGTGCCTGGAACGCGTCGGCGAGGGCGGCCGGCTCATCGTCTCCATGTACCTGCGGGCGATCCTCCAGCACCCCAGCCTGACCTGGGAGGTGGCCGCCTACGCCATACCGCCGCTGGACGGCCGTTTCTACCGCGTGGACCGGCTCCCGGTCGCCCCCTGGGAACGCTGGTGGGACCTGTTCCGCTACGCCACCCGCCGCACCGGCCCGGAACTGCGCGGCGCCCTCGGCCGCATCCTGCGGCGCCACCGCTGGCAGAGCGACCACGACAGGGCGCTGACCAGGACCCGCCGCGCGATCACCAAGCAGCACGTCCGCCACGACTACGGCGCCACGGGAAGCCTGCGCGAGGACCTCGGCGCCTGGGACGAGGCCGGCTACATCGAACGCACCGACGCGCAGGACTTCCTGTTCCGGCTCCAGCAGGGCGTGCTGACCGCCACGGAACGTTTCCTGCGGGACCACAACATCGACACCAGTTCCTTCGACAAGGCCGTACAGGTCATCAACACGCAGACCTACAACATCGGTAACGTCAGCGGTCCCAGCAACTTCGGCGCCCACGGGACGATCCTCCTGGGCGGGCAGCAAGGGCCCGGACCCCAGGGCGGCCCGGGAGCCCAGGGCGGCCCCGGTCCCGCGGGTTCAGGCCCGCCCGCGCCGAAGCCGTAACCCCATCCATCCGACGGCTCCTCCGGTCCGGGGTGAGCCGCCGGGAAGCGAGGACAGGACATGAGCACCTACAACTTCGGCAACGTCAACGGCCCCGCCAACTTCGGCGACCACGGCCAGATCCAGATCAACCACGCCCACCCCGACCTGCCCACCATGATGGACCTCGCCCAGCGGCTCACCGACACCCTGCGCGTCGAGTACCCGGAACTGGTGCCCCAGGGGCAGATCATCGAGGCCCAGTTCCAGGAGTCCGCCGACGACGGCCTGCCGCCGAACCGCGGCCGGATCCGCTCCGCGCTGGAGACGATCGCCATCGCGGCGTCCGCCGGCACCGGCAGCCTCGCCTTCACCCAGCAACTCATCAACGCCCTCGGGCTGTGACCGGCCGAAGCCCCGCCGCCACGGGGCTTCGGCCGAGGGACGTCACCGGGCCCGCACCACCGCCCGGACCCCGCCGCCGAGGTCCAGGTCGAGCCCCGACCGCAGCGGCACCGTCTGACCGGGCTCGATCTTCTGCACGGTGCCGTCCGAGCGGGTGCCCGTCCAGGTCTCCCGCGAGCGGTTGGCGAGCCCGAACCGCCCCGGCTTCTTGGGGTGTTCGACCAGCTCCGCGACGAGCGCCGCATCCGAACAGTCGTGCCGCGTCGGTTCCGGCAGCAGATGGTGGGCCTGGACCCGGGCGGCGCGGCGCAGCCGGATGTGGTGCTCGGTGCGGGGCGGGGGAGTGGTCACCGTCAGCCGTGGCGGCAGCACCAGCCGGGTCCGGCAGCCCCAGCAGTCCCGTGGCGGCGGGTTCTCACCCGGCTCGGTCATGTTCTGCCGCCCGCACGAGGCGCACTCGACAACCGCGTCCAGCACCGCCCGCAGCGCGTCACGCCACTCCGACTCCCGGACCCGGGCGGCCGGATCGCGCAGCCCCGTCGTGAACGACCGCCGGAACAGCTCCCGCAGCCGCTCCGCCGCCGCGTCCCAGGTCGCCAGCACGGTCGCGTGCTCCAACGGATCCGGCGCGTTGGCGTCGTCCGCCGGGTCGAACACGAACAGCGGGCTCTTGCCGTACAGCTTGCGCTCCGCCGCCTCGTCCAGGCAGTGGATGCCCAACTCGCGCCTGCCCTTGAGCGGGTGATGGTTCATCAGCAGCATGAAGAGCAGTACGGCGAGCGAGTGCAGGTCGGACTGGGTGCCGGGGCGCGCGCCCGGGTCCGCGCGCACCAGCTCGGGCGCCATGAACTCCATGGTCCCCGAGATGCCGCTGGCGTCGCCCTCCACCACCGCGTTGTCGTTGTCGCAGACCAGGACGTCACCGGTGTCCGGGTCGAAGAAGATGTTCCCCCAGGAGATGTCCCGGTAGGCGATGCCCCGCGAGTGCAGCGCCTGATAGGCCTCCACCGTGTACAGGCAGGCCGTCAGCAGCGCGCGCGGGCTGGTGCGCAGCTGCCGCCGGAACAGTGCCGGAAGGCCCTTGTAGCGGTCCGGGCGCAGCCCCATCAGATAGCCGAACGAGCCGCGGTGTTCCGGCACGAAGGCCTCCGGCCACAGGAACCGGTCGTCGGCGAAGTCCCGGGTCACCAGCTCCCGGACGATCGCCTCCTGGCCGGCG
Organism: Streptomyces sp. NPDC029138; assembly: GCF_055564375.1. NCBI lineage: Bacteria > Bacillati > Actinomycetota > Actinomycetes > Kitasatosporales > Streptomycetaceae > Streptomyces > Streptomyces sp. NPDC029138. The sequence continues at coordinate 67,934 of NZ_JBVHWM010000026.1, forward strand.
GTCGCGCAGGTCGGGTAGTACCACTTCAGGGCCCGTTCCCCGTCCGGCGTCCGGACCCGGTACACCTCGCCCTGGCCGCCCGCGCCGAGGAAGTCGAGGATCTCGACGTCGTCACCGTTCTCCGCCGCGAGGTGCGTCCCGCCATCGAGCATGCCGCTCATCTACGTCTCCGTTGTCCGTTCCGTGTCCACCTCGCCGCCGGCCGGGCCGGGTGGCGTCTGTGCGTCCGTCGTACCGGGCTCCGTGGGGGCGCCGGGAGCGTCGGGAGCGCCCGGGGTGTCGGCCGCGCCGGGTGCCGCTGAGGAGTCCACCGAAGCCGGGGCGTCCACCGGGGCTGGGGCGTCGGCCGCGGTCTCCGCCGGGCGTACCGCCGCCGCCAGGGTCGTGTCGTCCCCGGAGTAGCGGGACGCCTGGGTGAGCCAGTCCGGCAGGGCCTCGCGGACGCCCGCGCTGCCCTCCGCGGCGAGCCGCCCGGCCAGCCCGGTGACGAACTCGCGGTACCCGTCGCCCGACGCGAAGCTCTTCGACAGGCCGTCCGTGGAGAGGACGACCAGCCGGGGCGCCCGCGCCTCCTCGAACACCGGCGCCCAGTGCATCCGCATCGCCCGCCACGCCTCCCGCCCGCACAGCGACTCCGTCTCGTCGCCCAGATCCTCCTCGGCGGGTGCGAGCGGCCGGACCAGTGTGCCGTCGTGTTCGACCACCGCGAGGTCCCCGTCGCCGATCTGCCAGGCCACGAACAGCCACGGCGTGAGCACCGCGCCGATCAGCGTGGTGCCGTACAGCACCAGCTTCTCCTCGGTCCCCGGCTCCCGGGAGGCCTCCTCCACGACCGGGCGGTTCCGGTCCCAGTGGCCGAGGGCCTCCTGCCGCCACTCGTGCACCAGGGCCCGCGGGAAGTCGTCCCGGGCGTACGTCATCAGCCGTGCCAGCCGCCCTGGCTCATGGCAGTCGTGCGCCGCCCGCCCGAAGGCGGCGGCCAGCGCCAGGAACCGGTCCACGGCGAACCGCGCGCCCAGCGCGCTGCGCGCGTGCACCGCCGAACCGTGCCCGTCGGCCACCGCCAGCACCAGCGGCTCCGTACCGGACCCGGTGCCCTGGCAGGCGTACCAGTCCTGGTTGCGGTGCTTGCCGACGCCCTGGACGCTGTCGGCCAGCGTCTCCCACCGTCGCACCCCGAGCGTCACCACACGTCGTCGTCATCGTCGTCGTCCAGCACCGGCGGCGCGTACGGCTGCTTCGCCGTGCTCACCCCGGGCCCGTCACCGGCGACCGGCTGGGAGGCCGCCTTCACGGCCGCCGTGGACGCCCATCGGATCGCCGCCGCCAGCTGCTTGGGGCTGTTGGCGTCCAGTGGTTGCAGCTCCGGGTTGCCGAGGAACTCCTGGAGCACCCCGCGGTCCGCGTCCGTGCCGATCGCGATGGCCACCCGGACCGCCTTGCGGCCCCAGGGGGTGGCGTCCACGGCCTTCAGGCCCGCCTTCCAGTCGTCGGTGGGCACGCCGTCCGACACCAGCGCCAGCACCGGCTTCAGCGCCCGCTGCGGCATCGGCGGGGTCTGTAGCTCGCGCGCCACCAGGTGCAGCGCCTCGCCTAGGTTGGTCATGCCGTCGACCTGTACGTCCTGCCAGGTGAAGTCGTCCACCGGGACCGGCGTCTGGTGGTGCCACTGCGCGGTCGTGGAGAAGGTGACCGTGCGCAGCAGCAGTTGGGCCGCGGGGTTGTCGTGGGCCACCGACCGCATCTCCGGAACGGCTTCTCTGATCGCGTAGTTGAGCTTGGCGATCTTCTCGCCCTGCATCGAGTACGAGCAGTCGAGCAGCCAGATGAAGTGGACCGGCCGGTTGGCCATCGGCCCGCCGGGAATGTCACTCACGCCGCAGTTCCTTTCATGTGAGAGGGGTCATCGAGAGGGCAGCAACAGCAAGGCCCCGAGGACGAGCGCTGCCACCGCCAGGAGCAGGGCGGCGACGAACAGGCCCGCCATCACCCGCCGGGCCCGGCCGGCGGGCGGAGTCACATGGTTCATGCCGGGGTGTATCCGCCTTCCCTGTCGCCGTCCCTGCCGCTCGCCCGGGCGCTGTCCGGCTGCCGCCGGGGCCACGGCACCCGGCCCGCCCCGCCCCGGGACTGCCCGGTCAGCGGGCCGGTGCGCAGCCCGGAGGCCGCGAGCAGCCACAGCACCGGTTCGGCGGCCCGCCGCTGCTCGCTCTCCAACGGGCCGGTGCCGGTGGCCGCGTGGGCGCTGACCGCCCAGTAGCGGGCCGCCCGGAAGTCGTGGCCGAGGGCCCGCACCAGCGCGCCCAGGCCGATGTCGCCGAGCCAGTCGTCGATCCGGCCGTCACCGGGCGCCGGGAGTGAGGTCAGCCGGTCCAGCACGTCCCGCTTGGTGACGACCGCGGCCACCGGCAGGCGGCGCCGCCGCCCGGTCAGCGCGGCCAGCTCACCGGTCAGCCGCTCGTACGTCGTCCGGGGGCCCTGCCCCGAGGGCCGCGCCTGCTTCGCCCGTTCGGCGTCCGCCGGGAGGAGTCGGCCGCGCACCGTGGGATCGGCGAGGACGTCGGCGACCAGGACGACCCCGTCCGCGTGCGCCAAGTAGCCCTGCGCACGCACCCGTTCGGCGTCGCTCACGGACTCGCCCATCGGGTCGTACAGGTACAGCAGCCGGCGCCGCCGGCCCCGGGCCACGGTGAGCATCAGGGCGCGCGGTGGCCCACCGGTCGTGGCATGAGCCCAACCGGACCGGTTCAGCTGCTGGTTGACCCCGGAGTGGGCGCCACGGTCGGCCGCGGTGGCGTACTCGACGCGCAGCCGGCCCTCCCTGGCCCAGGAGTGCAGGCCCTCCACCATGGCCGTCATCAGCATCGTCTTGCCGGAGGAGGTGCCGCCGACCAGCGGGGTGTGCACCACCCGGGTGGTGGCGACCGCCTCCGGGAGGATCTGCTCGCAGCGCGGGCACAGCGCTGACAGCTTGCCCCGCCCGGTCAGCCGGGTGGCGGGCAGCCGGCGCCCGCAGCCGCACACATGCCACAGGGCGCCGTACCGGCCCGGCCGCAGCTCGGCGTGGCGGGCCGGGCAGCCGGGGCAGCGGTGCAGGGCCAGCGGCACCGGCGCGTAACAGCCCGGGTGGGGGCAGGTGACGCCCAGGCCCCGCAACAGCGACCAGCCGCGCTCCAGCCCCCGCAGCAGAGGCACGCCCGCCGCCCAGCCGAGCCACACCACGCCGAGCAGCAGCGCGAAGACCAGCAGCGCCCAGCCGAGCAGCACCGTGGCGAGCACCGCGCCGATCAGCGCGCCCGCCGCCGTGCCGGGGGCGATCAGGGTGACCAGCAGAAACCGGCCGAGCGGCACCCGGACCCGGCGTCCCCGGGGGCGCCGGCCACGGAACAGGTTCCGTACGGTCCGGTCCATCCAGGGATCGGTGAAGGACCGCCACAGCATCCGCATGCCGTCCCGGGCGGCGCTCGCCGCGTCCGCCCACGACTGCCGCCACCAGTAGGCGAGTTCGGCGGGCTCGGCGGCGCCGACACCGGGCAGACGCGGGTCCAGGCGGCCCGTCTGCCACGGTCCGAGCCCTCGCCACACCGCGTGCACGCCCCGCCCGAGGAACTCCCACAGCGTCCGGAACAGGCACACCGTGACGGCGACCAGCCCGCACCAGACGAACAGGGCCAGCAGCACCCGCAACGCCAGGTGCAGATCCGTGGTGCTCCCTCCGGCGTTCACCGGACGCCTCCGTCGGCGGGCGGCTGGACGTCCCCGTGCCAGGTCGTCCGGGCGTCCTCGCGCCGGCCGCGCCCGGTCAGCCGGCCCGCGAGCCGGCCGAGGGCGCCCGGCCGGTTCCACGCCCGGTACGCGTCCAGCCGGCCCCGGCCGGTGCGCCGCAGCGCCTCCTCGACCGCCGCCTGGTCCTCGGCGGGCAGCGCTCGCACCACCGGCCGCAGCACCTTGGTCAGCAGCGCGGTGCGGGTCGCCTCCCAGCCGGGATGGGTGTCCTGGTAGGCGCTCCAGTCGCAGAAGCGGGCGGCGACGTACGACGGCACGGTCCGCAGCCGCTCGGCCACCGTGGCACCGCGCGCCGCCCGCTCGTAGGCCGCCAGCAGTGCCGGGTCGCCCGAGCGGGCCAGCGCGTACAGCTCGCTCTCCGGCACCGGCACGGTCAGCAGGCGCCGGGCGAGGGCGTCGTACACCCGCCGGGTCACCTGCTCCGGTACGGGCTCGGCCGCGCCGTCCCGCAGCGCCCGGACCCGTTCCACCCAGTTCTCGCCCTCGCCGTCGGTGCCGAGCAGCGCGGCGAACTCGAGCAGGAGCAGTGGCGCCCGGTGCGCCGGGGCCAGCTCCGAGCCGAAGCAGCGCAGCAGGTCGGCGGCGAGCAGCGGGACGGCGGCGTCCTCGGCCGGGGCGGCGAGCGCGGCGGCGACCAGCAGGTCTCGGGTGCCGGCCAGCCGGTGCGCGTCCGAGCCCAGCTCGTTCAGCAGCAGGCTCGCCTCCTCGCCGGTGGGCAGGTCCCCGGGCCACACCAGACGGAACGCCGTGTGCAGGACGGCCGGTTCGGCGTGCGGCGAGACCCCGGCGGTGTGCAGCACCGCCCGCAGCCGGCCGCGCCGGTCACCGCCGGCCGGGTCGGCCGCGTCACCGAGGACGCACATCCGCAGATGCGGGAAGCCCGGGTCCAGGGCGACGGGCAGCCCGGACCCCGCGAGCCGCCCGGCGACCGCGGCCGGATGAGCCGCCGCTAGCGCGTTCAGCGCCCCGAACAGGGCGGTGCGCAGGGCCGGGTGGCCGTGTACGGCGTCGAGGAGAGCGGCATCCGGCCGGTCGCTCACCGGCTTTGCGCTCACCTGTTCCAGGTCGCCCGCCGGCTCGCCGCTCGCCGGCTTCCGGTCGTCCGCCGGTTTTGCGTTCACCGGTTCCCGGTCGCCGGCCCGCTTCGCGCTCATCAGCTTCCGGTCGCCCATCGGCTGTCCGCTGGCCAGCCTCCGGTCGCCCGCCGGCTGTCCGCTCACCAGTTCCAGGTCGCCCGTCGGCTCTCCGCTCACCAGTTCCCTGGCGGCCCGGCCCGCGAACTCAGGCAGCAGGTCCGTGCAGTCGACGTCGAGCAGGTCGGCGAGGTGCAGCAGCGCCAGGGGCCGAGCGGTCGCCGGCCCGGTCGCGTCGGCGATGCCGTGCCGCAGGGCCGGTGCGAGGTCCCGGGCCAGCGCGGCCCGCACCTCGGGGATCAGCGAACCCGCGCCCAGCGCGGGCACCGGGCCCCGGCCGCGTACCGCCAGAGTCAGCACGCGGGCGGCGAGGGGCGCCGAGACGGCCGTCGGCACCTGCCCGTCCAGCCGGGCCAACAGGGCGGCCAGCGCGACCGGTTCGCCGTCACCGGGGTCGCCGGAGTCCCCGTGCCCGGAGTGACCGGAGCGCACGCAGCTCTCCCCGGTCTCCCGTGCCAGCTCTCCGATCAGGGCCGTCAGCGTCGGCCCGGGCAGTGCGGCGGCGTGGTCCGTGGCCCAGCGGGCCGCCGCCGCCCGGGCGGCCGGAGGCAGGGTGATGCGCTCGGCGAGCGCGGTCACGGCGAGGGGACCGACCTCGCCGGCGGCGTCCCCGGCGGCATGGACGGTGTCCCGGAACAGCTCCGGCCGCCCGGCCGTCCAGATCCGCGCGCAGACGTCGGCCCAGGTGTCCGGCACGGGCTCCTCGGCGGTCCGGCCGGTGCCGTCGTGCACCCGGAACCGGTGGTCGTGCCCGACCGGCTCCGAGGAGGGCAGCGCCCCGACGATCTGCTGGCGGGCCTGCTGAGGTCGCCGCGTGTACGTCGTGAAGGTCAGCCGGTGTGCCTGCTCGCGGGGCAGGACCGTGCAGGCCAGCGCGATCCACTGGGCCACGTCCGCGCTGTCCCGCTCCACCAGCACGATCTGCCGGGCGTCGCTGCCGTCGGCCAGCGTGCGCAGATCGGCGAAGAACGCGGCGAGCCGGTCCGCGCGGGACCGGGCGAACGCCACGAGCCCGTCCCGGCGCAGCAGCCCCGACGGCTCGAACCGGTCGATCGGCTCCGGCCGCCCGCCCGGCGGAGTCGCGTCCGCCCAGCGCGGCGACTCCCAGGCGGTGATCGGCAGCGCCCCGTCCGGCAGCCGGGTACCGGGCGGCAGATGCACGGCGTGGGCGTGGAAGTTGCCCCACCGGCCGCTGTAGTCCGCGCCGGTGTACACCGACCGGCACAACAGGCGTCCCCCGTCGGACAGTTCCGTGCAGCTGAGGGAGCGCGGGAAGGCCTTCAGCTGCTCGCCGTCCGGCCGGTCCGGCAGGTCGCGCGGCGGCTCGTACCCGATGAGCTGTTCGGCCTCCCGCAGAAGCGTGGCCGGTACGCCGGCACTGACCGCGGTGAAGCGGAAGCCGGACCCGTCCGGGCCGGGTGGCGCCGAGGTGTAGTGCAGCTGGTCGAGGCTCACCGGACCCGCTCCTTCCCGGCCTTTGCCTTCGCGGCCGAGGCCTTGTCCTTCGCGGCCGGGCGGACGGGCAGCAGTCCGCGCAGCGACAGCAGCCACAGCAGCGGGTCCTCCACCCGCACCGGCTGCGGGCCCGACTTCGGCACGTCGGCCGGTGCGTTCGCGGGCGGCGGCGCGCCGAGCGCGGACAGTCCGAACAACGACAACTGGGCGAAATCGTGGTCCAGTTGGCGCAGCAGCGCGCCCGAGTCCCAGTCGGTCAGCAGGGCGCGGAGTTCCTCGTGGACGGCGAGCCGGTCCTCGGCGTCGTAGGCACCGCCGGGGTGCGGGGCGTTGTGGAGCAGCGGGGAGTGCGGGTCGAGCAGCGGCCCCAGCATGTCCGTCTTGGTGACGGCGACGGCGATCGGGGTGGTCACCCGGCCGCCCGCCTTGCCCTTGCCGTGGGTGCGCAGCTGGGCGGCGAGGTCGGCGGTGATCTGCCGGGGCGAGGTCTCCACCACGGGCAGCGGCGGACCGTCTTGCACCGGCAACCGGTCGCGTACGGAGCCGAGTTGCAGCGGGTCGACCAGCAGGATGATGCCGTCGGCGGCGCTCAGGTAGCGGGTGTAGCGGTCCATCGCCTCGGCGTCCGCGAGGTCCTCACCGGCCGCGTCGAAGAAGACCAGCGTGGTGTGCCGGGTGCCGGAGCCGCCCAGCAGCCCCCGTCGGGGCAGGCTGAGCCGGTACAGCAGCGGGTCGTTGAAGCCGAGGGCGGCCGGCCGGGTGGCGTCGGGCAGCCGCAGCCGCTCGTACAGGTCCTCGGCCATCTCCTTGTCCCGTGCCTGCGTGTGCTGCCCCATCGCCGCCAGCGACGCGTGATAGGCCTGCCCCACCCGGTGGTCCAACTCGTTGCGCAGTACGGCGACATAGGTGCTCTTGCCGGAGGCCTTGGCGCCGACCAGGGCGATGATCCGGCTGTCCTGGTCGCAGTAGTCGCTGGGCAGATCGCTGTGGCAGGACCCGCACACCCGTACCGGCGTCGGTACCCCGCAGTCGGGGCAGGGGACGCTGCTGCCGGAACCACCGGGCCCGGCGAGTCCGGCGAGCCTGCGCGCCGGTGCGAACACCGGGCCGCGCATCCGGGCCGCCGGAGGCACCCCCGGACCCATGAACGCGGCCCACGCTTCGTCGGGTTCGGGCCCGCAGGGCGCGCCGCCGCGCACGCCGTTCGGGGTCATCAGACAGCGGTACGGCAGTCTGGCCGCCGGCGCGCGGGTGAAGCAGTAGGGGCAGATCACGGTCGTCATGGCTCAGCGCACCACCAGGCTGGTGAGAGAGGGTTCTTCGAGTCGGACCGAGGCGGCGTGCTCCCCGAGCAGGAAGCCGCGCAGGGTGTAGGGAGGCGGGCAGGGGGCGGCCGGCAGCTCCCGCTCCAGGCTGCCGTGCCGGGCCAGTTCGGGCCCGGGTATCCGCAGGAGGGTCGTGCCGTCGGCGGCGTTGCGGGGGCGGAGGGTGCCGCCGCGCGCGACGCACACGAACTCCGGGACCTCCGCGAGCCCGCCGGGCGCGCTCAGCGTGACCCGCAGCAGTGTGCGGCGACCCCGGCCGAGCAACCGCCGTGGTGCGCGCACGAGTTGATAGGAGACGGCGGCATCCGCCGGCAGCAGCGCCTCGGCCGCGTCGGGCACCACGACCACCGCGCCGGGCACCCGGGGCACCGAGGCGGCCCGCACCCGGACGGCCCCCGGGCCGACGGGCAGGTGCAGCCCGCCGCGCCGGTAGGCGTGCGCGGTGACCGTGCGTTCCCCGCCGCCCGTGGCCCCCACCGGCGTCCAGCCGACGACGAGGTGCGGGACGTCCTCGGGCCAGTCCAGGACGATCCGCACCTGTCCGTCGGGGAGCCGGTGGGCGCTCAGCACGGGCACGGGCCGTACGGCCTCCACGGCGACCGTCGGCCCCGCGAGCGCCCGCGCGCCGCGTACGGCGACGGCGGCGACCTCGGTGCAGGTGCCGGGCGGGGGACGCAGGGCGCCCGCCGAACCGGGCCAGTCCAGCGAGGGCGGCAGCGCGTCGGTACGCAGCTCGGTGTCCGGCTCGGGCGCCCCGCCGGGCCACGTCACCAGCCGGACCTCGGCGTCCTCCGCCCCGGTCCAGGCGAAGCGCACGGTCCCCTCCGCGGGCCGGGCCGTCAGTGTGCGCACGGGCTCCGGCCAGGGGTGCACGGTGGCGGTCGCGCGGAGGCCGGGGGAGGGGACCGTACGGCCGTCGGACGTCCGGTAGTGGCACACGATGCGGAAGACGTGGTCACCCGCCGGCAGTCCGGTCGCGGTGAACCCGTCGACCCGGGCGGGGAGTCGTGCGGTCTTTCCGTCGGGCCCGGTGTGTTCGACCGTGACCTCGGCGGCAGCGTCCGGCCGCTGCCAGGAGCCGTCGATCCGCTCGGGCCCGTCCGTCAGCACCGGGCGCTCCACCTCGGGGGCGACGAGCAGCCGCCGGGACACCAGTGGCGGCCCGTCCACCCGGCCGTCGCGCAGCGGCAGGGCCGCGTACCGGACCGTGGTGCCCGGCTCGGCCCCGGTGTCCCGTACCGGGCCGGCGGTGGCCGTGGCGGAGCCGGGGACACCGCGTACGGCGGGCTTGCCCCGGCCGTCCCGGTACAGCCGCAGCAGCCGCCACTCGCCGGGCGTCTCCCGGTGGTCCTTCCAGCTCAACTCGACGTGGTCCGAGCGGAGTTGGGTGCCGAGCGCGGGTCGGCGGCCGTGCAGGCGGACCAGCCCGGCGAGCGCCCGCCGGTCGTCGGAGGCCGTCCGCAGCGCCCGCAGATAGGCGGTGCTCGCCGCCTCCCGGTCGCCCTGGTCCTCGGCCCGCCGCCCGTCCCGCAGGGCGTCCTCGACGGCGCGCAGCCGCTCGGCTGTCCCGGCCCGCACGGCCGCGAGTGCGGGATCGGCACCGTCCGTGGGCAGCCGGTCGAGCAGAGCGCGCAGCCGGTGCAGCCGTGCCTGCGCCAGCGCGTCGGCCAGGGACTCGGCGGCGTCCCGCTGCCGCCGGTCGAGCCGGGGGCGCAGCCCGGCCGCCGCGAGCAGACCGGCCGCCTCGTCGGGATGGACGCCCGACGCGCGCACGACGGGGGCGCGTTCGGCCTGGGGGTGCTCCTGGAGCAGGTTGATCAGCTGGTAGAGGACGATCCGGCGGGGTGCCTGCGGGTCGGCGCGGTGCAGTTCGGCCAGCCGCGCGGCGAGCGGGGCGACGGCGGGACCCGAGGACTGGGCCAGCCCCTCCAGCAGCGGCGCGTCCACCCGGCGCCTGCCACGCGTCCCGGCGGGCACATACAGCCCGTCCAGCACCCGTAACCCCCCGGTGCCGGCCCCCAGTGCCTCCCCGAGGTGGCGCAGGCCAGCCGCGTGCTGAGCGGCGGCGAGGGTGCCGTACCCGGGCACGAGCGGGCTGAGCGGCAGACCCGACAGGGCCCTGGGCAGCCCCAGGTGACACCCGAACTCCCGACCGGCCACGCGAACCGTTCTCCCCCGATAGTGCTCAGGGGTCCATCCCAGCAGATCCGGAAGTGCCCAGGAGGGGTTTTCGAGGAAGCCGAGCAGGTGGGAGCGTGCCGTGACGACCCACGGCACCGCAGTACCGCCAGGCCGCGGGGGAACCGCGCGCCCGGCTATCGCGAACCGGCGGGCAGCCACCACGATCCCGCGCACCCGGCTACCACGAACCGGCGGGCAGCGGCCACGATCTCACGCGTCCGGCCGCCATACACCGGCGGGCAGCCACCGCGATCCCGCGCGCAGCGGCCACGATCCCGCGCACCCGGCTACCACGAACCGACGGGCAGCGGCCACGATCTCACGCGCCCGGCCGCCATACACCGGCGGGCAGCCACCGCGATCCCGCGCGCAGCGGCCACGATCCCGCGCGCCCGGCCGCCACGACCCGGCGGGCAGCCACCACGATCCCGCGCACCCGGCTACCACGAACCGGCGGGCAGCGGCCACGATCTCACGCGCCCGGCCGCCATACCCCGGCGGGCAGCCACCGCGATCCCGCGCGCAGCGGCCACGATCCCGCGCACCCGGCTACCACGAACCGGCGGGCAGCGGCCACGATCTCACGCGTCCGGCCGCCATACCCCGGCGGGCAGCCACCGCGATCCCGCGCGCAGCGGCCACGATCCCGCGCACCCGGCTACCACGAACCGGGGGGCAGCGGCAACGATCCCGGGCGCCCGAGCCACCACGAACCCGCGCCCAGCCGCCACGATCCCGCGCGCCCAGCCGCCACGATCCCGCGCGCCCGGCCACCACGAACCCGCGCCCAGTGGCCACGAACCCGCGCCCGGCCACCACGAACCCCCGCGCCCAGCCGCCACGAACCGCGGTCGACAACGTATCCGCACCCCGACGGCGGGACTCGCTGCCCCGGCCGCGCGCAGCGTTTACGCGCCGAGTGCCGCCAGGGCCGGCCGGCAGGCGCCGTCGTACCGCTCCAGCAGGACCCGCGCCACCTCCGGAGCGGGACCCAGTACCTCGGCGAGCACGTCCGCCTCGGCCGCGCCGCGCGCGATGCGGTCCGGCAGGAAGCCGGGGGCCAGGACGTACGGCGCGACGGCGACCCGCTCGCAGCCGAGGGCGCGCAGCTCACGTACCGCGTCCTCGGTGCGGGGAAGGGATGCGGAGGCGAACGCGGGTCGCACGGCGCACCAACCGGTGTGCCACCACTCCCGCGCGATGTCGGCGATCACCGCGATCGCCTCCGGGTCGGAGGACCCCGCCGAGGCCAGGACGACCCCGGTCGAGGACTTGTCGGCGGGTGACAGGCCCGCCTCGTACAGCCGCCGCTCCAGCGCGGACAGCAGCAGCGGGGACGGGCCGAGCACGTCCGCCTGCCGGATGCGCAGCCGCGCCGGCGCGTCCCGCAGCACGGCGGGGATGTCGGCCTTGGCGTGGAACGCGCGGGTCAGCAGCAGCGGCAGGGCGACGACGTCCCGCACGCCCTCCGCCGCCAGCGACTCCAGCACCCCGTGCACGGACGGGACGTTGAAGTCCAGGAACCCGGTCTCCACGCGCAGGCCCGGCCGCAGCGACCGCACCCGCTCCACCAGGGCGTGCACGGTCGCCGCGTGCCGCGGATCACGGCTGCCGTGGGCGATGACGAGGAGGACCGGACGGCGCATGGTCAGCTCTTCACCAGCAGGCCGCGGCTGCGCAGCACCCACCGCTCCAGCGGGCTGAAGATCAGCAGGTCGATGGCGATGCCGACGAACAGGATCAGGAAGATCGCCTCGAACACCATGGACATGGAGCTGGCGTTGCGGCCGTTCTCCAGCAGCGCGCCGAGCCCGATGCCCAGGTCGGGGGAGGAGGCGATGATCTCCGCGGCCATCAGCGAGCGCCAGGAGAAGGCCCAGCCCTGCTTCAGGCCCGCGAGATAGCCCGGCAGCGCGGCCGGCAGGACGATGTGCCAGGCGCCCCTCACCCCCGTCGCGCCCATCGTGCGGCCCGCCCGCAGGAACAGCGGCGGCACCTGGTCGATGCCGGAGACCAGACCGTTGGCGATCGACGGGACCGCGCCGAGCAGGATCACCGCGTACATCATCGAGTTGTTCAGGCCCAGCCAGATCACCGCCGGCGGCACCCACGCCACCGACGGCAGCGACTGGAGACCGGACAGCACCGGGCCGATGGCCGCGCGCAGGAACTTGACCCGGGCCACCAGCAGACCGAGCGGGGTGCCGATGGCCAGCGCGAACAGGAAGCCCAGCAGACCGCGCGAGACGCTGGTCCAGATGTAGTCCAGCAGCGTGCCCTCCAGCCAGGCACGCTTGAACTCGTCGCCGACGTCGGCGGGGGAGGGCAGCTTCGTCGGATCGTCGACGATCTTGAAGGAGATCAGCGCCTGCCACACCACCAGCACCACCACGGTGGCGACGATCGGCGGCAGGATCTTGCTGGTGAAGGTCTGCCGGAACGGCGTACGGCCGGCGGCGACGACCTCCAGGGCGTCCAGACCCGCCTCGACGCTCCCCGCGTCCGTGACGGTCTTGGTATCAGTGCTGGCCATGACGCCGGATCTCCCCACGCAGTACTTCGGTGATCTCCAGGGACAGTTCGGCGACCGGCGCGTCCTCGATGCGCCGCGGCTGCGGAATGTCCACCCGCCACTCACGGGCCACCCGGCCGGGCCGGGACGACAGCAGCACCACCCGCTGCGCGAGCCGCACCGCCTCGCGCACGTTGTGCGTGACGAACAGGACCGACACGCCCGTCTCCGCCCAGATCCGGGTCAGCTCGTCGTGCAGCAGATCCCGGGTGATCGCGTCCAGCGCCGCGAACGGCTCGTCCATCAGCAGCAGCTGGCTGTCCTGCGCGAGCGCGCGGGCCATGGCCACCCGCTGGCGCATACCGCCGGACAGCTCGTGCACCCGCTTGCCGTACGAGCCGTGCAGCCGCACCAGTTCGAGCAGCTGCTCGGCCCGCTCCCGGCGCTCGTTCTTCGGAACGCCCCTGAGCTTCAGGGCGAGTTCGATGTTCTTGCCCGCGGTCAGCCACGGGAACAGGGCGTGCTCCTGGAACATCAGGGCCGGACGCCCGTCGGTCGCGATGCTGCCGGCGGAGGGCTGGTCCAGCCCCGCCACCAGGTTCAGCAGCGTCGACTTGCCGCAGCCCGAGGCCCCCAGGAGGGTGACGAACTCACCCGGTGCGACATCGAGGCTGATGTCGTCCAGGACCAGCTGCTGCCCGCCCGGGGTCGCGAAGGACTTCGAGACGTGCTCGATGCGCGCCGCGTGCTCGACCGACTCGGCGGCCTTGGCGAAGGTCGTTGCCATGGTCGTCACCTCCTGGGAACTCATCGGCTACGGGACTTACTCGGTGCCGAGTCCGGCGGCGCCGACGGTCGGCTCGCCCTCGGCCTTGAGGACCTTGTTCAGGACGGTGAGGTCATAGATGCCGTCCAGCTTGGGGTCCTCCAGCAGACCGGCCTTGACGGCGTGCTTCGCCTCGGTGTCGAGGGTCGCGGCGAGCGGGTCGTCGGTGAACTGGATGGACTTCCACGCCGGGTCCAGGACGTTCGCGGGCAGCTCCTTGCCGGAGTCGACGCCCAACTGCTTGTTCGCCGCGGCCTTCGCCTCGTCCGGGTTGGCGTTGATCCACTTGTTGGTGTCGACCGACGCCTTCAGGACCGCCTCGACGGCCTTCGGGTGCTCCTTGAGGAACTTCTGCGACACGATGATGTTCGTGATCACGAACTTCTTGTCCGGCCACAGCGTCGACTCGTCCAGCAGCACCTTGCCGCCCTCGGCGACCAGCTTGGACGCGGTCGGCTCCGGCACCCAGGCGCCGTCGATGGAGCCGGACCTGAAGGCGTCCGGGGTCACCTTGTTGTCCGTGCGGACGACGGAGACGTCACCCTTGCCGCTCTGCGCGTCGACCTTCCAGCCCTGCTCGGCCACCCAGTTGAGGAACGCCACGTCCTGCGTGTTGCCCAGCTGCGGGGTCGCGATCTTCTTGCCCTTGACGTCCTTCAGGGACTTGATCTTCTTCGGGTCGACGACCAGCTTCACACCGCCGGAGGCCGAACCGCCGATGATGCGCAGGCTCTTGCCGTCGGACTTGGTGTAGCCGTTGATCGCCGGGGACGGGCCGATCCAGCCGATGTCGATGGAGCCCGAGTTCAGCGCCTCGATCTCGGACGGACCGGCGTTGAAGATCTGGTACTTGGCCTCGGTGGCTCCCAGCTCCTTCTGGAAGAAGCCCTTCTGGTTGCCGACCAGGGCGGTCGCGTGGGTGAGATTGCCGAAGTAACCGATCTTGACGGAGTCGAGCCCGTCGATCTTCTTGGCCCCGGCGGCGACCTTGGCGGTGCCGTCGTCCTTGGCCTCGGAACCGTAACCGCAGGCGGCGAGCGTGAGCAGGGGGAGCGCGGCGATCGCGGCGATGCCGCGGCGGACGAGCTTGGTGGCAGGCACGGGAGGGGTTCCTCTCGTTGGCCCGGCGGTCACGGTCTCTCAGGTCGTGGCCGGGACGTCGGCAGGTCTTCGTTCACGGCGGTGGGGGGTGCGGGCGCGCAAGCGGTGCGCGTACGTCAGCGCGCACATCGCGCCACTCCGCCCTGCCCGCTGCCGAGGGCGCCGCTGCCGACGCGACCGCCCTCCTTGGCGAACGTCGAGTAGAAGTCGGTCGAGTTCATGCTCAGAAGTCCCAGCCGTCGTCGTCGGCCTCGTCCTTGACCGGCTCGGGGGACGCGAACGACTCGCCGACCATGCCCGCGGTGAGCGTGGTGCCGTCGGCGGGGTCGATCAGGATGAAGGAGCCCGTGCGGCGCGAGTCGGCGTAGGAGTCGACCGGCAGCGGCTCGGCGGTACGGATCTTCACCCGGCCGATGTCGTTGGCGATCAGGCGGCCCGGGTGCGGGTGCAGGGAGAGGTCGTCGAGCGTCAGCCGGGACGGGATGTCCTTCACGATCGCCTTGACCGTGCGGGTGCCGTGCTTGAGCAGCACCCGGTGACCGACGGTCAGCGGCGCGTCGGCGACATGGCAGACGGTCGCCTCCACGTCCTGCGTGGTGGCCGGGGCGTCCTTCGTCGGCACGATCAGGTCGCCGCGCGAGACGTCGATGTCGTCCGCGAGCAGCACCGTCACCGACTGCGTCGTCCAGGCCACGTCGACCGGCTCGCCGAGCAGGTCGATGCCGGAGATCGTCGAGGTGCGGCCGGACGGCAGGACGGTGACCCGCTCGCCCACGCGGAACGTACCGGCCGCGATCTGGCCCGCGTAGCCCCGGTAGTCCGGGTGCTCGGCGGTCTGCGGCCGGATCACGTACTGCACGGGCAGCCGCGCGTGGCAGTGCGCCAGGTCGTGGCTGACCGGCACGGTCTCCAGGTGCTCCAGTACCGTCGGACCGCCGTACCAGTCCATGTTCGCGGACGGCTCCACCACGTTGTCGCCGGCCAGCGCCGAGATCGGGATCGCGGTGACCTCGGGGACGCCCAGCTCGGTCGCGTACGCCGTGAACTCCTCGGCGATGGCGGCGAACACGGACTCCCGGTAGTCGACCAGGTCCATCTTGTTCACGGCGAGCACGACGTGCGGGACCCGCAGCAGCGCGGCGATCGCGGCGTGCCGGCGGGTCTGCTCGACCACGCCGTTGCGGGCGTCGACCAGGATCACCGTCAGCTCGGCCGTCGAGGCGCCCGTGACCATGTTCCGGGTGTACTGCACATGGCCCGGGGTGTCGGCGAGGATGAACCGGCGGCGCGGGGTCGCGAAGTAGCGGTAGGCGACGTCGATGGTGATGCCCTGCTCGCGTTCGGCGCGCAGGCCGTCGGTGAGCAGCGCGAGGTCCGGGCCTTCCTGGCCACGGCTCGCGGAGGCGCGCTCCACGGCCTCCAGCTGGTCGGTGAGGATCGACTTGGAGTCGTGCAGCAGGCGTCCGACGAGCGTGGACTTGCCGTCGTCGACGGAGCCGGCGGTGGCGAACCGCAGCAGGGTGGTGGCCGAGAGCGCCTCGGTCGTGGTCGTGCTCATGCTTAGAAGTACCCCTCGCGCTTGCGGTCTTCCATCGCGGCCTCGGACAGCTTGTCGTCGGCGCGGGTCGCGCCCCGCTCGGTCAGCCGGGAGGCGGCGATCTCGGCGATGACCTTCTCGATCGTGTCGGCGTCGGAGTCGACCGCGCCGGTGCAGGACATGTCGCCGACGGTCCGGTAGCGGACCTGCCGCTTCTCGACCGTCTCACCGTCCTTCGGCCCGCCCCACTCCCCGACCGTCAGCCACATCCCGCCGCGCTGGAACACCTCACGCTCGTGCGCGAAGTAGATCTCCGGCAACTCGATGCCCTCACGGGCGATGTACTGCCAGACGTCCAGCTCGGTCCAGTTGGACAGCGGGAAGACGCGGACGTGTTCGCCGGGGGCGTGCCGGCCGTTGTAGAGGTTCCACAGCTCGGGGCGCTGGCGGCGCGGGTCCCACTGGGAGAACTCGTCGCGCAGCGAGAACACCCGCTCCTTGGCCCGGGCCTTCTCCTCGTCGCGGCGGCCACCGCCGAAGACGGCGTCGAACTTCTCGCTCTGGATCTTCTCCGTGAGCGGGAGGGTCTGGAGCGGGTTGCGGGTGCCGTCGGGGCGTTCCTTGAGCACACCGCGGTCGATGTAGTCCTGGACGGAGGCCACATGGAGGCGCAGCCCATGTGCGGCCACCACACGGTCCCGGTACTCAAGGACTTCCGGGAAGTTGTGTCCTGTGTCGACATGGAGCAGGGAGAACGGCACCGGCGCGGGCGTGAACGCCTTGAGCGCCAGGTGCAGCATGACGATGGAGTCCTTGCCGCCGGAGAACAGGATCACCGGGTTCTCGAACTCGCCGGCCACCTCGCGGAAGATGTGCACCGCCTCGGACTCCAGCGCGTCCAGGTGCGACAGCGCGTACGGGCTGTCCGTGCCCTCGTCGACCTTGGCGACCGTGGTCATGCCAGTCCCCTCTCGCTCAGCAGCGCGTACACCGACGCGGCGGACTCCTGGACCGTCTGGTGCTGCGACTCGATCCGCAGATCCGGCGTCTCCGGCTCCTCGTACGGGTCGTCGACCCCGGTGAGCCCGCTCAGCTCGCCCGCGGCCTGCTTCGCGTACAGGCCCTTCACATCGCGGACGCTGCACACCTCGACCGGGGTCGCCACATGGATCTCCAGGTACGGCGTCCCGTTCTCCTGGTGCCGCTTGCGCACCGCGTCCCGGCTGTCCGTGTACGGCGCGATCACCGGCACCAGCGCCTTGACGCCGTTGCGGGCCAGCAGTTCGGCGACGAAGCCGATGCGCTGCACGTTGGTGTGCCGGTCCTCCCGGGAGAAGCCGAGGCCCGCCGAGATGAACTCGCGGATCTCGTCGCCGTCGAGCACCTCCACACGGTGGCCCTCGGCGCGCAGCCGGCCCGCCAGCTCGTACGCGATGGTGGTCTTGCCGGCGCTCGGCAGACCCGTGAGCCAGACGGTGGCTCCGGTGGTCACGTGGTTCTCCTGAATCGCAGTGGTCGTGTCGGTCACAGCAGTAGCAACGGCAGCTGTGGACGACGTGTGAGTCGCTGTGTGCGCCGTCATCCGTGCAGCCCGCACTCGGTCTTGGCGCGGCCCGCCCAGCGGCCGGCCCGCGCGTCCTCGCCCTCCAGGACCCTGCGGGTGCACGGGGCGCAGCCGACGGACGCGTAGCCGTCCATCAGCAACGGGTTGGTGAGCACGCCGTGTTCGGTGATGTACGCGTCCACGTCGTCCTGCGTCCAGCGGGCGATCGGCGAGATCTTGACCTTCTGCCGCTTCTCGTCCCAGCCGACGACCGGGGTGTTCGCCCGGGTCGGGGACTCGTCGCGGCGCAGGCCCGTCGCCCACGCCTGGTAGTTCTCCAGGCCCTCTTCCAGCGGCCGCACCTTGCGCAGCGCGCAGCACAGGTCCGGGTCGCGGTCGTGCAGCTTCGGGCCGTACTCGGCGTCCTGCTCGGCGACCGTCTGCTTCGGCGTGAGGGTGATGACGTTGACGTCCATCACGGCCTCCACGGCGTCCCGGGTGCCGATGGTCTCCGGGAAGTGGTAACCGGTGTCGAGGAAGACCACATCCACGGGGGCCTCGCCCTTCAGCACGCGCGAGGCGAGATGGGCGACCACGGCGTCCTCCATGGAGGAGGTGACGCAGAACTTCGTGCCGAAGGTGTCCACCGCCCACTGGAGGATCTCCAGCGCGGAGGCGTCCTCCAGGTCACGGCCCGCCTGCTCGGCGAGTGCCTTCAACTCCTCGGTCGTACGCTGTTCCTGAGCCGTCGTCATATCAGGTCGTCCCCTCCGTTGTCGGCTCGCCGAAGACCCCGGGCCAGCAGCCCGAGGAACTTCAGCCGGAATGCGCGGTTGCACGCCCCGCATTCCCAGGCGCCGTGGCCCTCGTCGCTCGGACGCAGGTCCTCGTCGCCGCAGTAGGGGCAGTAGAACGGGGCCGCGCGCTCGCTCACGACAGGGCCTCCTCGGAGGCGCGCGCCGCCCAGGTCGCGAACCGCTCGCCGTCCTCGCGCTCGGCCTGGAACCGCTTCAGGACCCGCTCGATGTAGTCGGGCAGCTCCTCCGCGGTGACCTTCAGGCCGCGCACCTTGCGGCCGAAGCCCGGCTCCAGGCCGAGGGCGCCGCCCAGGTGCACCTGGTAGCCCTCGACCTGCTCGCCCCGCTCGTCGAGGACCAGCTGGCCCTTGAGGCCGATGTCCGCGACCTGGATACGGGCGCAGGCGTTCGGGCAGCCGTTGAGGTTGATGGTGATCGGCTCGTCGAAGTCCGGCAGGCGGCGCTCCAGTTCGTCGATCAGCTGCGAGCCGCGCTGCTTGGTCTCCACGATGGCGAGCTTGCAGAACTCGATGCCGGTGCAGGCCATCGTGCCCCGCCGGAAGGAGGACGGCCGCGCGGTGAGGTCCAGCGCCTCCAGCGCCTCCACCAGCGAGTCGACCTTCTCCTGCTCGACGTCGAGGATGATCATCTTCTGCTCGACGGTGGTGCGGACCCGGCCCGAGCCGTGCGCCTCCGCCAGGTCGGCGACCTTCGTCAGCGTGGCGCCGTCGACCCGGCCGACGCGCGGCGCGAAACCGACGTAGAACCGGCCGTCCTTCTGCCGGTGCACACCGATGTGGTCGCGCCACTGCTGCACCGGCTGCTCGGGGGCGGGCCCGTCGGTCAGCTTGCGCTTCAGGTACTCGTCCTCCAGCACCTGCCGGAACTTCTCCGCACCCCAGTCGGCGACGAGGAACTTCAGGCGGGCCCGGTTGCGCAGCCGGCGGTAGCCGTAGTCGCGGAAGATCGAGATGACGCCCTCGTAGACGTCCGGGACCTCGTCGATCGGCACCCAGGCGCCGAGCCGCACACCCAGCTTGGGGTTGGTGGACAGACCGCCGCCGACCCACACGTCGAAGCCCGGGCCGTGCTCGGGGTGGCGCACGCCGACGAACGCGACGTCGTTGATCTCGTGCACGACGTCCAGCAGCGGCGAACCCGAGATGGCCGTCTTGAACTTGCGCGGCAGGTTCGAGTACGCCTTGTTGTTCAGGACGCGGCGCTTCATCTCCTCCAGCGCCGGCGTGGCGTCGATGATCTCGTCCTCGGCGATACCCGCCACCGGGGAACCGATCATCACACGCGGGGTGTCACCGCAGGCCGTGACGGTGGACAGGCCGACGCCCTCCAGCCGGTCCCAGATCTCGGGCACGTCCTCGATCCGGATCCAGTGGTACTGGACGTTCTGCCGGTCGGTGATGTCCGCCGTGCCGCGCGCGAACTCCTGCGAGATCTCGCCGATCACCCGCAGCTGCGCCGTGGTCAGTGCCCCGCCGTCGATGCGGACGCGCAGCATGAAGTACTCGTCGTCCAGCTCCTCCGGCTCCAGGATGGCGGTCTTGCCGCCGTCGATCCCGGGCTTGCGCTGGGTGTACAGCCCCCACCAGCGCATCCGGCCGCGCAGGTCGTTCGGGTCGATGGAGTCGAAACCGCGCTTGGAGTAGATCGTCTCAATGCGTGTCCGCACATTGAGACCGTCATCGTCCTTCTTGAACTGCTCGTTGCCGTTGAGCGGGGTGAAGTGGCCAACGGCCCACTGGCCCTCACCGCGGTGACGGCTCACCTTGCGGCGGGGCGCGGAGGCGGCGGGGTTCTGTGGGGTGGCGGCCATGGGTGTACGTCCTTCGGGACAGGCGGGAATGCGGCTGACCTGCGGGTGCGTGCGCATGCGGCATGGGTGCGCGTCGTTGCGCACGCGTGATCAGGTGCGAGGGGGAACGGCGGTGCTGGGAGGCGTCAGCTCGCCGGACAGATGGCGCTGGACATGCGGCCGAGGTCGACGTGCCGCCGACTCACCAAGGCAATTCCAGTTCCGGACATGACGGAAGCGTGTCACGGCGATCTGGACACAGTCCAGCTTCGTCCGTCATGCGGACATCCTGGTCTCGGAATGTGAAACAAGGGTGGCGTCGCTCACATGCGCTGCCGGGAGGCTTGTCCCGGCAGGTCAGGCAGGGTATGCGCCGGGCCAGGGCCCCGGCGCGGCCACATCCGGCTCCAGCTCCACCTTGGTGTCGAACAGCTTGAAGCCACGCCGCTGGTAGTTGGCCATCGCGAACTCGCCGTCCTCGCTGCACGTGTGCAGCCACACCCGCTTCGTCGGCGTCCGCCCCGGCCAGCGCTCGGCCAGGTCCCAGGCGCGGGCCGTTCCGTACGCCAGCAGGTGGCCGCCGACGCGCCGGCCCCGGAAGGCGGGGATCAGGCCGAAGTAGACGATCTCGACCGCGCCCTCGTCCTGCGGCTCCAGCTCGACATAGCCGGCCGGGGTGCCGTGGTCGTAGGCCACCCAGGTCTCCACGCCGGGTCGCTCCAGATACTCCTGCCACCGCGCGTACGTCCAGCCCAGCCGGTCGGTCCAGCGGATGTCGCCGCCGACCGAGGCGTACAGGAACCGGCTGAACTCGGGGGAGGGCACCTCGGCGCGGACGATCCGGACATCGCCGTCGGGGGCGGCGGCGGGCAGGAGGTCGGCCGGGGAGGTCTGCTCCAGGGACCAGGTGGTGACAGGGACGCTGCTCATGCGGGCCAGGGAACCATCCCGCGCCCCGGTCTGTCGATCGGGCCGGGGGCGCCCCTCGGGCTCGTGCCGCACAAAGGCCCTTGGAGCCGAGCGGCGCATCGGACCCCGGTGTCGTGCTGCATAAAGGCCCTCGGAGCCGAGCGGCGCCACGGCCTCCGAAGGCGAGTGGCGCCACGGCCCCTTGGAGGTCGAGCGGCAGACCGGCCCTCGGAGCCGAGCGGCGCCACGC
>NZ_JBVHWM010000026.1:89257-105212 GCF_055564375.1 Streptomyces sp. NPDC029138
CGGCAGACCGGCCCTCGGAGCCGAGCGGCGCCACGACCCCCGGGGGCGAGCGGCACCACGGCCCTCGGAGCCGAGCGGCGCCACGGCCTCCGAAGCCGAGCGGCACCACGACACCCGAAGTCGAGCGCCACCACGGCCTCCGAGTCGAGCCGCACCACGGCCCCCGGAGCCGGTCGACAGGGGCGGCCGTCAGTCCAGGGCGCGGTCCAGCTCGGCCAGTGGCAGCGCGAACAGCATGCGGTCGGACAGCGACCACACCTCGCCGGTCGCCTGCCAGTAGGAGAGGGAGCCCGCGTCCCGCGCCCAGCAGCGGTCCGAGGCGTCGGCGCCGCAGCGGGCCGCCCGGGCCCCCTCGGTGTCCTGCCGCCACAGTCCGCCGTGCCCGTCCTGCGACTCGGGCAGCCGTCCCACATACCAGGACGGCTCGTCCGCCCCGGGCTTCCGGTACGACAGCACACCCCGGACCCCGTCCGCCCGGGTCCGGTACGCCTCCACCGCGTCCGCCCGCCCCCAGGCGTCCGTGGCGAGCAGCCCGGGGCGCGCAGGATCGGTGCTGAACGCGTACCGCCACAGCCGGGCGCGGCGGTCGCCGCCGGGCCCGGTCCACTCCGCGGCGACCAGGCTGTCGGGCGCCGAACCGCGGTCGAGGGCGAGCGCGCCGGGACAGGGCGGCCCGGAAGGGGCGCAGCGGCCCGAGGCGAAGCGGTACGAGGCGACCGCGGGCAGTACGTAGCCGTAGCCGTCGGCGGACCAGCCGCCGGCCACGCGGCCGATCGCGGGCCCGTCGACCGTGGTGCGCTGGATGCGGTCGAGGTCGTAGACGTAGAGCGCGTCGGCGCCGCCGGCCGTGGTGGTGACCAGCAGCTTGTTCTGGTACCAGACCATGCCGGAGACGCCGGAGGTCAGGCCCCGGTAGTCCCGGCCGCCGTCGACCGGCACCACCAGCAGCACCCAGCGGTAGGAGAGGTGCGCGGGGTCGTCCGCGTCGACGAAGGCGACCCGGGCGAGGCCCCGCTCGGCGGGGCGGCCGGTGGCGGCGCTGTGCGTCCAGCCGGCGAGGACGACCCGGTGGGTGCCCCAGACACCGTCGTCGTCGGCGTCCCCGGAGGTGGTCACCGAGGCGGGCCGCCAGTCGTCGGTGGTGGTGTCGGCCGGGTCCCAGCAGTAGGCGCGGGTGGCGGCCGGAGCGACGGGCAGGGAGGCGCGGTCACCGGCGGAGCAGCCGTCGCCCTCGCTCATGGTGCGGTCGGCGCTCTCCAGCACGGCGTCCACACCGACCGGCCGGCCCATCGCGGCGGCGAGCCGGTCCAGGGAGCGCGCGGGGACCAGGTGCTCCTGGAGGCGGAGCCGGCTGGTGTCCGCCGGGGAGGTCAGCGGCTTCAGCGCCCCCGGGTCCTGGGCGACCTCTGCCTGGGAGGCGCTGATCAGGGTGGCCGCGGCGGTGAGCGCCAGCGCGGTGCCCGTCAGGACGGCGCGCAGTGCCGCGCCCCGTCTGCGTCGGCGGTGTCTGCCGCGATGCTTCATCTCTCCTCCAGAGGGCGGGCCAACTGCGCCTGGTGATCCGTACGTTGACGCGAGGAGCAGGTGGGGAGGCCCGTACGGGATGCTACGGCAGGAACGGGCCGCGCAGGGCCAAGACCGCGCAGATGGGCGGAAGACGCGCCTGCGGGGCCGTGGCCGGCCGGGTGGTCGCCGCTGTCCGGGCTACTCGGTTCGGCCCTCGTGCACGGCATTCCGTTTCCGGGTCACCGCCGGTGCTGACGACTGGGGGAGCAGGTCGGACAAATCTTCCGGAAGTGTTACTTCCACTTCCGCATCGTCGCAGAAACGATACGGCCGATGTTGGAGAAGTTCCCCCAGATACCTCCGGATTCTGGACATCTCCGCCCGTACGGTCACGGTCCGG
The DNA here is from genome assembly GCF_055564375.1 of Streptomyces sp. NPDC029138. Taxonomy (NCBI): domain Bacteria; kingdom Bacillati; phylum Actinomycetota; class Actinomycetes; order Kitasatosporales; family Streptomycetaceae; genus Streptomyces; species Streptomyces sp. NPDC029138. The sequence continues at coordinate 91,164 of NZ_JBVHWM010000026.1, forward strand.
GAAGGATCACCGAACAGATCCTCGGCCAGCCCCGCCGCCCCGCGCCCGGTACGGTGCTCGGCCAGCAGGAACAGCAACTCGGCATGGCGCGGACTCAGTTCCCGCGACCAGGAGCCCGCCGACGCCGTGACCGTCATCGTGCGGCGGCCCGGCCGGGCGAGGTCCAGCACGATCCGGCGGCCACCGGCCCGCGGCTCCTCCTCGGCCCGCAGCAGCCAGCCCCCGGTGAGTGGCTCCACCGCGCACGAGCCGAGCGAGGGCAGCCACCGGCGGCCCGGCGCCAGCGTCTTGGGCAGCGTCACCCGCCGCACGTACGGCATCCCGGTCACGGCCGCTGCCCAGCCGTCGCGGTCCACCACCAGCGCGCGCCCGGCCAGCCGGGCCAGTACCGGCGCCGCCACGGCCCGCAGCCTCTCCAGCGAGGCCGAATGCAGCTCCCGCAGCCGGGCCTCGGCCAGCTTGGCCACCGAGTCCACCCAGGCGAGGGTCGCCGGATGCATGGTCTCCAGCGGGCCGCTGACGTCCACCACCCCGAGCAGCCGGCCGTCCCGTGGATCGGTGATCGGGGCGCCCGTACAGGTCCAGGAGGTGTGCGACCGTACGAAGTGCTCGGCGGCGAACACCTGGACCGGCCGCCGTACCACCGCCGGGGTGCCCACCCCGTTGGTGCCGACGACGTCTTCCCGCCAGTCCGCGCCGAGTTCGAAGCCGAGCCCGTCCGCCTTGCGCAGCACCGAGGGCGCCCCCTCCCGCCACAGCACGCGCCCGTCGGCGTCCGCGACGACCATGATGTGCTGGGCGAGGTCCGCGACCGAAAGCAGCCCTTCCCGCAGCACCGGCAGGACATGGCGCAGCGGCGACTCCTCCCGTCGGCGCCGCACCTCGTCCGAGGGCAACAGCCCGGACCTGAAGTCGCGTTCGGGATCGACGCCACTGCGCAGCATCCGCCCCCACGACTGCTCGATCACCGGACGGGGCGCGAGCCGCGCACGCTGCCCGGCGAGCGTGGCCTCGCGCACCTCGCTCAGCACCCGTGCCGCCTGCGCCGCGTCCACGGCGGCCAGGCGCGCCACGTTCATCGGCGGGTTCACCACTACGGTCCTCCCGGGAAAGGGTGTCGAACACACTTGTCAAGCCGTCCGGGCGGCGGTTTCCGGTCCGGCTGTGCCTCTCATACTGCCGTTCCGCGCATGGCGGAGGCACAGACTTCGCGCATGTGCCCCCATAAGTTGCAACCCCCTGCAACCCTGGTGAACCGTCGGGGCGTGGCTGAGACTTGACCCAGGTGGTGGGGGGTGGTGCCGTGTCGGCGCAGCACCACCCCCTTCCTCCGAGGCAGGGCCGGCTCGGCAGGTCAGGCCGGTCTGCGCGTCACCGCGTCGGGCGTGCGCGGTCCACCACCGACTCCAGGTCCAAGCCCGCCGGCAACGTGCCGAAAGATGCTCCATGGTCACCGCCCAGGCGGGAGGCGCAGAAGGCGTCGGCGACCTCCGGCGGGGCGTACCGCACCAGGAGGGAGCCCTGGAGAACCAGCGCGAGCCGTTCCACCAGGCGCCGGGCGCGCCCCTCGACGCCGTCCAGATCGGCGAGTTCGGTGAACAGGTCCTTCACCGCCCGGTCCAGCCGGTGGTCGGCGCCGTGCGCCTGGCCGATCTCGGTGAGGCAGGCGTCCAGCGCGCCCGGCTCCCGTTGCAGGGCTCGGAGCACGTCCAGCGCCTGCACGTTCCCGGCGCCCTCCCAGATGGAGTTCAGCGGCGACTCCCGTACCAGCCGGGGCAGGCCGGACTCCTCGACGTACCCGTTGCCGCCCAGGCACTCGGCGGCCTCCACGGCCACCGGCGCGCAGCGCTTGGTGATCCAGAACTTGGCGGCGGGCACCGCGAGCCGCAGGAAGGCCCGCTCCTGCTCGCCGTCGTCGTCGCAGGCCGCGGCGAGGCGCAGCGCGAGCGCCGTCGCCGCCTCCGACTCCAGCGCGAGATCGGCGAGGACGTTGCGCATCAGCGGCTTGTCGACCAGCTTCCCGCCGAACGCCTCCCGGTGCGCGCAGTGGTGCACGGCCTGCGCCACCGCCTGCCGCATCAGCCCCGCCGAGCCGAGCGCGCAGTCCAGCCGGGTCGCGGTGACCATCCCGATGATCGTGCGCACCCCGCGGCCCTCCTCGCCGACCCGGCGCGCCCAGGTGCCGTCGAACTCGACCTCGGCCGAGGCGTTCGAGCGGTTGCCCAGTTTGTCCTTCAGCCGCTGGATCAGGAAGACGTTGCGACCGCCGTCGGGCAGCAGCCGCGGGACCAGGAAGCAGGTGAGCCCGCCCGGGGCCTGCGCCAGCACCAGGAACGCGTCCGACATCGGCGCCGAGCAGAACCACTTGTGCCCCGTCAGCGTGTACGTGCCGTCCTCCACGAGGGGCCGCGCCGCGGTGGTGTTCGCGCGGACGTCGCTGCCGCCCTGCTTCTCGGTCATGCCCATCCCGAACAGCGCGCCGGGTTTCTGATCGACGGGCCGCAGCTCCCGGTCGTAGACCGTGGACGCCAGCCGGGGCTCCCACTCGGCGGCCAGCTCCGCGTCGGCGCGCAGCGCGGGCACGGCCGCGTGCGTCATCGACAGCGGGCAGCAGGTGCCCGCCTCGACCTGCGTCCAGACCAGGAACCCGGCCGCCCGGCGCACATGCCCCGAGGGCCGCGTCCAGGCGCCGGTCAGCCCCGCCGAGACGGCCTTGCCGAGCAGCCGGTGCCAGGCCGGGTGGAAGTCGACCTCGTCGATCCGGTGGCCGTACCGGTCGTGGCTGCGCAGCCGGGGCGGCTGCTCGTTCGCCTGCACCGCCCACTCCTGGAGCTGCACAGAACCGGCGGCCCGGCCGAGCGCGGACAGCTCGGCCCGCACCTCCTCCAGGACATCCGCGCCGGTGTACCGGTCGACGGCCTCGACGAGGGCACGGTCGGCGGTGAAGACGTCGTAGCCGGCCAGCGGAGGCGGCTGGTTCGTCACGGTGTGGGTGGAGGTGCCTGCCATGATTGCGAACCTACCCGGGACGGCGGCGGTGATGGCCTCCAGAGTGGCACAGCGCCGGAAATCGATGTGCCTCCTCCGTGATCGCCCCCGGAAGGTGAGGGCGGCCCGGTCCGGCGGATACCGTTAGGACGTGCAGCCAGCAAGTGAAACCCCAGAGCGGCCGGCCGGCCGGCTCCACCGGGCCAGAGCCCTCTACCGGAACGTCTCCAAGCGCAGGACCGCCTGGCTGTTGCTCAAGGACACCGTCAACTCCTGCATGGAGTACCGCATCCTGGGCCTGGCGGCGGAGGCGGCGTTCTTCACGCTGCTGTCCGTGCCGCCGCTGCTGCTGAGCCTGATCGGACTGCTCGGCTACGTCGACGACTGGACCGGCGCCGACACCATCCACAGCCTGGAGACCAACCTCCTGGAGGCCTCCCGCACGGTGCTGTCCGACAAGGGCGTCAAGGAGATCGCCGAGCCGATCCTGCACGACGTGATGAAGGGCGGCCGGCCCGACGTCATCTCCATCGGCTTCCTGTTCGCCCTGTGGTCGGGCTCGCGCGCGGTGAACGTCTTCATCGACACCATCACCGTCATGTACGGCCTCGACGGCGTCCGGGGCATCGTCAGGACCCGGATCATGGCGTTCCTGCTGTTCATCGTGGCGCTGCTGATCGGCTCGGTGGCGCTGCCGCTGATGGTGGCCGGGCCGGACGCGGTCGTGCGCATCCTGCCCTGGTCGGAGACGGTCGTCCAGGTCCTGTACTGGCCCGTTGTGATCGTCCTGTCCATCGTCTTCCTGACGACCCTGTACCACGTCTCGGTGCCGGTCCGCTCCCCGTGGATCGAGGACGTGCCCGGCGCCCTGGTCGCCCTCGCCATGTGGGTCCTGGGCAGCTTCCTGCTGCGTATCTACCTCACGAACACCATCGAGGGCGCCACCATCTACGGCTCCCTCGCCGCCGCCGTCGCCGTCCTGCTGTGGATCGGTGTGTCCGCGTTCGCCGTGCTCGTCGGCGCGGCCGTGAACGCGGCCATCGACCGGGTCTGGCCCGCCGCGGCCACGGCCGCGGCGCGCGAGGCGAACGAGCGGATGCGGCAGGCGCAGGTCGCCGAGTACGTCGCCCGCGCCGCGGCGGCCCGCGCGGCCGATCCCGACGACCCCGACGATCCCGACATGCCCTCCGAGTTCCCCGAACGCTGGTCCCGCTTCCTCCCTCCGGAGGACGTGACGGCCCGCCTCCGCACCCACGCGAAGAACCCGCATCACGCGCACAAGGGCAATGGGGGCGCCGGGGGCGCCGGAGGCAAGGGCGGGGATGGCGGTACGGCGCGTCCGGTGCAGTGACCGTCCGGCCGACTCGGGCTGTGGAGGGGCGGACGCGGGTGTGCGGGTCCGAGTCCGAGTCCGGCCGCTGAGAGGCGGCGGCGGGCGCGGGAGCGTGCGGTGGCTGTGATCGGTTGACGGCTGTGAGTGGTTGACGGCTGTGAGTGGCCCTCCCTGATCCCCGTCGTGAAGCACGTCTCCACCCTCGGGTGTGGACCCTGCGGTGGAGAAGGCGGCTGCGCTTGTCCCCGAAATGTCCACCCGGCACTCCACCCCTGCGCCGATCCGCCGGACCCCGTCCCGCGCCTAGCGTGAATGACGTGAAGGTGCAGGCCGGAGGCGTCCGGCCGCAGCAGCCAGTCGGGCACGGCCGCCGTTCGTCGCGCCGCCCGGTACGGCTCCCGGCACCGGGCGAGGAGGCAGCGGACATGACGGACATGACGGGACGCGCACGACGGAGCGGTACGGGGCGGTGGGCGGACGGGGCTGCCGAGAGCGGCGGAACGGGCCGGAGTGCCGCGAGTGGCAGGACAGACCGGATGGACGGGTCCGTCGGGTCCGCCGGGTCTGTCGGGTCCGCCGGGTCTGTCGGGTCTGCCGGGTCCGCCGGGTCTGTCGAGTCCGCCGGGTCCGTCGGGTCCGTCGGGTCCGCCGAGGCTCCGAGGCCAGCCGGTACCGCCCGCGGCCCCCTGCTCTCCCTCGCCGTGGACATCCTCCTCCCGCTCCTCGTCTACTACGCGGCCCGGGCGCTCGGCGCCGGCCAGACAGCGGCCCTGTTGCTGAGCGGTGCGCCACCGGCCCTGCGCCTGCTGGCCGGCGCGGTGCGGCACCGCCGGGTCGACGGTGTGGACCTGTTCTTCACGGTCCTGCTGGCCGCCGCCGCGCTGGTGTCCCTGATCGGCGGCGGCCCCCGCGTCCTGCTGTTCAAGAACGCGGCACTGTCCCTCGCGGTCGGCGGCTGGGCGCTCGGTACCGCGTTCACTCACAGACCCCTGGCGTTCCAGCTGGGACAGCGACTGCACCAGGGAAGCGCGGCCCGCGCACGGGACAGGATCTGGCAGGACAGTGCCGCGTTCCGCCGAGGCCTGCGTGTCCTCACTTCGCTCTGGGGAGCCGAGCAGCTCCTCGACGGCGCCCTCGGCTCAGTCGCCGCCGCGATGCTGCCGACCGATACGGTGCCGCTGCTGGACCGCACCGTCTCGCTGCTCCTGCTGGGCCTGACCGCCGGGGCCACCGCCCTCTATACCCGCCGCTTCCGCATACGCCACGCCCTCCCGCTGTTCGGGGCCCCGGCCCCGACGACGGCACACCGAGGCAGCCCCGCCCCGGCGTCCCCACACCCGAGCTGACGGTGCGGCCGGACACCGACGACGGCTCCACCCGTGCGCTCCGGCCTTCCGACAGGCAACCCGACGACCACCCGGCGGCCCAGGCGCGCTCGCCTTCCCGGTCCGTCACCGGGGGCTCCGCCCAGGCGGTCATGGTCTTCCCAGTCCGTCGCCTGGTGGCGGCCATGTCCGGACGCGGTGGCCTTCCCGTGGACCACCGGCGGTGCCTTCGCCCGGGCGGCCGTCGCGTTCCCGGTCCTCCAGCCGGCGGTGGCCCGGCCCCTCCGCGCTCGCCTTCCCGGTCCGTCGCTCGGCGGCGATCCCGACCAGCCGTCCTGGCCTTCCCGGTCCCCCACCCGAGCGGGGGTCCGCCCGTGTGTTCTCGTCCTCCAGGGCCGCCGCCTCGGCCACCGAGCAGGCCCCCGTACGGGCATCCTCGGCGGCGTACGCTGGCTTGCGTGTACGCGGAGCGGGTGTCCCGGGTGGCCGGTGCGGTCGTGTGGAGGAACTCTCCGGTCGGCGCCGGTGTCCGGCCCGTGTTGCCCGATGGCTGCATGGATCTGATGTGGACCGAGGGGCGGCTGTTGGTCGCCGGTCCCGATACTCGGCCCTATGTCCCCGAGGGTCCGGCCCGTTCCTGGGTGGGCGTCCGCTTCTTCCCCGGCACCGCGCCCGCCCTGCTCGGCGTTCCGGCGCACGAACTGCGCGATCTCCGGGTGGAGCTGGCGGACCTCTGGCCCGCGGCGAGGGTCCGGCGGCTGTGCGACCGGGTCGCCGCGGCTCCCGACCCGGCGAGCGCACTGGAGGACATCGCCCTGGACAGGGCGGCGGAGGCGGAATCCCCGGACCCGCTGCTGCGCCGGGTGGTGGAGTGCCTGGACGAGGGCCGCCCGGTGGCCGCCACGGCCGCCGAACTCGGCCTCGGCGCACGCCGGTTGCACCGCCTCTGCCTGACCGCGTTCGGTTACGGCCCGAAGACCCTGGCCCGCATCCTGCGCCTCCAGCGAGCGCTGGCCCTGGCCCGCTCCGGGACGCCGTACGCGGAGACGGCGGTCCGCGCGGGCTATGCGGACCAGCCCCATCTGGCGCGGGAGGTGCGGGAGCTGGCGGGGATGCCGCTCGGGGAGCTACTCGCCGGGCGCGGGTAGCGGGGCGAACAGGTCGACCGCGTTGCCGTCGGGGTCGTGCACGGTGGCGTAGCGCTGTCCCCAGAAGGCGTCCCACGGCTTGAGTTCTCCGTGGTGACCGGCGGCCACCAGCTCCTCGTAGCGGGCGTCGACCTCGGCGGGGGAGTCGCAGCGGAAGGCGAGCGCGACCCGCCCTCCGCCGGCGGGCGGCTCCCAGCCGGAGTGGAAGGAACGGATGGTCTCCTCGGTGTCCAGGGCGAGCACCAGCCCGCCGGGCAGTTCGGCCTCGACATGCGGCTGGTCCTCGGCTCCGTCGGGGAAGACCAGCCCGAGGCGGCGGTAGAAGGCGAGCGAGGCGGCCAGGTCGGAGGCGACCAGGCCGATCACGGCGAATCGTACGGTCATACGGCCACCGTAGGCGGCGGCCGGTCAGCCGGTCTTGAAGGAATCGGACACCGGCGGCGGGCACGGTCGCGGGCTCGGCTCCGGGTGCCTCGCGCAGCGGTTCCGGCCGGCCGTCCCGAGGTGTTCGACGAGCACGAACGTCACGCTGATCAGCAGCGACCAGGCGCCGAACTTGGTCAGCGGCACCGGCTGCCAGCCGCCGAGCTGCTGCGGGTAGCTCCAGGCGCCCGCGTAGGTCGCGGCGTTCTCGGCGACCCACAGGAAGAAGCCGATCAGCACGAAGGAGACGGCGAGCGGCATGCGGTAGCGGTGGGCGCCCACGCTGAAGCCCACCCAGGTCCCGGCGGTCGCGGCGGTCATCGCCACCGCGAGCGGCCAGCGCAGGTCCGGTATCCAGTGGTGGGTGAAGAAGTTGAGGTAGACGGCGGCGGCCACCAGGGTCGTGGCGGCGGCGCGGTAGCGGGTGTAGCGCAGCCGCATCAGCCGCCGGGCCCGGCACACGTAACTGGCGACGGCCGCGTACATGAAGCCGCCGTACAGCGGCACTCCGGCGACCTTGGTGAGGGCGTCCTCCGGGTAACTCCACGACCCCAGACGCACCTTGACCAGCTCGAACAGCAGCCCCAGCACATGGCACACGGCGATCACGGCGGTGTCGCGCCGGGTCTCCCAGCCCACCCGGCGGGCGACGAGGGTGAGCAGCACGCCGTAGACGAGGACCAGGTCGTAGCGCGCCACGGGCAGCGGGGGCAGCAGCCGGGAGGCACCGATCCCGGCCAGCAGCGCCACGGCGAAGGCGCAGGCGCGGGCCTGGACCATCCCGAACCGCACCAGTTGTCCGAACCCTTGCCGGAGCCCGCTCGCGGCGGACCTCTCCTCGTTGCGCATGCCCCTTCCTTCGCGCGACAGCGAGGGCCCGATGGTAGGGCCTCATTTGAACACGTTCAAATGGGGAGTGTGGTTCCGGCATGGCCTGGCATGCGGACCGGCACTGCCCAGGAACGATCCCGGCGCACGGCCCCAACGCCGCCCTGCCGCTTGACCGCCGCCGAAATCTCGTTGCGGGCCGGCGAGGGGGCCTGGATGATCCGGTGGTCCGGTGAGGGGAGTGGTAGTTGGCCGATGTGTTCGTGTGCGCCGGATGCGGTGCGGAGTTGACCGTGCCGCTGCGACGGGTGGCGCTGCCCGTGCGGGCGCGGCACCGGTACGGGCACGAGATGCTTCCGGTGCTGATGGAGTCCGGGACCTACGCCGTCGACCCGGAGCCCTGGGGGCCGCCCTGGCGGCCGTGCTCGGAGATCACCGAGGAGGAGGCGGCGGCCCGGGGCGTGTTCGCGCCGGTTCCCTTCCTGTCCCTCGGTCCGCCGGGAGCGATCGTGACGGCGCCGGGTGACGTCCGGGGTACGGTCCTCGTCCCGGACCGGTGCGAGGGCTACTGTTTGGGCCTCGACGGCGGAGCCGGTCCCAACCTGGCCTGCGCGGCCTGCGGCGAGCCGGTGGCGACCCGTATCGACGACTGCTCCTACTGGCAGGTGGTCCGGCTCCACCCGACCGCCGTGGAGCGCGTGGCGGGCCCCGCCGACCCGGTCGCCGACTGGGACACCGTCCTTCGGGAGTGCGGCACGCCCCCGGTCGAGCCGGACGGCTGGTGGAGCCCGCAGTGGGAGGCGGCGGCGAGCGTCGCCCTCGCCCATCTGCTGGTGGCATCCGAGGGCGAGCCGGTGGCGCTGCCCGCCGGGCCCGCCACGGACATGTTCGGCCGCGCGCTCACGACCCTCCTGCCACCCGGCCCACCGACCCGCACGCTATCCCTGTCCGGCCCAGGCTTGCAGGCTTCCGGGCCCGACGTTGCCACCGTCGGCTCAGGCTTGCCCGCTCCCGGCCCCGACGTTCCCACCGTCGGCTCAGGCTTGCCTGCTTCCGGCCCCCGCGTCCCGACCGTAGGTCCCGGCGTCCCCACCGTCGGCCCCAGCCTGACCGCGCGCAGCCCCGCCCCCCGCATCGCGCTCGTGCCCGTGCACCCGCAGACCGGTGAGGTGTGGCGGGTGGGTGCCGGTGTTCCGGTCGTGCCGCTGCCTGCCGATGTGTGGACGGTCCTGGCCTTCCGCCACGACCGGCAGGACGGGGCGCGGCTGCCCGTGACCGGAGGCCTGCCCCGGGACGTGCAACGCGACGACCCGCTGCCGCTGCGTCCCCGGAGCCCGTTCCGGCTCGACCAGAGCCTGTTCGTGCGCACTTTGGCCGGGATGCCGGAGGTCCGTCGGCCCTGGCTGCGGCGTGTCCACGACCGCGCGAGCCGGTTCCCGCCGCCCCGCGACCTGTACTAGCACTCCTCAGTCGAAGACGACCGGCCCGTTCGGGCTGTCCACGGTGAAGGAGAGCTCGAACGGCCCCATGGTGAGCCTGAGCGAGGTGCCCAGGGCCGTCAGCGGGCCGCGCACCCGCTCGGGTTCGGGCGCCGACGCCGACACCGCCAGCAGCGGGGTGACCGGCAGTCCCGAGTCGGCCGGGTGCCGGGAGTCGCCCCAGTCGATGAGGAACGGCACCAGGCCCCCCGTCTCGCCGAGGCCGGCGTCGGTCAGCCGCCACCGCAGCAGGGTGCCGTCCGGGGTGCGGCGGCTCATCGGCCGTACCGGGCCCGGGTCATGGCCCCGCGCCCGCGCCCCGGTGATCGTCGCGTCCAGCTCGGGCGGGCTGATCGCCCAGGTCAGCACGGTCGGCGCGGTCAGCCGGTCGACACCGAACGGCCGTGGCCCGGCAGGCTCCGGCTGGTCCGGATCGGGCCCGAGGATCTCCAGATAGCTCCGGCCGCCCAGTCCCACCAGATGGTTGCGCGTACCCAGTCCGACGTGCACCCCGCCGGGCGCCGGAGTGACCCCGGTCCGCCGCGCGAACTCGGTGACCGTCGCGTTCAGGTCGGGCGTGGCGAGGACGAGATGGTCCAGCAGTGGCGGAATCGCGTTCATCGCGCAGGAGGTTACGGGATCGGGGCCGTCCCCGGGAACGCCCCTGCGGCACCATGGGCGCATGATCCGTACCGCACGCGCCCTGCCGCTGCTCCTGGTCCTTCCCGCACTGCTCACGGCGTGCGGCACCGAGAAGGCGGACACCGGCGATGCCCGGGAGCCGGCGTCCGGCGATGCCCGGGCGTCGGCGTCCCCGAGCGTCCGGGAATCGGCGTCCCCGAGCGTCCGGCGCGCCGAACTGGACCTCCGGCTCCGCGCGTTGGGCATCGCGCCGGAACTCGTCTACGTCACCGAGGTGCCGGGCTTCACGCTCGCGCAGCAGTCCGTCGGCGTGAACGGGGACGACGGCTTCTCCGTCGCGTACTGGGCGAAGAACGGCGCCGTGCTCCACCTCCACGCCGAGCGGGGCAGCGCCGCCGACTGCCCGGAGGGCTACACCTGCCTGACACCCGCGAAGGGCCAAGTGGTGCGGATCAGCGGCGAGAAGGTCCCGTCCGACGTGCTCCGCGGCGCCGCGGACGCCGTCCACCGCCCCGCACCGGCGGAACTCGCCGCACTCCTGCCGCCGGTCCCCACGGCGACGGCACCGGTGCGGCGCGGGGACCTGCCGTCGTACGGCGACGGAGCGCCCGACAACAGCGTGGGCGAGGGTGGTTGAGCGGAACGCCCCGTGACCGGACGGCGCCGGGCCGGGGAGCGGTGGACCGCCCCGCCGGGTCGGCGGGCGTGCGCCTAGAGTCCCGTGGCATGCCTCCTCGTCTCCTCCTCTTCACCCGTACCGCCGACTACCGCCACGACTCCATCCCGGACGCCGTCGCCGCCGTGCGGGCGTCCGGCCGGTTCGCCGTCGAGCACACCGAGGACTCCGCGGACCTCGAACGGCCGCTGGACGGGTTCGCGTCCGTGGTCTTCCTCTCCACCAGCGGGGACGTGCTGACCCCGGCCGGGCGCGAGCGGCTGGAGCGGTACGTCCGGTCGGGCGGCGGCTTCGCCGGGGTGCACGCGGCGGCCTGCACCGAGTACGGGTGGCCGTACTACGGCGAACTGCTCGGCGCCCGCTTCACCCGGCACCCCGCCCACCAGCCGGGCCGGGCCCTCGTCGCGGACCCCACCCACCCCGCCACCCGGCAGGTGCCGGCGGTGTGGGAGTTCACCGACGAGTGGTACGACTTCGACCATTCCCCGGGCGGCGGGGCGCGCGTGCTGCTGCGCGCCGACGAGTCGTCGTACGACGGCGGCGGGATGGGCGCGGACCACCCGCTGGCCTGGTGCCGCGAGCGGGGCCCCGAAGGCGGACGCGTGTTCTACACCGCCCTCGGTCACGCCGCCGACGCCTACCGCGACCCGGTCTTCCTGGCCCACCTGAACGGGGGCCTCACCTGGGCGGCAACGGCCACCCAGTGACGTTTCTGCGGTGAACCGATTGCGCCGTTGGAGTGAGTAAAGCTGGCGTAGGAGGAAGGTCACGTGACTATCTAGACATGCTCTTGTCTTGGCAAAGGGCGTCGAGACGCGGCGGCCCCCCTTCCGCCCCGCGTCACCCACCCACAGGAGGAGCCGACCTTGACCTACGGAAACAAGCTGCGCGAGCGCATCGCCGGTCCCGGAACCACACCGCTGATCGGCGTGTACGACATGTACTCGGCGTCGATCGCGGCCAAGCACTACGATGGGATGTTCGTATCGGGCTTCGGCTTCGCGGCCTCGTACTACGGACTGCCGGACATCGGATTCATCGCCTGGCCCGACATGGTGGCCTTCGTCCAGCGACTGCGGGGCGCGTTCCCCCACCACCACCTGCTGGTCGACATCGACGACGGGTACGTCGACCCCGAGGTCGCCTGTCACGTCGTCGAGGGACTGGAGCGCATCGGCGCCTCCGGGGTGATCCTGGAGGACCAGAAGCGGCCCCGCCGCTGCGGCCACGCCGACGGCAAGCAGGTGCTGCCCCTGGAGGAGTACCTGGAGAAGCTGCACAAGGTCCTGGAAACCCGCAAGGACCTGGTCGTCGTCGCCCGCACGGACGCCACCGACGAGCACGACATCCTGCACCGCGCCGAACAGCTGGCGGCCACGGACGCCGACGTGGTGCTGGTCGACGGGGTGCGCAGCGTCGAGTGGATCAAGCGGATCCGTGAGGTGGTCGGGGACAAGCCGCTGCTGTTCAACCAGATCGCCGGCGGCAAGTCGCCCCGCCTGTCCCTCGGTGAACTGTCCGACCTCGGCGTGGACGTCGCCATCTACAGCACCCCGTGCCTGTTCGCCGCGCACGAGGCGATGGACTCCGCGCTCGCCGGCCTGAAGGCGGCCGACGGCCGGCTGCCGGAGGTGGACCCCGCGAGCGGCGTCGGCGTGAAGGCCGCCACCAGCCTGCTGGAGCGCAACATCGCCCGCGAGCGGCTCACCCCCGAGGGCGTGGGCGTGTGACCGGTGCCGTACCGAGGCTCGGCATGGCCACGGCGGTCGCCGCCGTGCTCCTCGGGGCCGGCGCCGTACCCGCCGTCGCGTCCGGGAGCCTGATCACCGTGATCGACAACTCCCACGCCGACTCGTGGCTCGAGGTCGATCGCGCGGCCAACCTCCAGACCGGCAGCGGCACCGCCGGCAGCGACCACGACGGCAGCGCCGTGGACGTGGTCGAGGCCCTCGTGGGAGCCGGCCAGGGCGAGGAGGACTGAGCGACAACCGGACCACACGACGGCCGGGCACCCCCTGCGGGAGGTGCCCGGCCGTCACCGTGTCGCCGGCCCGTGGCGTTCCGCCCCGGGGACTCAGTCCTCCTTGAGATCGGGGCGGCCCCTCTCGTCGAGTTCGACGTCCTCCTTCGGGTCGTGCTCGTCGGCGGGCGAGGCCACGGTGACGCGCTGCTGTCCGGGAGCGAGGGTGCGGGAGGCGGCATGGGCCGTGCCGTAGGCGGTGACCAGGGCGACCGCGGCCACGGAGAGGGCCGCGGCGATACGGGTGGAGTGGTTCATGTCCGGCGAACGATCTCCACCGGGACAGGGGCACCTTCCGCGCCCGAACCGGCCGCCGACATCACGCAGTTGGCCGTTCCCTCGTCACGGGCGGTACCCGGCAGGGCGGTTGGCGGGCGGGGCCGTGCTCGCGCGCTGCACCAGCCGGGTCGACAGCTCCGTCCGCGTCCCCTCGGGGCGGTCGCCCCGCATCATCCGCACCAGCAACCGCAGCGCCGTGGCCGCCATCTCCGCCAGCGGCTGGCGTACGGTGGTCAGCGCCGGGGTGACCCAGCGGGCCTCGGGCAGATCGTCGAAGCCCACCACGCTCATGTCGTCCGGCACCCGCACCTCCCGCTCGGCCAGCGCAGCGCACACCCCGAGCGCCATCCGGTCCGAGCACACGAACACCGCGGTGGGCGGCTCGGGCAGGTCCAGCAGTTCGTGCGTGCGCAGCCGGGCGGTGGCCTCGTCGAAGGCCGAGTGCCGGACGTACTCGGCGCGGTGCCGCACGCCCGCCGAGGCAAGCGCCGAGCGGTAGCCGGCCACCCGGGCGCCGTCGGCCATCGTGCGCCGGTGCCCGGCGATCACCGCGATCCGCTCGTGCCCGAGACCCAGCAGATGCTCGGTCGCGCTCACCCCGCCCTGCCAGTTGGCCGCCCCGACCGACACCACCCCGGCCGGCGGCTCGTGCGCCGGGTCGATGAGCACGTACGGGATGCGGTGATGGTCCAGCCAGGCGTACTGCGACGCGGACAGCTCCGCCAGGTTGACCAGCACGCCCGAGGAGCCGCGCGTGGTCAGCTTGTCCAGCCAGTCGCGCTCCGGGCGGGCGCCGCCTCGGGGCCGGGGCGGCCCGGCCGAGACCACCACCCCCCGGCCCGCCTCGTCCGCCGCCACCTCCCCCCCCTGCCGCCCCGCGCCCTAACCAGAACTCTCCCGCGAGTGCCG